>DIYV01000137.1:18946-19968 GCA_002429165.1 Gallionella sp. UBA6045 | reverse complement strand
TAACGTCCCGCCAGCAGGATCAAACCTTCATCTGCTTGCGCCACCAACTCTTTGACCACCGAGTGGGTCAGCAATCTGCCTTGCGGCGACAGATACACCACCCGGCTTTTTTTCACACCGCTGGCTGCTTGTCGCTGCTTGGCTGCGTTGATCGCGGCGGCCAGCGGTTCGCCCAGCATCACCATTCCGGGACCGCCGCCGTAGGGGCGGTCATCGATGGTGCGATAATTATCCGTGGTGAAATCCCTGGGATTCCACGTCTTTAATACATAGTTGCCTTGTTCTGCCGCGCGCCGCGTGATGCCGTATTGCGTCAGCGCATCGAACATCTGGGGAAACAGGGTGATAACGTCAAAGATCATTATCAGTAGTCCGCCGCCCAGTCCACCTTGATACATTTATTCTGCACATCCACCTGCTTGATGGCCGTAGCCACAAACGGGATTAGGATTTCGCCGTTTTCGCCCGTCACGCTCAACACCTGGTTCGCGCCGGTTTCCAGCAAGTTTGCCACCGTTCCCAGTTGCACCCCCGCTTCATTCACCACCGCCAGTCCGATCAGATCAGACCAGTAGTATTCATCACCCGCATGCTGCGGCAAACTGCTGCGCGGTACGGCGATCAACAAACCCTTCAACTTTTCGGCAGCGGTGCGATCCGGACAGTCCGGCAATTGTGCGGCCAATGTCTTGTTATGGGCCTCACACTGCTTGACTTCCACCTCGCGCCACGGGCCGTGCTCATGACCTATCCACCAAGTCTGATAATCCAGAAGACTATCAAGATACTCGGTATACGGCTGGATCTTGACCCAACCGCGGATACCGTGTGCAGCTGCGATACGCCCCATGATCACCATGGAACCGGTGTCGTCAGACTGCGGCTGTGGCACCGGCGCGCTTGACCAGCTTGGCAACGGTGTCGCTCAATTGCGCGCCCTTGCTTTGCCAGTGACTTACACGTTCCAATTGCAGACGCAGCGCTTCTTGACCTTCCGCTACCAGCGGATTGTAGAAGCCGAC
>DIYV01000137.1:1212-18757 GCA_002429165.1 Gallionella sp. UBA6045 | reverse complement strand
GAACCGCCACGGGAAAGACGAATGATTACCATATGAAAACCTACCTAAAGTTTATGAGCCAAGCGAAAGGGCGCGGATTCTACGACATTTTATGTACTTCTGGCAACCCGCAAGAAATCAGCGTTTCGGATTATCGATGCAGCAACACTTCCAGGACAAACCTGCTGCCCAGATAAGCCAGCAGCAGCAGCACAAATCCGCCCACAGTCCAGTGCACCGCGATACGCCCGCGCCAGCCGTAAAAGCGATGTCCCCATAGCAGCACTGCGAACACCACCCAGGATACAAAACCAAACAGGACCTTGTGATTGAACTGCCACGGTTCGCCGAACACTTCCTCGGAGAACACCATGCCCGATGCCAGCGTCACCGTCAGCAACACGAAACCGATCCCTATCATCCGAAACAGCAGGGTTTCCATGGTCATCAGCGGCGGCAGGCTGCGCAGTACGCGCGGCAGCGTAGCGTGATGCAGCCGCTTTTCCACCTGCGATATCAGCACCGCATGCAACATGGCGATGGTGAAGAGGCTATAAGCCAGCAAGGCGGCAGTGACATGCGCCTTGAAGGCAAACAAACCGGTGTTCCTCAGAATATGATCGGTATGGAACAGTTCCGGCAACACCACGACAACCGCTGCCATGGGCAACACCAGCGCCTGCAGCCCGCCAATAGGATAAAAGAAGCGCGCCACCCAGTACACCAGCAGGGTCAGCCACAGGATTGCGGACAGCGCATTCAGCACGCCGAGGTCGAAGCCCCCCCCCGAGAAAATGCCCTGCGCCAGCAAATAAGTATGTATTGCCAGCGGGAACAAGACCAGATGGCCAACCGAACCGCGGACCAACAAATCACCCTCACCGCGAGCGTGCGCCCGCCAAAAATAGGCAGCCAGCACACAATAGGCAGCGCTGGTTATCAGCGAAAGGATAAGGTTGGACATTTTTTGCCAGGATGTTTTAGACTTGAGTTAATTCTACACCAACTCTTGCGAACCTATCATGCTGGAAAATCTCACGCAACGCCTATCCGGCGTCATCAAGAACCTGCGCGGCCAGGCACGCCTGACCGAAAGCAACATCCAGGATGCCTTGCGCGAAGTACGCATGGCCCTGCTCGAAGCCGACGTCGCGCTGCCGGTCGTCAGGGAATTCATCGCCCAGGTGAAACAATCCGCGCTCGGACAGGAGGTCATCGGCAACCTGAATCCCGGGCAAGCCCTGATCGGTGTGGTGCATCGCGAACTCACCAGGCTGATGGGCGAACACAACGACGCGCTCAATCTCGCCACCACGCCACCCGCCGTGATTCTGATGGCCGGTTTGCAGGGCGCGGGTAAAACCACCAGCAGCGGCAAGCTGGCCAAGTTGCTGCGCGACCAGCAAAAGAAAAAAGTGCTGCTGGTCAGCTGTGATATTTATCGTCCTGCCGCAATCGAGCAGTTGCGCATACTGGCAAAGCAACTGGAAATCGATTTTTTTGCCTCGGACATCAGCCAGAAACCCCAGGACATCGCATTGGCTGCCCTGGACTACGCGCGCAGGCATTATCACGATGTGCTGATCGTCGATACCGCCGGCCGGCTGGCCATCGACGCCGCGATGATGGCGGAAATACAACAACTGCACGCGGCGCTGAAGCCGATCGAAACCCTGTTCGTCGTGGATGCGATGACAGGTCAGGATGCGGTGAATACTGCCAAGGCATTCGGCGACGCCCTGCCGCTGACCGGCATCATCCTGACGAAACTGGATGGTGACGCGCGCGGCGGTGCGGCGCTGTCGGTGCGGCAGATCACCGGCAAGCCGATCAAGTTCGTCGGCGTCAGCGAAAAGCCCGGTGGCCTGGAAGCCTTCCACCCGGAACGCATGGCCTCGCGCGTGCTCGGCATGGGCGATGTGCTGTCGCTGATCGAAGATGCGCAGCGCGAAGTCGATCACGGCGCAGCCGAAAAACTCGCCAAGAAAATGCAGAGCGGCAAAGGTTTCGACCTCAACGACTTCAAGCAACAGATCGTGCAAATGCGCAAGATGGGCGGCATGTCGGCAATGATGGACAAACTGCCCGCGCAGTTTTCGCAAGCCGCCGCGGGCAACAAGGTAGATGAGAAGCAGATAGTACGCACCGAGGGCATCATCAATTCGATGACGCCGCTCGAACGCAGCAAGCCGGAACTCATCAAGGCCTCGCGCAAACGCCGCATCGCGATGGGCGCGGGCGTGCAGGTGATGCACGTCAACCAGTTGCTCAATCAGTTCGAGCAAATGCAGAAGATGATGAAGATGTTCAGCAAGGGCGGCATGGGCAAGCTGATGCGCGGGATGGCGGGCAAATTGCCCGGCATGCGATGAGTTACTGAGGTCACTTGTAAGCCTTGCAGGCTTTATTATACAAATGTCCTCAAAACACCCTGCCACTCATCTCTTCCTCACCAGTCGCTTGTTCGATGGCCTGAGTTCATTCGCCGAATTCGAAGCGCGTATTTCTGGGCTTGATTCAAACAAAATGCGCGGTGATGCCTTCGAAGTGTTCGCCGAAGCCTACTTAGCCACCCAAAAAATCAATGAAGCGCGTGAAGTATGGCCGTTTGAATCTATCCCGCTAGAACAACGCAAACTACTTTCGCTGAATACTGGCAGAGACATGGGCGTGGATGGAACCTATCAAACTCACGATGGCGAACTGCGCGCCTATCAGGTCAAGTTTCGCAGCAACCGTCCCTCGCTGACGTGGGATGAACTTTCCACTTTTATGGGATTGACCGATCAAGTCAGCCAGCGCGTGCTGTTCACCAACTGCGAAGCCTTGCCCAACCTGATGCGCGACCGCAGCGGCTTCATCGCCATACGCGGTAGCGACCTTGATCGCCTCACACCGGAAGACTTTGAGGCCATGCGGCTGTGGTTGCAAAGCGGACAAGTCAAGCTGACGCACAAAGTACCCAAGCCACACCAGCAAGAAGCACTGGTAGCGATAGACAGCGAACTCAATGCCAATGACCGTGCCACCGTCGTCATGGCCTGCGGCACAGGTAAATCGCTGGTTGCTCTGTGGGCGGCGGAACAGCGCGGCTGCCGCAATATTTTGGTTTTGCTGCCCTCGTTGGCGTTGGTGCGCCAACTGCTGCACGAATGGCTGCGCGAAACATCTTTGGAAAAACTCGCGTACCTGTGCGTCTGCTCCGATCCTACTGTGGCGAAAGGTGCGGATGATCTCATCGTTCATCAGGCCGACCTAGATTTCCCGGTAACGACTGAAAGTGCAGCCGTAGGAAAATTTCTTGGCAAGCCGTTCGATGGCGTGAAGGTGGTGTTCTCCACTTACCAGTCTGCGCACATCGTCGCCGAGGGTATGCCCATCAGAGTAAATGGCGAAAGACAGCCATTCGAGTTGGCGATTTTCGACGAAGCGCACAAAACCGCCAGCCGCATCGGAACCCAATTCAGTTTTGCCCTGAAGGATGAGAACCTGCCTATCCGCAAGCGGCTATTCTTTACCGCTACACCGCGCCACTACGACATTCGCAAAAAGGACAAAGAGGGTGATAACGAGCTGGTCTATTCAATGGACAGGCCGGAAGTTTATGGGAAAGTTGCGCACACCCTTAGCTTCGCAGAGGCCGCACGGCTCGACATCATCTGCAATTACAAAGTAGTCATCTCGGTGGTCACATCCGAGATGGTCAACGACTATGTACTCAAACACGGCGAAGTCATTGTCGCAGGCGATCCCGTTAAGGCACGTCAGGTCGCCTTGCAAATCGCGCTGCAAGCGGCGGTGGAGAAATATGGCGTGAGCCGCATCTTCACCTTTCACGGTTCCGTTGCGGCAGCGCGCTCTTTCACCTCAGATGATGGCGAAGGCATCCGTCATCACCTGAAAGGATTCCAAACCTGGCATGTCAGCGGAGCAATGCGCACCTCGGAACGCGAAGACCACATGAAAGCCTTTCGGCAAGCGGGAAAAGCGGTGATGTCCAATGCCCGCTGTCTCACCGAAGGGGTGGATGTTCCAGCGGTGGATATGGTCGCTTTCATGTCGCCGCGCAAGAGCAAAGTAGACATCGTTCAAGCTACCGGGCGCGCCATGCGCAAGTCACCTGGCAAGCAACAGGGCTATGTGATGGTTCCGCTGTTTCTGGATATGACCGCCAAAGAAACCATCGAAGAAGCGCTGCACCGCACGGACTTTTCCGATGTGTGGGACGTGCTTTCTGCGATGAAGGAACAGGACGATGTGCTCACCGACATCATCCGCCAGATGCGCGAAGACAATGGCCGCACCGGCGGCTACGACGAGAGTCGACTACGAGAGCGTGTTGAGGTGTTGGGGCCAAGTGTATCGCTGGAAGTGATACGCAATTCGATCACAGCGGAATGCGTAGAAAGGCTAGCTGCTAATTGGGATGAACGCTTCGGGGAGTTACTTACCTACAAACAGGCATATGGCGATTGCATCGTTCCCAAGGAATGGCGCCAAAACAAAGAACTGGCGAGGTGGGTGGTTAAACAAAGAATGGACTATCGGGAAGGGATGTTCCTTCCAAAACGCTCTCAACGTCTTGACGAGCTTGGGTTTGAGTGGGAGCCTTTTGCCTCGACATGGGATGAATTGTTTGTCGCACTCAGCACCTACAAGCAGAAGCATGGTGATTGCAATGTGCCACGCGAATGGTCAGACAATCCAAAGCTAGGAAAATGGTGCGCCCATCAGCGCACGGCGTACCAGAATGGCAAGCTACCCGCTGAAAGGATCCAACGGCTAGAGGGGCAGGGCTTTGCATGGAACTCACTAGATGCTGTTTGGGAAGAAATGTTCGTTGCTTTGACTGCCTATAAACAGGCATACGGTGACTGCAATGTGCCTAGTGGATGGAAGGACAATCCCCAGCTTGCACAGTGGTGTAGTAGACAGCGGAAAATTTACAAGAACAGCAAACTTTCTCCTGATCGCTTCAGGCGACTGGAAGACATCGGTTTTGTGTGGGATCCGTTCGTTGCAAATTGGGAAGAGATGTTCGCTGCGCTGCTAAATTACAAGCAAACACATGACGATTGCAATGTGCCCAATGAATGGGAGGAGAACCCTGATCTTGGGCAATGGGGCCAGAGGCAGCGTAACGTTTACAAAAAAGACAAACTTTCTCCCGAGCGCATCAAGCGGTTGGAAGACATCGGTTTTGTATGGAATCGACTCGATGCGACATGGAAAGAAATGTTCGCTGTATTGTCTTCCTATAAGCAGATACATGGTGACTGCAATGTACCTGTAGAATGGTTGGAAAATCCTGAGCTTGGCCAGTGGTGCTATGTTCAGCGACGAACTTTCCGGAAAAACAAAATTTCGGCGGAGCGTATCCAGCGCTTGGAACAGCTGGGTTTTGTCTGGGAACGACTTGAAACCCGATGGGATGAGATGTTCGCTGCATTAAGCAGCTACAAGCAAACCTATGGTAATTGTAACGTCTCCACTACAAGTAAGGAGTTTCAAAAGCTCGGGCAATGGTGTAGCGGGCAAAGGAAGACATACAAGGAGAACAGACTTCCGCCTGCACGAGTGCAGCGTTTAGAGCAACTCGGCTTCGTATGGAATCAGTTGGCTGAAATATGGGATGAAATGTTAGCTGCCCTAACTGACTATAAGAACACTTATGGTAATTGCAACGTCTCCACCACAAGTAAGGAGTTTCAAAAGCTCGGGCAATGGTGTAGCGGGCAGAGAAGCCTTTACAAGAACAACAAGCTGTCGCAGGAACGAATTGGACTCTTGAGCCAGCTTGATTTCCGTTTTAAGAAATAGTTTAGTAGATGAGAGCGGCAATGAAAATTAGAATTCATAAGAGCGTAGCAGAAGATATGGCGGTGTTAGTTGACTGGAAGCTCTTAGAGCCACTTTGGTTGAGGTCTACATTCGCTCCAGTTGATAGAAGCAAATTAATAAATGCGTATTCTGAATTGTGGTTTGATAAGAAAAATTCACCGTGGGGCTTTACTCTGGGAGAAATATTCTTTCGTCTAAATAAGCTAGGGGAACGGGAGATTATTTTTAACAATGGGCGGAACAGAACCAATCTGCTTATCAAGCACCAGAATCTGATTCCTATTTGCCTTGAAGGTGGGATTCCAGATGATGCTGATATTCAGCGCGCAATTGTTAAGCCATTAAAGGAGGGGGATGTTGTGGATATCACAGACTTGCCGATTTATCCAATGAGCGAAATAAGGAGATTGCAACCCGCACTGATGCGGCCAGCATCAAACGACTTTCCGTAAATGAATAAACAGTAAATTGTTTTCCGCCTGCGGCCTCTGCCAGAATAACGTTTTTTAACAACACACAGATAAACCTCATGACTATCAAAGCTATTATTTTCGACGTAGACGGCACGCTCGCCGATACCGAGGACGGACACCGCAAATCTTTCAACGAGGCTTTCGCCGAGAACGGGCTGGACTGGAACTGGGATGTTGCGCTGTACGACAAGCTGCTCAAGGTGACCGGCGGCAAGGAGCGCATCAAGTATTTCGTCTCGGATTTTCTGACCGGCTACACCAAGCCTGACAATTTCGACGACTTCGTCAAACACCTGCACAAGGTGAAGACCGCGCATTACACCGCGATGCTGCGAGAGGGACAAATTCCGCTGCGTCCCGGAATAAAACAGTTGATGGATGATGCGCGCGCCGCTGGAATCAAGCTCGCCATCGCCACCACCACCACGCCGGAAAATGTTTCCGCCCTGCTGGAAGTCGGGCTGGGCAAGGACTGGGAAAGTTATTTCGCCGCCAACGGCTGTGGCGACATCGTGCCGCACAAGAAGCCCGCACCGGACATCTACTTCTGGGTACTGGAAAAACTCAAGCTCGCGCCGGAGGAGTGCATCGCACTGGAAGACTCAAACAACGGCCTTCGTTCGGCGCTTGCGGCCGGCATCAAGACCTACGTCACCACCAACCCCTATACACACTGGCATGATTTTGACGGTGCTGCGGGAATATTCGACGACCTGAGCGACCTGGATGACTTCTATCGAAAAAGCGGGTTATCCCTTTCCAAATAGCCGGTTTCTGTTTAGCATCTACCCCAGCCGTGGGGGTGTAGCTCAGTTGGGAGAGCGTCTGGTTCGCAATCAGAAGGCCGTCAGTTCGATCCTGATCACCTCCACCACGCTGCTTTGTTCAGACTTCCGGCTTCCCTGAATCATCATTATCGAGCGTACCCTGTGCCGCAATCGCTCCCGCAGCGGTGGGTTTTCCTTTGAGTATCCACTCGAAAGCGACCCCGATCAGTGCCCCCATCACCGGCCCGGCTATGTAGATCCATGTCGTGCCCAGATCGCCGCGCACCAGATCAGGCGCGAACGAACGGGCCGGGTTCATTGAGGCGCCGCTGATCGGTGCCGCCCATAGACCCGCCAACGCGATGTAACCGCCCACCGCAATGGCACCGTTGGTTCCGATGTTGCGCGCTCCCGAGGCCGTGCCCAGAATCGTGTTCACCAGCCCGGCTGTCAGCACCACCTCCATCGCCAATGCAGTCCCGTTGCCGATACCGCTGCCCGGCACGGTCGCGCCAAGCGCACCGGCTGTGCCGAACATGGCATGCAGGAATTCCGCCGCCGCGACACCGCCGAACAGCTGCGCCAGCACATAGGCCGGCACGCGGCGCCATGGGAAATTGCGCCGCAACGCAAATGCCAGCGTGACTGCCGGATTCAGATGCGCGCCGCTGACCGTGCCCATAAAGTAGATGATCGCCATCACCATCAGTCCTGGTGCCACCACCTGCATGCCCAGTGTGACGGCACCGCCGCTCTTGACAGCCACGGCCCCGCCTCCTGCGGCGACGAGAACCAGCAGGAAGGTACCCCATGTCTCGGCAAAAATGCGGCGCCATTCGTGCGCCGGGTCCAGAAAATCCAGGGATGCCTGCTTCTGAACCATGCGTCCCTGTTCGGCCGTGTTTTGCCGATCTTTGTGAAATAACTTTTTCATGGATATCTCTTCAACCTTGCACTGTTATTTCACCAGCTGTTTGCGGATCGCCTGCAATTCCCGCTGGTGTTCCGAGCTGGCCTTCGGGTAGGACAATTCCAGGGACTTGAATGTGTCGAGAACGATCTCGGAGATGATCAGCCGCGCATTCTCCTTGTCGTCGGCGGGTACGACATACCACGGTGCATTGCCCGTGCTGGTTGTGCTCAGGCATTCTTCATAGGCCCGCATGTACTGTTTCCAGAATTTCCGTTCCTCGATATCGGCGAGGCTGAACTTCCAGTTCTTGTCGGGCTTATCTATGCGCCCGAGGAAGCGCTTGCGCTGCTCCTCTTCCGAAAGGTGCAGGAAGAACTTGATGATACGCGTGCCGTTGCGGTGCAGGTGTTCCTCCATGTCAACGATGGAGCGATAACGCTCCGGCCAGATGGTTTCCTTGTTCGTCAGACCGTCCGGAATATTCTCGGCTTGCAGAATCTCCGGATGCACCCGGACGATCAGCACTTCCTCGTAATAGGAGCGGTTGAAGATGCCGATCCGGCCGCGTTCCGGCAGGGCCTGCATGGTGCGCCACAGAAAATCATGTTCCAGTTCCTCGGGGTTCGGATGTTTGAAGCTGAACACCTGGCAGCCCTGCGGATTGACACCGGACATCACGTGTCTGATGGCGCCGTCCTTCCCTGCGGCATCCATCGCCTGGAAAATCAGCAGCACCGCATAACGGTTGGATGCGTAGTGCAGCTGTTGCTGTTCGCTCAGTTCCTCAACGTGCTTTTCGAGGAGTTCCTTGTATTTTTTCTTCGACTTGTATACCGGTTTCACCCGCGTCGGCCACCTGTCGAGCTTGACCTTTTTCCCTGCCAGCACACGGAAATCCTTGATATTGATTTTCATTCTGATCCTTTCTGTTTTCCTTGGTAATCATTCGACTTCCGAGTGACTTTCAGCGCCTCGAAACCGGCGACGACGTCGAACAGCTCTTCGTCGATGCCGCTCTGGCGCAGACGGTGAAAGCTCCGCTTCAAGTCCTCTGACAATTCGTCGATATTTTTTTCAGCGCGTTGCATCGCGGCCAGGCGGCTGGCATTTTCGCTCGCCAGGGATTCGGCACACGCCCTGAACAGCGAGACAAAAAGATATTCGCGAACCATGGCCAGCAGCGTCTGTTCCCGGTCATTCATGACCTCGGGCAAATTTCCGGTCGGCCATGGGATTTCTTCCAGATCGCGTCTCCACTCTTCGTCCAGCGGCAGCAGCCGTTGGCTGACGGGGGTATAAATCGCGCCGGACTCGGGGCGATTATGAAAAAGGTAAATCTGCTCTATCCCGGCTTTTTCGCGATGTCTTTCGATCTCGACCAGAATCTGCCCGACCAGTGAAGTGATGGCACTGATGGAATTCGGCAGGATGAAGTCTTTCCCCGGCAACAAGCCGGTGTCTGCGAGGCGCGACTGAATGCGTTCGCCGACCGCCCATACCGTTTTTTCACCCGGCAACTTTCCCAGCGTATCCACGACAAACTCCACCATCACATCATTGAACTGTCCAACCAGCCCCTGGTCGGAACCAAACACCACCGCCCCTATCGCCCCCGCCTTCCTGTGCCTGGCTGGCGTCATGGTCCGGGGTTCATTCTGCTGAAAACAAGCGGCCAAACCCAGTTGCACCGTCCGGTAATAATCATCCAGAGAGCGCACCGCATTCTCGTACTGCCCGATGTTCGATGCGGCCATGGCTTTCATCGTGCGCACCACGGATTCCAGATCTCCGGCGCTGGCGATCTTGCGGCGCAGGCTCGCGGCGGTGTCGCTCATGGCTGCTCCTCGGCTTCCGTCTCGGGCTTTGGTTTGGTGTCCGCTGGAGCTTCCGGCTTGGTGCCGCCATCAGACTTGGGTTTGGCTTCGGGCTCGGTTTCGGACTCGGGCTTCAACTTGGTTGTTGTCTCTGACTTGGGTTGAAAAGGCGCGAGTGCCTGGCGGGCGATTGCAATGATTGCTTCCCTATCCTCATCGCTTAACTGGTCGGCGGTATCGAAGCGCGCGCTGACCTCGGCCGGAATTTCTGCCGCCGCCTCGCGCACGGCAAGCTCGGCATCAGTCATCTGCTCCAGCGGCACGCTGTCGAAAAGTTTCGCGGTCAATGCCAGCAGTACGGCGATTTGCGCAGCTACCGATACCGGCGTGAATTCCGGCTGCTTGAGGCAGGCGCGGATACGCCGTCCGTGCTCGATGATCTTGCGGGTACTTTCATCCAGCCGGGCGCCGAATCGTGAGAACGTTTCCAGCTCCTCGAACTGTGCATAGGCAAGCTTGAGATCGCCCGCCACGGCACGGTAAGCCGCGCGTTGCGCCTTGCCACCGACGCGCGAAACGGATTTGCCGACGTCGACTGCGGGCAGCACGCCCAATTCGAACAACGACGGCGAGAGGTATATCTGCCCATCCGTGATGGAAATCAGGTTGGTTGGAATGTAGGCGGAAATATCCTGCGCTTCGGTTTCGATAATCGGCAGCGCTGTCAGCGAGCCGCCACCGAGCTCCGGTCGCAAATGCGTGGCGCGCTCCAGCAGCCGCGAGTGTATGTAAAAGATGTCGCCGGGAAAGGCCTCGCGTCCGGGCGGGCGGCGCAGCAGCAAAGACAGTTCGCGATAGGCGCGCGCATGATGCGTCAGATCGTCGTAAATGATCAGCACGTCGCGGCCCTGTTCCATGAAATACTCGGCGATGCTGGTCGCAGCGTAAGGCGCGATGTAAGCCAGGCCGGGCGGATCGTTGCCTTCGGTGACCACCACGATGGTGTAATCCATCGCGCCATTTTCGCGCAGGGCGGCGATCACTTTGGCCACGCCGGATGCGCGCTGGCCGATGGCGCAATAGACGCACAGCACATTCTGGCCGCGCTGATTGAGTATCGTGTCGAGCGCGATCGCGGTCTTGCCGGTCTGCCGGTCGCCGAGTATCAATTCGCGCTGGCCGCGCCCGACCGGGATGAGTGCATCGATGACCTTGATGCCGGTCTGCAACGGAACCGTGACGGGCGCGCGGTCCATGATGGAAGCGGCCGGGCGTTCGACCGGCAAACGCGCGCCGGATGCCAGCGGGCCGTTGCCGTCGAGCGGATGCCCCATCGGATTGATGATGCGCCCGATCAATCCGTCACCCACCGGCACGTCCATCACGTGTCCCCTGCGTTCGACCTCATCTCCCGCATGCAACTGCCAGTAGTCCCCCAGCAGAACGACACCGATCTCGTCCTCGTCGACGTTGAATGCGATGCCATACACATCGCCGGGAAACTTCAGCACCTCTTCAAAACCCACGCCGGGAAGACCGGTAACCGTTGCGATGCCCGTCGCGATACTGGTGATCGTGCCCACTTCCTTCAGCCTCAGTTGCGGCGTGCAGGCTTCCCGCGCCTGGCTGATCCCGGCAAAGGCGCTGTTGAAAACGTTCTGGAGGCTCTCGGGTTCCATGGTCATCGGCTCTTTTTTTCAGGCTCGGTTTCGGCTGTGGCTTCCGGTTTGGCTACTGGTTTTCCTTCGGGCTTGGGCTCGGCTTCGGTTGCTGGTTTAGCTTCGGCTTTGGCTGCAGATCCAGGGGCGTCTTTAGCTGCAGGCTTCGATCCCACTTTGTCTGCAGATTTGCCTTCCGGCACGGGGTCGACTTTGCTTGCAGGCTCGTGCGCTACTTTGTCTTCGGGCTTGGCTTCCGCTTCCGGCTCAAGATTCGCTTTGGCCCGGGGTTTGATTTCGGCCTTGGGCCCGGTTTTGACGGGTCTAAGTATCTCTTTCCGGATCTCGTGCTCTGCCTGCTCCCAGTCCTCGGCTGCATGTCCAGCCTTATGTCCATGCTCCTCGTAAAGCTCGTAGGCTCGCTGGCCGATCTGCTGTGTCAAGACTGACGGTTTCTTTGCCTGTGCCCGGGCCTGTGCCTGTGCTTCAGCTTGTTCCTTCTCTTTCAGCAATTCGGCTACGCCTTTTTCCAGCGACACCAGATAGTCCGCGATGCTCCACGCCACTTTTTGTCCATTCGCGGTGAGCTCGATGCCGCTGATCAGTTCCGGCGCGGTCTCGAAACGGATGGGGATCTCAGCCGAAAACGCCTGGTTCAGCGCCTGTTGTATCGCGGTGCGCTGGGCAGCAGGCAGGTCAAAGGCGCTGCGCACCAGCGCAGGTTCTGATGCTGTCTTGATAGCCTCACCCAGGGATCTTTTCGCCTGCTCGTCCATCTCGCGCAAGCGGCGAGTGAACACCTCGGCCAGGCGTTCTTCCAGACTCGCCGCGGCGAGATCGGTCAGCGCCTTGCGCGCGATGGCGAATACTTCCTGCTGTGTCCGGCGGCTGATCGCCTGATTCAGGTTATGTGCATCGTTTTGCAGCGCCTCATATCGCTTGGCGCTCAGGGCGTCGGCCGCCTGCCTCGCTTCATCGAGCAGGCGCTGGCGTTCGGTTTTCGCTTCCTCCGTCACCTTGTTCATCAGCGCGC
Source organism: Gallionella sp. UBA6045 (assembly GCA_002429165.1). GTDB lineage: Bacteria > Pseudomonadota > Gammaproteobacteria > Burkholderiales > Gallionellaceae > Gallionella. The sequence goes on along the minus strand of DIYV01000137.1, from coordinate 6,279 downwards.
TGCGCTGCTGATCAAACTCCTCGTTCTTGTGCTGGAACTCGTCGCGCTCTTTGCGGGCTTCGGCCTTTTTCGCGTCGGCGTCTGCCAGCTCCCTGGCGATCCTTTTCTCACGCGCGTCTATGGCGTCGAGGATCGGCCGGTAAAGGAAGTGCTTCAACAACCACACCAGAATGAGGAAGTTGACGACTTGAGCGATGACGGTGAACCAGTCTATCAGCATGACTTATTTTCCCGGCGCCAGCGCGATGACGTGGTTCCAGAACGGGTTGGCGAAAAGGAGAATCATCGAGACCACGAAACAGTAGATCGCAATGGACTCGATCATTGCCAGTCCGACGAACAGGGTGCGCGTGATCGTCGTTGCGGCATCGGGTTGCTGCGCCAGCGAAGTCAAGGCCGTGGCAACCGCACGCCCTTCGCCGAGCGCAGGCCCGATACTGCCGAGGGCGATCGTCAGGCCGGCAGTGACAATTGATGCCACCGCGATAATAGTCATGCTGTCCATAATTTCTCCTTTGCTGGTCGTGGTTGGTGCTTCATTGTTTTGCTGCCGGTTCTGGTGCCGGAACTGGTTTTGGCTTGCGGACTCGCGTGGCAGCCGCGATGTAAACCGTGGCCAGGATGCTGAAGATGTAGGCCTGCACCATGCCGGTCAGCAGTCCGAGCGCGCTCATCGCGATCGGGAAGATGAACGGCGTGATGGTCAGCAGGATGGCAAGTATCATCGTCCCGCTCATCATGTTGCCGAACAGGCGGACCGCCAAGGCCAGGGTGCGCGACAGTTCGCTGATGATGTTGAACGGCAGCATGATGACCGTCGGCTTCAGGTAATCTCCAAGGTATCCGCCCAGCCCCTGATCCTCGATGCCGAACAGCGGCACCGCGACGAACACACAGATCGCCAGCGCCGCGGTAGTCGATAGCGAACCGGTCGGCGGTTCATAGCCCGGGACGATGGTGAAGAGGCTCGCCATCGCGACAAACAGGAACAGGGTACCGAGAAAGCCGAGGTATTTCTGCGGCTGGCTCATGCCCACCTCTGCGATTTGCTTGTCGATGCCGGTGACGACGATCTCCAGCAGATTCTGCCAGCGCGTACGCTGCAGGCCTGTGGAAAGTTTGCGCGTGACAAGTTTTGAGCCAACCGCCAGCACGGCCATCAGCCCCCATGTGTAAACGATCGTGGCGTTGAGCTTAACAAAGCCGGATTGCCAGAAGATGATTTCATCGGGACTAAGGTGCATGGCCGGCCTCCTGCACCAATTGGTTTTGTTGCCGCGCTGCTCGAGTGAGCCTCGTCATGGCAATGCGCGCGATGATGAAACCGAGCAGGCCCGCAAGCAGTCTCTGCCAGTTATCCCCGAGGATAAAATGGAAACCGAGCACGACTATGCAAATCCGCAGCAGCATGCTGACAGAGAACCACAGTGCCGGATGTCCGGACGAAACGCCCTTGCGCACTGTCCACCACAGGCCGCCAAAAAATATCGCTCCGAGCATGGTTCCCGCCAGCACAGCGAATGTCAGGCTCAACGGATCAATCATGATCGCCTCCCTCCTGCTCGTGAATTTCCCTGTCTTCCTTGGCCACCCAATGCCACGCATTAAAGCAGCCCAGACCCAGGCCGATGGCCAGCAGCATCAGCGTCCAGGAGTGGCCGCCGGGATAGCTCTTGTCCAGCCAAAGTCCCAGCGCCGCACCGAGCAGCGTGGGTATCGCCACCGACCAGCCGATCAACCCCATCATGCCCAGGCCGGACCAGACCGTCTGTGTGACATGGCGTTGCGCCTTGAGCTTGCGCGCCGCCTTATCGCCCACCTGCTGGCTGAATTCGGTCTCGCCGGTCACGGATTTTTGTTCCGGTTTTTCACTCATGATGAAACTCCGCAAAGCGACGAATAAATCCGCTCTCCAGTTTCGCCAGCACCGAACGCACGCTCTGTTCCTGCTTGTCCAGATTCAGGAATTCCCGCTCTACTGCCTCGCGCAGCTTGCCGAGATCGGTTCCCCCGATCGCGTTGCGCACCGAGACCATCACGTCCGCGCCGGACTTGACCAGGATGCCTTCATCCACGGCCAGGCATACCTCGCCGTCGGCTTCGGTCTCGAAAACCAGTATCCCCGGCACGAGCGCCGCTACGCAGTCGAGCCGGTGCGGCAAAAGCCCGAATGAACCCTCGCGAGACTCGGCGACAATGCGCAACACACCGGCCTTTTCGGCGAATATCTTGTAGGGTAGGAGAATCTTAAGATTCATGCGCGCTGTCTGCATGTTCCACTTCCGGTTGAGGTTTCGGTTCTGGCTTGGTCTGCGGTTCGGACTTGGCTGCCGGTTTGCCAGGAGCAGTCATTTTTTTCGCTTCGTCTATCGCGCCTATCATGTACAGCGCGCTCTCCGGCACATCCTTGAACTCATCGTTCAGGATGCGCTCGCAGCCATCCAGCGCGTCCTTGAGGCTGACTAGCTTGCCTTTGAGACCGGTAAATTGTTCGGTGGTGAAAAATGGCTGAGTGAGAAAACGCTCCAGCCGCCGTGCGCGGCCGACCACGTTGCGGTCCTCCGGCGACAGCTGCTCCAGGCCGAGCATCGCGATGATGTCTTTCAGGTCGGCGTACTGAGCGAGGGTGCGCCGGATCTCCTGCGCGAGTGCGTAATGCCGCTCGCCGACGATGCCCGGCGTGGACATCTTGGAGCTGGACTGCAATGGGTCGATGGCCGGATAAAGGCCTTCGCTCGCCCGTTTGCGCGACAGCACGATGGACGCGGAAAGATGCGAGAAGGTGTGCACCGCTGCCGGGTCGGTGAAATCGTCCGCCGGCACATACACCGCCTGGATCGAGGTGATTGCTCCAGTATCGGTGTTCGCGATGCGTTCCTCCAATTGCGACAGCTCGGTGCCCATGGTCGGTTGGTAACCCAGGCGCGACGGCATCTGTCCCATCATGCCTGACACTTCCATCCCGGCCTGGATGAAACGAAAAATATTATCGATCAGCAGCAGCACATCACGATGCTCGTCGTCGCGAAAATATTCGGCCATGGTCAGCGCCGCATGGCCGACGCGAAAGCGGGCGCCGGGAGGCTCGTTCATCTGGCCGAACACCATCACCATGTTCTGCAGCACGCCCGCGGCTTTCATGTCGCGGTAGAGTTCCTCCCCTTCGCGGCAGCGCTCGCCTATGCCGCAGAAGATGCTCACGCCTTCCTGTTGCCCGACCATGTTATGGATCATCTCGGTGAGCAGCACCGTCTTGCCCACACCCGCCCCGCCGAACAAGCCGGCTTTTCCGCCGCGCTCCAGCGGCATCAGCACATCGATGACCTTGATGCCGGTCTCGAACAGCTCTGATTTTGTGGAACGCCGTGCCAGGGGCGGTGGCGCGCGATGGACCGAGCGCCATTGCACATCCGACGGCGCCGGCTGGCGGTCGATGACGTTGCCGAAAACATCGAACATGCGCGAGAGGATTTCCTTGCCGACCGGCGCCTGCAACGGCCCGCCGGTGTCTTCCACTACCGCGCCGCGCACCAGGCCCTGCGTGGGGGTCAGCGCGATTCCACGCACCCGGTGTGCATCGAGCTGGGACAGCACCTCGATAGCGATCCGGCCATCCGTCCCCGCGTGCAGCAGAGAATAGATGGGCGGCAGATACTTATCAAAGCGGATGTCCACGACACTGCCGCGCACCGAGACAACAGTGCCGAAATTCGAATGGCTTGATGGGTTGTTCATATTTTTCGCCTTTTACCCGGGGTCAGAGACACCCTGGCACGCGTGACTCATTTCGCCGGCACATCCCCCGCAACATTGTATTCCCTTCCCAATTCCAGTTGCGAATTTCCGGCATGTCCTGACCGTGATTGTGAATTTGCTGCCTGTGCCCGATCAACTTGTCCTTGGGCTGCCGCTTCAAACATCGGTCATGGTTTTGCCGCCGGAGCGGTTTGCGGTAGCCGGGGAATGACTTGTCATCTTTATTTTTTCGGCCATACCGGCTGTGTTGTTCGAGTCTGTTTATTTTTGGGGTTTATTTTTCCGAATATCCCGCTCCGCCTGCGCCCAGTCCTCGACTGCCCGACCATCCTGGCGGCCCCGCTGCTCGAAGAGTTCATAGGCACGCCTGGCGATCTGTGGGGTCACATCGACCGGTTGCCTGGCCACGTTGTCAAGAACGCGCCATTTGGCCATCGCGACCTTAACGGCATCGTTCACGACCAGGCACGCCACCATCGCATAGACGAAAATTGCGAGCATCAGCCCCCAGGGTAATGGCATCAGCCCCGGAATGCCCGCGAAGGTCAGGGCGGTGCCTGTCAGCACATCCGCCGCAAGGGCCGCGATGAGCGTCTTGCCGGGCATAGTCGACCAGAACCAGCGACGCTCGCGCGCGGACACGATGGAAAACGCGGCCATGTAGAGCAGCGTCAGAAAGCTGAAAGTGTAGAGGGCGTTATCGTTGGTCGCCAAACCAAAGCGCGACCAGCCTATCCACAGCAGCAGGAGTGCTTCCGCGACCATCGCGATGCCCAGCACCACGGACACCGTGATGTAGCCGCCGATGTTCCATGTTTCCGGCTTCCTGGATGGACGAACATTGTCGGTGGCCAGCGCGATCTTGGCGAAGTCCGTCATGAACACCAGCAGCAGCATCGCAAAGGCGGAGACGACGAACTTGCCGGTCACCACGAACGCGATGGCGACGAAGGCCGCCTTCAGAATCGTGCGGCTGATCTTGTTGATGATCCAGGTCAGGATGCGCTGGTAGATCGTCCGCCCCTGCTCGACCAGCGCCACGATATTGGTCAGTCCCGGTTCGGTCAGCACCACACTCGCCGCACCCTTGGCGACGTCGGTCGCGGTGCTGACCGCGATGCCCACTTCGGCCTGACGCAGCGCGGGCGCATCGTTGACGCCGTCGCCGGTCATGCCGGTCACATGCCCCGCGGCCTGCAGGTGCTGCACCACGATGTATTTGTCCTCGGGATACACTTCCGCGTAACCATCTGCGCCGGCCAGCAGGTCGACCGCCTCGTTGCCGGCCTGGGCGCTCGCGGCTTTCAGATC
>DIYV01000137.1:0-1019 GCA_002429165.1 Gallionella sp. UBA6045 | reverse complement strand
GTGAGCATCTTCACCGAAACGCCGAGGTCATGGAGTGTGGCGATGAGTTGTTTGGCGTCCGGCCGCGGCGGATCATACAAGGTCACCAATCCAAGCAATGCAGGAGTTCCCGTTTCCGGGCCGCGTGCCACCGCCAGTGTCCGATAGCCCTTCAATGCCGATTCGCCGACCCGTGCTTCCAGCGCGGCTATCTCATCGGATTTGAGTCCGCAGGTTTCGGCGACGGTGCGCACGGCGCCTTTCATCACGCGCAGCCGCTGGCCGTTCTGTTCGACCACCGCTTCGGTGCGCCGGTTTGTCGCATCGAACGGCGCGAAGGAGATGGGCGTGACCGCAGCCGTGTTATCGAAGACATGATGCTCTTTTGCCGCGGCAAGGAACGCCAGGTCGATCGGGTCCTGGTTGGACTCCTGCGATGCGAGTGCGGCGGCAAACAGCACGTCGGATTCCGTCGCATGCTCCAGCGGGATCACGCCGGTGACGGCCAGCTGGTTCATCGTGATCGTGCCGGTCTTGTCCACGCACAGCACGTCCATCGTCGCGGCATCCTCGGTGGCGCTGAGGCGCGTGACCAGCACGCCGCGTTTGGCCAGTTCTTTCGCCCCGACCGCCATGCTGACCGTGAACATCACCGGCAGCGCGACCGGCACCGCACTCATCAGCAGCACGAGCACGAGCGGGATCATTTCGAGCAGCGGCACGTGCCGGATCAGCGACAGCACGACCACCACGCCGAGCAGCGCGCCGACGATGACGAACAGCCAGCGCACCACCTTGGCGACCACCGCCTCGATGTGCAGCTTCGGGCGCGCCAGCTGGACGAGTTCGGTGGTGCGGCCAAAATAGGTCTGTGCCCCGGTCAGGATCACCACGCCGTTGCCCTCGCCGCGGCGCACCACCGAGCCCGACGACAGCACTTCGGCGGGCGCCTTGTCCGCGTCCTTCGACTCGCCGGTGAGGGCGGACTGGTCTACGCTCAGTGAGCCGCTGAGCAGTTTCACATCCGCCGGGATGATGTC
>DIYV01000079.1:43541-43816 GCA_002429165.1 Gallionella sp. UBA6045 | reverse complement strand
TGGATACCCGATGCGCCGGAAACCCGCCATCTGGCGTCATTCGGCGTGGTGTTCCTGATGTTCAGCATCGGTCTGGAATTCAGCCTTGCACGGCTGCGCAGCATGCAGCGCCTGGTGTTCGGCCTGGGCACTGCACAGGTGGTAGCCACTATTTTGCTGGTCATGCTCTCCTCGCTGTTCTTCGGGCTCGATTGGCGCGCCGGGTTGGCGTTGGGCGGCGTGCTGGCGATGTCTTCCACCGCGATCGTCAGCAAGATGCTGGTCGAGCGGGCCGA
>DIYV01000079.1:36082-43262 GCA_002429165.1 Gallionella sp. UBA6045 | reverse complement strand
TGGTATTGGCCGCGTTGCTGATCTTCGGGCAGCGGCTGTTGCGTCCTTGGTTCCATCTGGTCGCGATGCAGAAATCTTCCGAGCTGTTCATGCTCAACGTATTGCTGTTCACGCTGGGCCTGGCCTATATCACCGAGCTGGCCGGACTTTCCCTGGCGCTGGGCGCATTCGTCGCCGGGATGCTGATCTCCGAAACCGAATATCGCTACCAGGTCGAAGAAGACATCAAGCCGTTCCGTGATGTGCTGCTCGGTTTGTTCTTCGTCACCATCGGCATGCTGCTCGATCTGCATAGTGTGATCTCGGGATTTGGCTGGGTGGTGCTGGTGCTGCTTATCCTCCTGCCGTTCAAGGCGGCGGTGGTGGCACTGCTGGCGCGCTGGTTCTCGGGTGATTGGGGCGCTTCGATACGCAGCGGACTGGGATTGGCGCAGGCGGGTGAATTCGGTTTTGTGCTGCTGACATTGGCGGGTGGCGTGAATCTGTTGCCTGCGGAAGTGATGCAGAACGTGCTGGCGGCCATGCTGATCTCCATGCTGACCGCGCCCTTTTTGATACAGCATGCCGAAGCCATCGTGCGGCGGATTTCCCCTTCGGCCTGGATGGATCGCGCCCTGCAGATACACCGGATCGCGGTGCAAAGCATGGCCAGCGACGCACACATCATCATTTGCGGATTCGGGCGCAGCGGACAGGCGCTGTCGCGCTTCCTGGCAAAGGAAGGCATACGCTTCATCGCGCTCGATCTTGATCCGCGCAGGGTACATGAGGCCCTGGCAGCAGGCGATAGCGTGGTGTATGGCGATGCCGCCAAACGCGAGGTGCTGCTGGCCGCCGGACTGATGCGCGCAAAAACCCTGGTCATCACTTACGACGACAAGCACTCCGCCCTCAAGATATTGCACCACCTGAATCAAATGCGCCCGGATCTGCCGGTGGTGGTTCGCACAGCCGACGATACTAATATCGAAGAACTCAAAAAAGCCGGTGCGGCCGAAGTGGTAGCCGAAGTGACCGAAGGCAGCGTGATGCTGGCCTCGCAGGCGCTGCTGTTGTCCGGGGTGCCGCTGAGCCGCGTGATACGCCGCGTCCAGGAAAATCGAGCCGGGCGATACGCGGCGTTCAGCGGCTATTTGCGCACCGCCCAATTTATCGAGGATGAAACAGGCGAAAGCTTGCAGCCGCGCTTTCTCAGTGTGCTGCTCAAAGAAGATTCTGCGGCAGTAGGCAGAAAACTGGGTGAGGTCGGCCTGGCTGAATTGAATGTCGAGGTGAATGCCGTGCGCCGGCGCAATGTGCATGGCGCGCAACCGAGCGAGGAAATGCAGCTTCAGACAGGGGATGTTCTGGTGCTGCTCGGGTTGCAGGAAGCATTGCAGGCGGCCGAGTCGCGGCTGCACAAGGGGCAATAAACAAGCCGGCAATAAAAAAGCCCGCCGAAGCGGGCTGGGTCACGCCGGGTGATTTGTTAGACGCCCATGCAGACGGTGTAGGGTGTAGCGTCATCAAGTGCAACTAGAGCTGGAGCTACCAAAGTTGGAGCCGACAAAGCTGTTCCACGTCCTCCAGTCTGATTATATTCTCGCATTGAACCGCCAGTGGGGGAGCCATCATCCATCGTTATATCCAGTTGCTTGGCATATTTGCCTAAAATGCCAGCAGAACAAATGATGTATGCTCCAGTGAGTTTGGTTGCGGGTGCGGTATAGGCAACTACATCTGGGTTATCCACTCCACCGTTGGTAATCCCTATAACGCCTCCCACAGCGTTAGTTGGCAGCATGTCGCCGGATGTTGCTCCGGCCGCCAATCCAGCCATGCGTACATGTTGCCAAAACAGTTGGGATTCGGCAGTCTGTGTTGTGGTATCCCAAGGACCATTGATGATGCCGTTGCCCGGTGAGCAGATTGCAGCAGCTCCCGAGCAAGCTGTGGCACCCGTCACATGAGCTGCAGCATTAGCATCATCTCCCGGCAACGCCTTGAACTTGTCCTGATAGCCATAGATGTATACCGGGATGTTTCTGAAATCAGTGGCGAGGTTTTTCACCTTCGCGCTGTTGATCAGCTCTTGACCTTTCAGTACGCCGCCGAGTAGCAGACCGATAATCACCAGTACGATGGCGATTTCAATCAAGGTAAAACCGGATTGATTGCGTTTCATTGTGTTAACCTCCTGTTTGTTATATTGCGTGCGTGTACTTGATGCAAGTGTTGTGCCAATACTACACAAGCTAAAGTACTTTGTCACGCTGCGCTACAGGAAATTAATTAAATCAAGCTATTAGGCTGAATCAATTTGCCTTGACGGGTATACCGGTTTATTGGGCGGGGACGATGTGCAACCTGGTTCAAGATGTTTTGACGAGATATTGACACAGCAATGCCGAAATGCTGACGCAGATTATTGTTAAATATTTAAATAATAGCCGCTGGTTGTTGCTGGCGATGCTCTGGTTATTGCACGGTGCGTTGCTGCTCGGCGTGGACAGCCCCTGGGTGCATCCGCTGCTGATTACCCACTTCGGCTTGTTCCTGCTTTGGCAACCGTTGTGGCGCGGAGAACACAGGGTTGGACGCAGCGCGGTCGTCTTCATCGGACTGGCGGCGGTGGCGGAGCTGTTCTTCCTGAACTGGTGGACAGTCGCATTCTGGCTGACCGGGCTGTTTGGCCTGGTTGGCGCGCGCATATTCGTGTTTCACGACCGCTGGTCTCGCCTGTTATACCTGGGGGTGATGGTCTACCTGCTCGCGGTGTTGTTGCTCTGGGTGGTGCCGAATTTATTTGCTGCACAATACACCATGGGTGTCGGGAGCATCCTGATATGGTATGTGCTGCCGGTGTTGCTGCTGGCCATGACGGTCCTTCCGGCCAGCAAGGAGCTGAGCGAAAATACCCAGACGGTGGACTTCATCTACAGCTTGTTGCTGTTCATGTTGCTGACTCTGGTGATGCTCGGCAGCCTCGCCTTCATGACTCTGGGGCAACAGGATTATCTGGACGCCCTGTTGCGCACCCTGTTTTTGGCTGGATTGATATTGCTGGCGTTCGGTGTGTTGTGGAATCCGCGCTTTGGTTTCAGCGGCCTGCAGGCGATATTTTCGCGCTATCTGTTGAATGTCGGCACACCGTTTGAGGGTTGGCTCGCCCAGTTGACCGAGTCGGTTCAGCGCGAGCCCGATGCGGCGTCGTATCTGCGCCGAGCCGTTGCCTTGCTGGCGGATTTTCCGTGGTTGTCGGGTTTGTCCTGGCAATCGCCCGACGAAACAGGACAACTCGGACAAATCAGCGAACATGCTGCGGTGGTGCAGGAACGCGGATTGCGCCTGACGCTGTATGCCAGACAAGCGCTCAACCCCACCCTGCTGTTGCATATACACCTGCTGGTGCAATTGATCGGCTATTTTTATCAGGCCAAACAGCGCGAGCAAAGCCTGCGCGACATCACGCGTTTGCAGGCTGTGTACGAGACCGGGTCGCGTCTCACCCACGACTTGAAAAACATGCTGCAATCGCTGCTCTCGCTTACCGCCATTGCACAAAGCAGCGAAAAACGGGCACAGCAATTGTTGCAACAGCAACTCCCGTTGCTCTCCCATCGCATCGAAATGACTTTGCTCAAGCTCCAGCAGCCGCATATTGAAAACGAAACTGCGCAGCTTGCCCTGAATGCATGGTGGGACAACCTGCGGCTGCGCAACCAGCATCAGCTTATTCGCTGGCGCGAGCCCAATGGCTTGCCGGACAACATCATTCCCGCTGCCCTGCTCGATTGCGCCATCGACAATCTGATCGATAACGCGCTGAGAAAACGCCAAACCGAACCGGGCATCGCTATCTCCGTGGAAATCCGGCTTGAGCCGGTGCGCATAACTGTCTGCGACAGCGGTGTCGCGATACCGGAAAGCATAGCCGCGAAACTGTTGCACGATGTGATCCTCTCTGAACATGGTTTTGGGATAGGCCTGTATCAGGCTGCGCGTTGGGCAAAGCAGCTGGATTACCGATTGACGTTGATCAGCAATCATGCGGGGGAAGTGTGCTTCGAGTTGCGGGATAACAGATGAGAATGGGGAAAGGCGGAATCTGGTTTTTTAGAGTTTTCCGGATCGCCTTATGTGATAAGCTCCGAGCTGTTTTTATTACGTTTTATTTTGTTTCATGTCTTCCATTTCGGCATCTTCTCTCGCTGGCACATTGCTGCGCCAGGAAGTACTCGATCTGCACGCTTACCATGTGCCGGACAGCTCCGGCTACATCAAGCTGGATGCGATGGAGAACCCCTATCTTGTGCCGCCCGTATTGCGCGGTGAAATCGCCGAGGCGGTCGCTGCAGCGGCCATCAACCGCTATCCCGATCCCGGTGCCGCCTCACTCAAGGAACAAATCCGTGCCGCGACGGGTTTGCCGCAGGGAATGGAGTTGTTGCTCGGCAACGGTTCGGATGAGTTGATCCAGTTGCTGGCTTTGGCGTTAAATAAACCCGGCGCGACGCTGTTGAGTGTTGAGCCGTCGTTCGTGATGTACAGGATGATCGCGATTTTCACCGGGATGCGTTATGTGGGTGTGCCACTGACGTCCGATTCTGGGGCAGCCGATTCCGGATTGGCCAATTCGGGCGCTGCGGATTTTTCGCTGGATTTGCCCGCGATTCTCGCGGCGATACGACGCGAACAACCAGCCCTGGTGTTTCTGGCTTACCCGAACAATCCCACAGGCAATTTATTCCCGGCGGATGCTGTGGCGCAGATCATCCAGTCATCGCCCGGTCTGGTCGTGCTGGATGAGGCTTATTATGCCTTTGCCAGTGATAGTTTTATTCCGCACCTGGCGAGCTATCCGAATCTGCTGGTGATGCGTACTTTTTCCAAGCTCGGCATGGCCGGGTTGCGCCTCGGTTTTCTTGCAGGCAGCGCGGCTTGGCTGGAACAGTTGGAAAAGCTGCGCTTGCCGTATAATGTGGGCGTATTGACGCAATTGGTTGCAGGGAAACTGCTGCAGCATCACGAGGTATTGCTGCAGCAAGCTGAACAAATCAAGCGGGATCGTGCAAAATTGTACCAGCAGTTGAATGAAATCGCTGCTGTAAAGGTTTACCCGAGCGAGGCGAATTTCCTGCTGTTCCGTGTGGCGAATGGAACTGCGGTGTTCAACGGCCTGAAGCAGCGCGGCGTGCTGATCAAGAACCTGGATGGCGGGCATCCGATGCTGCAACACTGTTTGCGTGTAACCGTAGGTACACCAGATGAAAACGAACGGTTTATGATTGCACTAAAAGAAAGCATTCATGAGACAGAGTGAGTTTCGGCGGAGACTAACCTTCAGGTTATGTCGGAACCAAAACGAACGGTTTATGATTGCACTAAAAGAAAGCATTCATGAGACAGAGTGAGTTTCGGCGGAGACTAACCTTCTCCCCGCAAGGAGGAGGCCGTGGTTGTAAAGCCACTAAAGTGGCAACAATCACGCACAGGTTATGTCGGAACCAAAACGAACGGTTTATGATTGCACTGAAGGAAAGTATTGATGAGGCTGAGTGAGTTTCAGTGCGGGCTTACCATTGGGTTAGCCTGAGCTAGAATGAACGCTTCATGGAAAATTGCAGCAAACCATTATTCAATCCGCATAGGACCAAATCATGCGCAGCACGAAAGTTTCACGCAATACCCTGGAAACCCAGATCAACATTGAATTGAATCTGGACGGCAGCGGCAAGTCCAGGTTTGATACCGGACTGCCGTTTCTCGATCACATGATGGACCAGATCGCCCGGCACGGTTTGCTGGATTTGAATATTATGGCCAAGGGGGATCTGCACATCGATGCGCATCACACCGTCGAAGATATCGGCATCACGCTGGGCCAGGCTTTCAATCAGGCGGTTGGCGACAAGAAAGGTTTGCGCCGCTACGGTCATTCCTACATACCTTTGGATGAGGCATTGTCCCGCGTGGTGCTGGATATATCCGGCCGTCCCGGCCTGGTGTTCAATTGCGAATTTGTGCGTGGCAATGTCGGCGAATTTGATGTGGATCTCATCAAGGAGTTCTTTCAGGGTTTCGTCAATCATGCACTGGTGACCGTGCATGTCGATAATCTGGCGGGCGGGAATGCCCACCATCAGGCCGAGACCATTTTCAAGGCATTTGGCCGCGCGCTGCGCATGGCGTTGGAGCTGGATCCGCGTATGGCCGGCGTGATGCCTTCCACCAAAGGCACGCTATAAATCCATCATGGGAGCCTCTAAAAATTCAGAGTTCGCCCAAATGCAAGGCGCGGGAAAAATTTCGCCGCGCCGCATATGTTGGATATGTAAGCAAGAAATTTTTCCCGCAACGCAGCATAACCAGCGACTTGGCTGTCGTCTTTTGACAGCTTAGTCGAATGGCTAGTAGTTTATCAGTTGGGATGAAATGTGGATTTTGAGAGGTTCCCATGGTTGATGTTGCGGTAGTCGATTACGGTATGGGCAACTTGCGCTCGGTCGAACAGGCCCTGCACAAAGTGGCTCCCAAGGCGGAAATTGTCGTCACGGATGACGCTAAAACAATTGCAAATGCCAGGCGCGTGGTATTCCCCGGACAGGGCGCGATGCCAGACTGTATGCGCGAGCTGGATGCGCGCGGTTTGCGTGATGCCGTTTTGCTGGCTGCACGCAACAAGCCTTTTCTCGGCATCTGCATCGGCCTGCAAATGCTGTTCGAACACAGTACCGAGGGTGATGTGGCCGGGCTGGGGATTTTGCGCGGGACGGTGGTGCGCTTTGCCAGTAATATGCACGATGCGCAGGGCAATAAACTCAAGGTGCCGCACATGGGCTGGAATCAGGTACATCATGTGCAACACCCGATGTGGAATGGCATAGAGCAGGATGCGCGCTTTTATTTTGTGCATAGCTACTATGTGCAACCGCAAGATGCCTCATTGGTGCAGGCGACCAGTCAATACCCGCAATCATTTGTGTGCGCGGTGGCAAAAGATAATTTGTTTGGGGTGCAATTTCATCCGGAAAAAAGCCAGACCGACGGGCTTAAACTGCTGCAAAACTTTATGCAATGGAATCCTTAACTTTTAACATACTGCCATGCTGATTATTCCTGCGATAGATTTGAAAGACGGTCACTGTGTGCGACTGAAACAGGGTGTGATGGAAGATGCCACGGTGTTTTCAGAAGATCC
>DIYV01000079.1:12495-35821 GCA_002429165.1 Gallionella sp. UBA6045 | reverse complement strand
GGCCGCCGTGCGCAGCATCATTGAAGCGGTCGGAACGGATATTCCGGTGCAACTCGGCGGGGGCATACGCGATCTGGAAACCATAGAGCGCTATCTCGACATCGGTGTGACTTACATCATTATCGGTACCGCAGCAGTGAAAGTGCCCGGTTTCCTGCATGAAGCCTGCGACGCTTTTCCCGGACAGATCATGGTGGGTCTGGATGCCAAGGGCGGCAAAGTGGCAGTAGATGGGTGGTCGAAACTGACCGGACATGATGTGGCGGATCTGGCCCAACGCTTTGAAGGCTATGGAGTGGAAGCGGTTATTTACACGGATATCGGGCGCGACGGCATGCTTTCCGGGGTAAACATTCAGGCTACCGTTGAATTGGCCCGCCCGCTGCATGTGCCGGTCATCGCCAGCGGCGGCATCACCAATCTGGATGATGTGCGGGCGTTATGCGCGGTGCAGGCCGAAGGGATTACCGGTGCGATAACCGGACGGGCGATTTATGAAGGTACGCTGGATTTCAAAGCAGCGCAGACCCTGGCAGACGAATTGACCGGAGCCGCAGGCTAACTCATGCTGGCCAAGCGCATCATTCCCTGTCTCGACGTGACCGCAGGACGCGTTGTCAAAGGCGTGAGTTTTGTCGAATTGCGCGATGCCGGTGACCCGGTGGAGATCGCACGCCGTTATGACGAACAGGGCGCGGACGAATTGACCTTTCTCGACATCACTGCCAGCTCGGACGATAGAGGAATCATTTTTCGCATGATTGAACAAGTGGCATCCCAAGTGTTCATTCCGCTGACAGTCGGCGGCGGGGTGCGTAAGGTGGAAGATGTGCGTAATTTGCTGAATGCCGGAGCGGATAAAGTCAGCATCAATACTTCGGCTGTGCTCAATCCGAAATTGGTGGCCGATGCCGCCGGACGTTATGGCTCGCAGTGCATCGTGGTGGCGATTGATGCCAAGCAAGCTGCGCCGGGACGTTGGGAAGTCTTCACTCATGGCGGACGCAATGCCACGAGCCTGGATGCGGTGGCGTGGGCGAAAAAAATGCAGGACTTGGGCGCGGGTGAAATCCTGCTGACCAGCATGGACAGGGATGGGCAAAAAAATGGCTTTGATCTGGCGTTGACCCGGGCTGTTACCGATGCACTGGAGATTCCGGTGATCGCCAGCGGGGGCGTGGGCAATCTGCAACATCTTGTGGACGGTGTAAAAAAGGGCGGAGCGGATGCGGTTCTGGCCGCAAGCATTTTTCACTTCGGCGAATACACCGTGCGGCAGGCCAAGCAGTTTATGGCGCAGAATGGCATCGAGGTGCGGTTATGACACGGTGCGCGAAAGCGACGGGTGCGGGAATAACCGCATCGCACCTCCTGATGGAACTACTAGCCATTCCACTAAGCCAGCAAGCTGGCAAGTGGCTGGTTATCCCGCAAACGGCTGGCTGCGCCATAACCAGCGACTTGGCGAGCGTTGTTTGCTCGCCTAGTCGAATGGCTAGTAGTTTCATCAGTAACCTACCCGCAAGGGGTAGGCCGATGGGCGCCCCGCTGCTTGGCAGCGACCCATTCGCTCTGTCGGAGGTGCGATTATGAAAGCAGCTACAAGGTGCAAGGTACAAGGTACAAGGTACAAGGTTTCTGGTGCGAGTTTTTCCTTGCCCCTTGTATCTTGTTCCTTGAGCCTGTTTTAATTATGAGCGAAACTTGGTTAAACAAGGTAAATTGGTCGGTAGACGGGCTGGTGACAGCCGTCGTCCAGGATGCTGTCACAGGCCGTGTGCTGATGGTGGCATGGATGGATCGCGATGCGCTGAAACTGACCTGGCAGAAGAACGAGGCAGTATATTGGTCGCGCTCACGCAAGAAACTTTGGCACAAGGGTGAAGAGTCGGGACATTTTCAGAAGATCAAGGAAATTCGTCTTGATTGCGATGGTGACGCGATCCTGTTGCAAGTTGAACAACAAGGCGGTATCGCCTGTCATACCGGTCGGGAGAGCTGTTTCTACAGCCGCCTTGAAGAAGGCAAGTGGGTCGAAGTGGATCCGATATTAAAATCGCCAGAGGAAATTTATAAAACGGATAATGCAATAAAGAAAAAAATCGAAAAGATGAATCCAGAAAAATGACACAGGATATATTGCAACGATTGACCGAAACTTTGGCGGGGCGCAAGCGGGCGGCGCCGGAAAGTTCCTACGTTGCCAAGCTGTTCAGCAAGGGCGAGGATGCCATCCTGAAAAAAGTCGGCGAGGAAGCCACGGAAGTCATCCTTGCGAGCAAAGCGGGCGACAAAACCCATCTGGTGTATGAAACCGCCGATCTGTGGTTTCATTGCATGGTGCTGTTGGCGCAGCATGGCTTGAGCGCGGCGGACGTGCTGAATGAACTGGAACGGCGCGAGGGCTTGTCGGGTATCGCCGAGAAAGAAAGCAGGAAGCAGGACTGATCATGAGCGACTGTTTGTTTTGTAAAATTGCACGCGGCGAAATTCCCTGCCGCAAGGTGTACGAAGACGACGAGGTGTTGGCGTTCCAAGACATCAATCCGGTCGCCCCGGTACACTTCATGCTGGTGCCGAAGTTGCATCTGGCCACGCTGGACGATGCCGGGGATGAACATGCCGCTTTGCTCGGCAAGATGCTGTTGCTGGCGCCGAGACTGGCAAGGGAACAGGGGCTGGATAACGGGTTCCGCACCGTGATCAACACAGGCAAGGGCGGCGGGCAGGAAATATTTCATTTGCATATTCACGTTATAGGCGGCGGCAACATTCCGCCCATGGTGAGGCGCAATTAACTTAAAGGAGAACGAGATGGGCGGATTAAGTATTTGGCATTGGCTGATTGTGCTGCTGGTGATCGTGTTGGTCTTCGGTACCAAGAAACTGCGCAACGTCGGGCAGGATCTCGGTAGCGCGGTAAAGGGCTTCAAGGAAGGAATGCAATCCGGGGAGGAGCCGACCAAACATATCAACGAAGGCGGACAGACCATCGAAGGCGAAGTGAAGGACAAAAAAACCACTAACGTTTAAACCTGTTCCTGCGACCGGCGAAGATGTTCGACTTCAGCATTTCAGAATTGATGGTGGTGATGGTGGTGGCACTCATCGTCATCGGGCCTGAACGCCTGCCGAAAGTGGCGCGCACCCTGGGACACCTGTGGGGACGCGCGCAACGTTATATAAATGGCGTGAAAGCCGACATCGAGCGCGACATGGCGGTTGAAGAGTTCCGCCAGTTGCAGAAAAAGGTGCAAGCCGAAGCCGGCGCGTTGGAACAGTCGGTGAAACAGGTGGCACAGACAGCGGATCAACAGGTGCAACAAATCAACGAGGCGGTTGCAAAGCTTTCATCATCAGAACAGACAACCCCGCCGAAACCGGTTGAGAATCCATCCTTGACACCACCAATCAATAAACCTGAATGAGTACTGGCGAAAGTTTCATCGCGCATCTGGTCGAATTGCGCACTCGCCTGATGAACGCCGTGGTGGCCGTGCTGGTGGTGTTCGTCGGCCTGTTTCACTGGGCATCGAAGCTCTACACTTTGCTTGCTGAACCGCTGTTATCCAAGCTGCCCAAAGGCGGGCAGATGATCGCCACCGATGTCACCACGCCATTCTTCGTGCCGCTCAAAGTGGCTTTGATGGCTTCTTTTCTCATTACGCTGCCTTACACTCTTTATCAAATCTGGCGATTCGTCGCACCGGGTTTGTATGAGCACGAGAAACGCCTGGTGTGGCCGCTGATCATCGCCAGCACGATATTGTTTTTTTGCGGTATGGGGTTCGCTTACTTCGTGGTATTTCCGATTGTATTCGGCTTTATCACCGCCAGCGCACCGCTGGGCGTGGCGGTGATGACGGACATCGACAAGTATTTGAGTTTCGTGCTCACCATGTTCATGGCATTCGGCATGACCTTCCAGGTGCCGGTGGCCGTGGTGCTGATGGTGCGCATGGGTTTCGTTACGGTAGCCAAATTGCGTGAGGTCCGCCCCTACGTGGTGGTCGGGGCGTTCGTGGTCGGCGCGATCTTCACCCCGCCCGATGTGGTGTCGCAATCCATGCTGGCGTTGCCGTTATGGCTGCTTTACGAGGCGGGCATAATCGTCGCCGCCTGGGTTGGCCGCAAGAAGCCTGAGGAAGAAAAGGCAGAGGAAGAAACAGAGGGGCATTAGCAGTCTGTGCGGCCTTGTTTTACTCTGCCACATCTTTGGGTATCGGGCGTTTGCCGATCTTTACCTGCAAATCCATGGCTGTCCCGTTGCGCATCACTTTGAGCAGGGCCACTTTGCCGGGTGGCAGGTTGGCTACCGTATCCAGCATGGCGCTCGAGTCGCCGATGGTTTTGCCGTCTATGCCAACCAGGATATCGCCGGTCTTCATGCCCGCTTTCGCTGCCGGACTGTTGGATAACACTTCGGTGATCAACACCCCTTTGGTGTTGCCAAGTTTAAAGGATTCGGCCAGTTCCGGGGTGAGTTCCTGTACTCCTGCGCCGACCCAGCCACGCGTGACAGAACCATGCTGGATGATTTGTTCCATGGTCTTTTTTGCGGTGTTGGCGGAAATGGCGAAGCCGATGCCGAGCGATCCGCCATTCGGCGAATAGATTGCGCTGTTGATACCGATCAGGTTGCCGTTTCCGTCTACCAGTGCACCGCCCGAGTTGCCGGGATTGATCGCGGCATCGGTCTGGATGAAGTTTTCAAACGTGTTGATCCCCAAATGGTCGCGATTGAGCGCGCTGACGATGCCCATGGTGACGGTTTCACCGACGCCGAACGGATTGCCGATGGCGAGCACCATATCGCCCACGCGTGCCTGTTCCGGATGGCCAAAAGTAATGGCGGGCAGGTTGCCGGGCAACTCGATTTTGATCACCGCCAGATCGGTTTCCGGGTCTGAGCCGATGACATGTGCCTTGGCCTTGCGGCCATCGGACAGCGCGACTTCGATTTGATCGGCGGCTTCCACCACGTGTTGGTTGGTGAGTATGTAACCATCAGGACTGACGATCACACCGGAACCAAGGCTGGAACTGGTTTGCGGTTTGGTATCGAACTGGTCGCCAAAGAAGAATTTGAATTGCGGGTCATCGATGAATGGATTGACCGGGGTTTTGATGATGGTGCTGGTAAAGATATTTACCACGGCAGGCATGGCTTTTTGTGCAGCCGCACTCAAACCCATCGCCGGCGATTTGGCGTTGCTGACCAGAGGTGTGTTTTCATACAGTGTGACCACTCCGGTGCGTGCTGCATTCGGCAGCAATTCCGGCTTCAGGGTGTGAACAATAAACAGCAGCGCCAGCGTGATCGTGACGGTTTGGGAGAACAGAAGCCAGTGTTTACGCATGTTATGATGAGTTCGATAGCTGGAATTGATAAAGGGAATGTTTATGTTGCTTAATGAATTGCGCGATTATAACGCAAGCCTGCTGCAAACCAACCTGTTCAAGGATTACTGTCCGAATGGTGTGCAGGTGGAAGGGCGCACGGAAGTGCGGCGTATCGCTACCGGCGTGACTGCTTCGCAGTATGTGCTGGATGCGGCTATCGCATGGGGTGCCGATGCGATTCTGGTGCATCACGGATATTTCTGGCGCAACGAGGATGCCACCATTGTTGGCATCAAGAAAAATCGCATCGCACAGTTGTTGCGCAACGACGTGAGCCTGCTGGCCTATCACCTGCCCCTCGATGCGCATTCCGAACTGGGCAACAATGCACAGTTGGGGAGGTTGCTCGGATTGACAGAACAGGGCCGGTTCGGTGAGCAAAATATTGTATGGCTGGGTTCGTTGGAACGGCCGCAAACGCTGACGCAGTTTGCCCAACAGATCGCCCATGATTTGCGGCGCACGCCGCAGGTAATCGGGGAGGGAGCCGGGAATATTCGAAAAGTGGCATGGTGCAGCGGTGGCGCGCAAGGGTACTTTGAAGCAGCGATTGCCCAGGGAGTGGATGCCTATATCACCGGTGAGATTTCCGAGCAGAATTTTCATCTGGCCAACGAAACAGGTGTCGCGTTCATCGCAGCCGGACATCATGCCACCGAACGCCTGGGCATCCAGGCGCTAGGCGAACATCTGGCAAAACAATTCGGTTTGGAGCATCGCTTTATAGACCAGGCCAATCCGGTTTGAATTTATCGTAACGAAAAATTCCGATCAATCGAGCAGCTCATCGCGCAACCGATCCAGAGAAGCGGACAAACTGCGAGGTTGGGTTGTTTTGAGCACTTCGTTGGCTTGCTCGATTAATTCGCGGTGATCTATCAGTAAGGTGCTGAAAATTGTCAGGACATCATCCAGTAATTTTTCAGGCTGGCGCGCGTAGCTCAGCAGAAAATCTTTTCGGCGCGGATGAAACATTGTCCACTGCCAGGCAAGGAAGCTTTCATTGCTCTTGAAGCCGGCTTTTTGCAGCGACGCTTTCAGGTTGCTTACATGAGCTGATCCGAGTTGATCGGGCGCGGGTGCGGTATTCCAGATCAAGCCAAAGTAAACGCGACATTCTCCCCCAAGGTATTGCTGTTCCATCATCGGACGAAGGTAAAGCTGTTGTTCCGTAAGCGCAGTGCAATGCAGTCCAACCAAACTGTCCGGTGCGTTTTTGTCTTCCGTAAGCTCGACACGCCATGCCAACTCATGCTCTTTGATCAACGCATTGAGGCGTGCAAGGAATTCCTGCCAAAATCGATTGTTCATTTGCCCGCGAAGTTTATCCATCTGTTCGGCAACGGAGAGAGCTAACGGCAAGTTCTCAGGTTGGGAAAAGAAATCCAGTATCGCCTGTTCTTCATTCATGGTGTCTTATCCGAAGTGGTCCCATATCGAAAGTGTATCTAAATGTTTCCCAGTGTATATAAGCAGTTAATGTAATTCCGTGTGGCATATAACTTTTTTATCGTGACCGGGAGGAGAAGCAATATTCAGTATTGACATTGTTTTTCAGACTGGACATGATTCGGCCGTGTTGTCGCGCCGCGTTCATTATGTGCGGAATGAAACAATAAAAACAAAGTCGATAATAATTATAATCGCGACACAACACATCAAAAAAATAATCCGATTTACCTGTTCAGTCATTCCGGCGAAAGCCGGTGTGGGATCACATTGTTTGCCGGGAGAGCCCTTACGATGCACAGTTTCTTACGTTTGTCTTTTTTGCTGCTGGAGTTTTTTGTTGCGGGTATTAGTTATGCGACCGATGCACCGCAATCTGATCCGGCGGATCCCGGTGTTGAAGGTTCTGCTATCGACAAAGCTGCAAAGGAAAAGTCCGATGGTGGAGGTTCCGCTTTCTCCGCATGGGAATCCAAATACTTTGCGTCAGATCCGGATAATGTAGGACCCGCGGTCAAGCAACCGATCGAGTTTCCGCACTTTCGTCATGCGGGTGACCACGACAAGGGCGGGATGGAGATCAATTGCATGTATTGCCATACCTATGCCCGGCGCAGTTTGGTGGCGGGTATCCCGCCCGTGCAAAAATGCATAGGTTGCCATCAGAGCATCGACTCGGTTCGCGACAAGCCTCGCATCAAGAAATTGTTTGCATACTGGGACGCCAAGAAAGCCATTCCCTGGAAGAAGGTGCATGATCTTCCGGACTTTGTGCGATTCAGCCATGAGCGCCATATCCAGCGCTTCATCTTCCAGCTGAACCGTCCGGTTCAGGAGGTTTGCGGATATTGCCACGGCGATGTGAAGACGATGACGGTGGCGCGCCGCCAGAAGTTGCTATCCATGGGTTTCTGCGTCACCTGTCACGAAATAAATCATCCGGTTACCGCCCCAGGCGGCACACCCATTGGCAATCAGGCGTATTGGTACGGCATGCGCAAGCCTGTCATCGGTGCGTCGGGCATTCTTAAGGCCCAGGGTCCGAACGACTGTTCGGTATGCCATAAATAGTTTAGAGAGGTTGTTATGTTGAAAAGCGATTTTGATCGGCGTGATTTCCTGAAGGTGCTGGGCTGGGGAGGCACCGCAGTTGCGTTGACCGGCTGCGGTAACGGCATGGTCGAGAGTGGCAAGGAAACTGTGGTTTCGTATGTAGAGACCAGTGACTACATGATTCCCAGTATCAGCGTGTATTTCAATTCGACCTGTGCGCAATGCGATGCGGGTTGCAGTATCACCGGGCGTATCCGCGAGGGGCGTGTGCTGAAACTGGAAGGCAATCCCGAGTCCGCGATCAATCGTGGCAAGACCTGCGGCCTGGGGCAGGCGGGTGTGCAGAATCACTACAATCCCGACCGCATTCGCGCGCCATTGTTGCGCACCGGTGATTCCGGCGAAGCCATCACATGGGAAAAGGCCTACGCGTTGATCGACGAGAAGTTGAAAGGCGTGAGCGGCAATGAAGTTGCTTTTCTGACCGGGGGTATGAGCGGCCACCTCAAGGTGCTGCTGGGCAATTACATGGACAGCATCGGCAGCAAGAATCATTTTGCGTATGAAGCGATCGGCCCTGCCGTAGTGCGTGCGGCCAACAAGAAATCCTATGGCGTGGAAATGCCGCGCTTCAATATCAGCAAGGCCAGGGTGGTGCTGTCATTTGGTGCCGACTTCCTGGGTGCATGGGTTTCTCCGGTGAATTTTTCTCAGCAATATGCCCAGTTCCGCAAAGGGGCGGGTGGACATCAGCGCGGTGTGCTGGTGCAGGTCGAATCCAAGATGACCATTACCGGTGCGAATGCAGATCGCTGGCTGGTGGTGCGTCCCGGAACGGAAGGTATCCTGGCGCTGGGTATCATCAATGCGCTGGGCGCACACGGGGTAAAAATGTCCGGTGATATTGCCGCCGCAGTGAAGGGTTATGACAAAGATCGCGTCAGCAAGGATACCGGCGTGTCGGGTGAGCAGATCGAAAAGATCGTAGTCCTGCTCAAAGAACGCACACCGAGTCTGGTGTTGGCGGGCAGTGCGGCAGAAGGCTACGCGCATGGTTCGCAGAATGCCGCGGCGATCAACCTGCTCAATCAGGTGCTGGGCAACGTGGGCAAAACGGTTGAAGCTGCGGCCGTCGTGCCATTCCCGCAAATGGCCCCGGCAACCGGCAATACGGCTGCATTGAAGGCGCTGAATGATGGATTGTCTGCCGGCAAGTACAAGGTCTTGTTCAGTTACGGGGCCAACCCGGTGTTCACGTCACCGGCGGCGATGAAGTTCAAAGACAATATGGCCAAGGCGGGTTTCAAGGTGGTGTTTGCCCAATACCTCGATGAAACAGCCTTGCAGGCCGATCTGGTGTTGCCGCTCGATTCCGCATTGGAAGACTGGGGCACGCAGGTTCCCGAGTATATGGCGGAAGGTGCGCAAATCAATATCCAGCAGCCGTTGATGGAAAAGTTGCACGCTGATACCCGTGGCATGGGCAATATCCTGCTGGCTTTGGTGAAGCAACGCCGTGCCGCGGAATACAAACCGTTCGATGATTACTATGGATATTTGCGCGCAGCAGTGTTGCAGAACAAGGCAGCACTTGGTGGTGCTCATCAGGCAGATAACGATATTTTCTGGAATGAAACGCTGAGCAAAGGCATCATCAAACTTGATGGCGCCCAGCACGCATCATTGTCCGTCAAATCCGGTGCGGCAGGTTTGTCGCTGCCGGAACCCTCGGCAATCGATGCGCAATATCCCTTGCAACTGATTCCATCTGTGAACGCCAGCCTGCGCGATGGTCGCAATACCAACCAACCCTGGCTGCAGGAGTCGCCCGATCCCTTGACGACGATCGTGTGGGATTCATGGGTGGAAATTCATCCGAAAAAGGCTGCCGAACTGGGTATCGTGGAAGGTGACATTGTCGAGGTGAGCAGCAAGAGTGGCTCGCTCAAGGTGCAGGCATACATTTTCCCCGGGATACATCCCGATGCGATTTCGATACCGTTGGGTCGCGGTCATGAGGCGATGGGCCGTTATGCCAAGGGTTATGGCGTGAACCCTTTCCAGATTCTGGATATGGTGTATGACAAGGAAACCGGTGAACTGGCGCTGCATGAGACGCGCGTCAAAATCAGCAAAACCGGCGAGCGCGTGATCGTGGTCAAGGATGAAGGTCCGGTAGGCGGCAACCAGGAAGGGCAAAAAATTGTCCCGCTTATGGCCACAGATAAAGCAAACCTTTCGAAGGAGATCTAAATATGTCGATTAGCACCTTATTTGAAAATTACTCGGAGTTTCGTCACCGCCATCCGGACGGCGATGTACCGCACAACCCCTACAAATGGGCGATGGCTATCGATCTTGACGCATGCAGCGGCTGCAATGCCTGCTCGGTCGCGTGTTATGCGGAAAATAATCTGCCGGTCGTGGGCAAGGAGAAATTTGCGCACGGCCAGGCGATGCACTGGATGCGCATCGAGCGCTACTGGGACCAGGACGGACGCGAGTTCCCGGATCGGGGGGCGCGTTATCTGCCCATGCTGTGCCAGCAATGCGAAGCTGCACCGTGCGAAACAGTGTGTCCGGTAGGCGCCACCAACCATACGCCCGACGGCCTTAATTCGCAGATTTACAACCGTTGCATCGGATCGCGTTATTGCTCATCCAACTGCCCGTACAAAGTGCGCTATTTCAACTGGTATGACTACCCCACCACTGACAACGTCTGGCCTGCAGAAATGAACATGCAGTTGAACCCGGATGTGACGGTACGCAGCAAGGGTGTGATGGAGAAATGCACTTTCTGCATCCAGCGGATCAGGGGAGCCGAAATCGACGCAAAGACCCAGGGCCGCCTGGTGCGTGATGATGGTGAGTTGCAGACCGCCTGTCAGCAGGCATGTCCGACCAGTGCCATCAGCTTTGGCAATCTGGTCGACCCGGAATCCAAAGTGCACAAGCAGTGGAGGGCACAGCAGGTTGATCTGGATAAGCATGAGCAGGTCAAGGATGAGGAAGAGGGCGGGACCGATTTGCGCGGTTACCGGATTTATGAATTTCTGGCGCCTTATCCCTCGATCATGTATTTGGAACGTGTACGCGAAAGCGAAATTTAAGTTGGCATAATCACTGTAATTTCTTTAGGAAATAAACGATGAAAGATATTCGCGAAGACATCGCCTGGGCACAGATCAACAAGGATGTGCTCAAGAGCCTGGAAAATCCCAGGAAGCTGTATTGGGTGATTTTGTTCATCGCAATTGCGATGGTCGGCGTAGCTGTGGGCTGCGAGGTGTATCAGTATAACGTCGGGTTGGGTGTGGGAAATTTTGACAATCCGCACATGTGGGGTTTGTACATCGCAACTTTCATCTTCTGGATAGGTATGAGCCATTCGGGTACGTTGCTGTCGGCAATTCTGCACTTGATGCATGCCGACTGGCGCAAACCGATCTATCGTTTTGCCGAGGCCATGACGACATTTTCGCTGATGACTGCCGGCCTGTTTGTGGCAGTGCATCTTGGACGTATCTGGCAGATTTACTTTGCCCTTCCGTATCCGAATATGCGCCAGGTGTGGCCGAACTTCCAGTCGCCGCTGCTGTGGGATGCGATGGCGATCTTTACTTACCTGAGTTCGTCGATCCTGTTCCTGTATATCGGGATGATCCCGGATCTGGCGATCTGCCGCGACAACATGCATTCTGGCTGGCGCAGGAAGCTGTATACCGCGTTGGCTTTGGGCTGGGAAGGAACAGACCGCCAGTGGCGCAATTTCCGCATGACTTATCTGACCATCGCCTGCTTCCTGATTCCGCTGGCCGTATCGGTACACTCCATCGTGGCAAGCGATTTCGGGATGTCTCAGCAACCCGGCTGGCATATCACCTCTTTCCCGCCCTACTTCGTGGCCGGAGCGTTGTATTCCGGTTGTGCCGCGATCATTACATTGTTCATCATCTTGCGTTATGTATTCAAATTCGAGGAATACATGACAATGCCGATTCTGAAGAAAATCGTGCGCCTGACTTTCGCGATTTCAATGGTCTGGACATACCTGGTATGGGTCGAATACGCTACGGCGTGGTTCGGGCATAACCCGCACGACCAGCACTTGCTGCTCGAGAAAGCCACCGGTACCTATGCGCCATTCTGGTGGATGATGAACTTCTGTGCTTCTGTCGTTCCACTCATCCTGGTTTTCAAACGTTTCCAAACCAATATTCCTGTGCTGTTCGCGGTTTCGCTGCTGCTTAACCTGGGCATGTGGCTGGAGCGCTGGATGATTGTTGCACCGACTTTCGCCGATGGCTATTACCCGTGGACCTGGGATCACAATCAGTGGCCGAGTCTGGTGCAATGGGGCATCGTGTTCGGCAGTTTCGGCTGGTTTACCATGCTGTTCATGATTTTCTGCAAGATATTCCCGTCGGTATCAATGTACGAAGTGAAGGAAATGGTTTATCACCGCAGTCTGGCAACCAAAAAACTGCAAGCAACCGGCGAATTAGCAGCGGCCGGGAAGGGAGCACACTAAATGAGCAAACGTCATTTACTCGCGTTATTCACGGATTTTGACGCGGCTGAAAAGGTCGTCACCGAATTGCGCAATCTGGGGATCAAAGGCTTTAATGCCGAGAAGGACATGATTGTCAAATCGCCGATCGAGCATCCCGAAGTGGAAGAGTTCCTGGGTGACAGGCCAGTCCGCGTCCAGTGGTTCACCTTGTTCGGGGCTGTCGGAATGGGTGCGCTGATGTTCCTGTTGATTTCGGCTTCACAGGGCAACTTCTTTGCGCAAATGAAAGGCGGAAAACCTATCGTACCGTTCCCGCCCAATTTCGTGCTGACTTACGAATTGTTCATTTTGGGGGGAGTATATATTACCGTGCTTGGCTTCCTGATCTGTGCGGGCTTGCCCGCCAGGCGTTCGCCGTTGTACAGCGCCAAGGTATCCGAGGACCAGATCGGTATTTTGGTGCAGGCTGATGAATCCGCAAGCGGAACGCTGAAGTCGATATTCACTAAACACCGGGCATTGGAAATTCAGGAAGAGGCGGGGAAATGAAAAAGTTATCCTTAGCGATTATATTGATGGTTGCACCCACGTTCGCACATGCATGGCCGTGGTCCATGGACCAGGGTAACCAGATCAGTATCAAACCCCAGGAAAGCGTTGATCCGGCGAATCCCGGTATGTATCCTTTACGGAGCCATTCGGTGCCTGTTCCGGGTACGCCAACGTCCTCGATAGAGGTCAAGGATAAGGATGCCGCGTTCAAGCTGAAAAACCCGGTTCCGATAACTGCAAGATCAGTAGATATGGGACATCGTTTGTTTTCGATTTATTGCGTTCCCTGCCATGGAAAATCAGGCACCGGCGATGGTTATGTGGGCGCCAAACTGATACTGCAACCATGGAACTTGACCTCGAGCAATGATTTGCATTCCTGGAATTCACCGGATTATCCCGATGGCTACATCTTTGGCATGATGACTTTCGGTGGTGCGGTGATGCCGGTTTACGCGATTGATTTGAGCCCAACCGAACGTTGGGAAGTGATAGATTATGTCCGCGCGGTGCTGCAAAAACGGGGAATACCCGCGGTTGCTGCGACAGGGTCGCTGCATAGCAGCGGGGCATCCGTCGGCGTACCCCATGCGGGTGCTTTATTTGCACAGAAGTCAAAATAGGAGACCGTCAACATGTTTTCATACAGCAATTGGTCGGTTCTGACCGTAAATTTTCTGGTGGTGCTTTATCTCGCCCTTGGCGGGGTGACACTATCTGCTGTGTTGCATCTGGTGGGTGCGCGCTGGAGATACGAAGTCCGATTTTTGGCCAGTTCCCTGTTTGCCCTGTTTCCGCTGGCTTTCGTGTTGTTGGTTGTGTTGCTGGTCAATGCCGATGCGACTTTTCCATGGGTGAAACTGGTCGGGGAACATAAACTTGTGGTTTCTGCCTGGAACGGCTTCACATTCCTGGCATGGCGCGAAGTTATTGGCATGTTGCTTGCGATGGCGATACACTGGATTTTCATCAAACGCCAGGCGGTCAGCGAGCGCAGCGCCGAAGATGCGGCACGTTTCCACACCATAGCCTGCTGGGTACCCTATGTATATGTGGTCTACGGTACGATGGTGGCATGGGACTTCGAAATGTTCATGGTGCCTGGCTGGCAGAGCGGGATCTTTGGCATGCAGGAGTTCGTCAGCTTTTTCGGTATGTTCCTGTCATTCCTGGTGATCTGGATCTACTTTTTGAACAGCCGGAACAGATTGGTGAATCCGGTTAAGCCATTTGTGTATAATTACCTCGCGCAATTGATGTTGGCTTTTACGTTGTTGTGGGTTTATACCTACTTCGCGCAATACCTGACTATTTGGTATGGCAACATCCCGGAGGAAGTGGATAGGCTAAATGGTATGCAGGATGGCGATTACACCGTGATATGGTGGGCAATGATCGCTTTGAAACTGGTGATTCCGTTTTCTACCCTTGCCATGCCGTTCACCCGGCACAATATCAATGCGACCGTTGCTGTGGCAACCTGTATCATCATCGGCACGATATTTGAGCGCTATGTTTGGATAGCCGGTGCTAATGGTGGTGTTGGGTCATATCCGTATTTGGCAGCGATAGTAGTTAGCGCTGTGGTCGCGACAATAGGTTTTTTCCTGGTGCGTATGCGTTTGCAAAGCATCCAATTGGTTAAAGGTTAGTCTGTATTTATGATGAGATTGTATTCGGGGACTTCATGTCCCTTTAGTCACCGCTGTCGGATTGTGCTGTTCGAAAAAGGGATGGATTTCGAAGTGATTGACGTGGACTTGATGAACAAGTCTGAAGATGTAGCGGCAATCAATCCCTACGGAAAAGTGCCGGTGCTGGTGGAGCGCGATCTGGTGTTGTATGAAGCGAACATTATCAACGAATATATTGATGAACGCTTCCCGCACCCTCAGCTGATGCCGCCCGATCCCGTCATGCGTGGCCGTGCACGATTGTTCCTGCATCGCTTCGAACAGGAGATATACAGCCAGGTTGAAGCGATGGAACACGGTGTGCCGAAGGCGGCCGATAAGGCGCGCGCGATCGTTCGCGACAATTTGACCCAGCTCTCGCAGATTCTGGCCACCCAGAAGTTTTTGCTGGGAGACGAGTTTTCCATGCTGGATGTGGCAATCGCACCGATGTTATGGCGGCTCGACCATTACGGCATCCAGATGGGCAAGGATGCAGTGCCGCTGATGAAATATGCCGAGCGGTTGTTTTCCCGTCAGGGTTTTATCGATGCGCTGACACCCTCCGAAAGAGCAATGCGCAAGTGAGCGATTTATCCACGCGACCGTATCTTATTCGTGCGATTTACGAATGGTGTGTGGATAGCGGGATGACTCCCTATCTGGCTGTCCGGGTTGATGAACATACCGAGGTTCCGCGTTCCCATGTGAAGGACGGCGAAATCGTCTTGAATCTCAGTGCCGACGCGGTGCGCAACCTGCAGTTGGGCAACGAGATGATTACCTGCACCGGGCGCTTTGGCGGTGTGCCGTTCGATCTCATGGTGCCAGTAGTGGCAACCATAGGCATATTTGCCAAGGAAACGGGGCAGGGGTTGATGTTTCAAGGCGGTGACCTGCAGCAACCGCCGCCCGCTTTGGCAGGTGGCGATGTGGAATCCAAATCAATAGCGCGCAAGCCCAGCTTGAAGATCGTGAAATAAAAAAGCCGCATATCCTGCGGCTTTTTTGTTTTGTCTGCCAAAGACTTTAGGCAGCTGCTTGAGCCAGTGTCGTATGCATCTTGCTCATGGCCTTTTGTTCGATTTGGCGGATACGCTCAGCCGAAACATTGAATTCCGAGGCCAGGTCATGCAGCGTTGCGCCGGCTCCCTCTTCACACAGCCAGCGCGCCTCAACGATGCGGCGGCTGCGTTCATCCAGCCCCGCCAACGCATTTGCCAAGCCGGTTGTTTGCAGATGCTCGCGTTCGGCGGTTTCCAGAATCTGCGACGGCTCATGTTCCGCGTTATCGGCCAGATAATTTATCGGCGCGTAGCTTTCATCGTCATCGCTTCCGCCAGGCTCCAACGCGACTTCATGCCCGGCGAAACGTGCTTCCATATCAACCACATCGTGTTCGCTGACATTGAGCTGTTGCGCGATCTCGCTGATTTGTTGCGGCTTGAGCGGCTCCAGACCCTTCTTCATGCTGCGCAGATTGAAGAACAGTTTGCGCTGCGACTTGGTGGTGGCAATCTTCACCAGCCGCCAGTTACGCACCACGAATTCGTGAATTTCGGCGCGTATCCAGTGCAGCGCGAACGACACCAAACGCACTCCGCGTTCCGGGTCGTAGCGTTTCACCGCTTTCATCAGGCCGATGTTGCCCTCCTGTATCAGATCGGCTTGCGGCAACCCATAACCGGCAAAACCCCTCGCTACACTAACCACTACGCGCAAATGCGAAAGCACCAATTCGCGTGCGGCATCCAGATCGTTTTCGGTTTTGAAGCGCGTCGCCAAAGCAAACTCCAGCTCCTGGGACAAAATCGGGAAGCGGTTCACTGTTTGGACATAGCTCTCCATGCTGCCAACGGCAGACGGTATGGGCAAACTTATTGTGGCATTCATAGTGGTCCCTCCTTTAATATGATAATTCTAGCACTCGCGGGGTTGGAGTGCCAAGTATGAAAAAGGTTCGATGTCAGTTTACGCGGCAAGGCTGCAAGCTGCGGCGCATTTAATTATGAACCGTATGATGGGTTATGGGTTCGGGTACCTATCCAATATACTGTGCCGACGGTTACCGCTGACCATATCAGCGGAAAATCGTGACCTGCCCCTGATTTTTTGTCACAATACAAATCGGGACATGCGCCGGGTTTGGCAAACGGCAGCTGGTCATATTAAGT
Source organism: Gallionella sp. UBA6045 (assembly GCA_002429165.1). Lineage (GTDB taxonomy): Bacteria > Pseudomonadota > Gammaproteobacteria > Burkholderiales > Gallionellaceae > Gallionella. The sequence continues at coordinate 19,001 of DIYV01000079.1, read as the reverse complement.
AGTTCCATCACTTGGTTCTATCCCTCGGAGGGTTATGCAAAACTCATCAGGTATTTATAAACTTTTTGGAAAAACGGCATGAAACAAATCACTTTCGCGGGTGCCCGGACAAAAGTTTTTTGTCTTCTGGCGGGCTTAATGGCCGTTGTAACTTTTTCGTCTGAAGCGTCGGCGCTGCCGTTGTTTTCCCGTCAAACCGGCATGGTCTGTTCCGCATGCCACTTCCAGCACTTTCCGATGCTGAATGGTTTTGGACGTGCATTCAAGTCGGCAGGCTATACCATGATGGGCACGCAGGGAAAAGTGGAGGGCGAAGGATTGACCATTCCCAACACACTGAACATGGCCGTGATGACTTCGGCGGGTTATGAAAAAACCAATCAGGCGGCCGGCATTGGTCCGCAAAAAACCACCGGGGATGGCGCATTCTACGTGCCCGGCACCGGCGGTGAACTATCCATTTTCTACGGTGGCCGTGTGACCGAGAATGCCGGTTTTCTGGCTGAAATCGGTACGGGTGGATCGGTCTCGGGTACTGCCGTTAGCGGGCCTCATAGTTCTGCCAAGATGCCGATACTGTTTCAAGTGACAGCCCCCCAGCTCAGATTGCCTGAAGGCACGCTCGCAGGTGTCGTACCTTTTACCACGGATGATCATGGTGCGTCCTATGGCTTTGAATTGCTGAATACCGGCGCCAATGTCGTGCACCAGATGAGTCCGGCGGCCGGTCTGAATGGTGCGCACAGTGCGGCTCTTTCAGCGCAGCAATTCATCGGCACCGCCGGTTCCGCAACAGGCGTGGCATTTGTTGCGAACAGTTCCATGGGTTTCATCAATCTGACCAAATACGACCAGAGTGGCATCACTGGCGGTACCCTGGCTGGACTGGGCTCCACTTATGTTCGTGTAGCGGGTATATTCGATCTGGACGGTTGGGATGCGGGGGCGGGCATCCAGATATGGAGCGGCAACTCGGTTGCCCATGCCGCCGGGACATACGCATATTCCGACACCAAGGCAACAGCTGTTGACGGCCAGATGCAGGGCAGGATGGGCGATATGCCGGTGGGATTCTACGCCAGCTATGCCACGGCGCCGGCAGGCACGAACACCTACAACATGGATCCGGCAAAGGTTGTGGCTGGCAATACCGTAGCCACCGGTGCCTACGGTACAGCGACCAAGAGCGCCTTCAATGTCTCTGCCGAAGTGGGCGTAATCCCTGACAAAGTCACGCTGGGCGTCGCGATCCGCTACGGCAAGAGCGGCGTTGCGATAGCCGGAGGCACCGGCAATGCGAGTGATAACGCGATCACGCTGCTGGCTACCTACAAGCTGGCGCAGAACTTTTTGGCATCATTCTCGCTCACCAGCGCAAACGGCGGGTATTGGGATGCGGCGCACCAGAATGCGCTGGGTAGCGAAACCACCACGATCAACCTGTTTGCACTGTTTTAATTCTAAAGTGTTGTTGCAAATATGCCAACTTTTAAACATTTTGTTGCAATTAGAGTCACCCCGCTTTTTCATGTGTGATATATTTTAAAGGCAGGCGTAATGTGGCTGTAAGCGTTTTGTGTAAATAAAAACGGTCGATTTGCAAACGTTTCAAAGTAGTACGTACGGAGTAGTTGTATGGGTTGTAAAGCTCATCGATCGTATTTTTTAACGTAACTAGGGGAGAAGTATGAATAAAATCATCTTGAATAAAATCGTTTTCTTGCTGGCCAGTGTAGTCGCTGCAGTGACGTTCACGTCGGAAGCATCGGCGTTGCCATTGTTTGCCCGTCAAACCGGCATGGAATGCGCCGCATGTCACTTCCAGCACTTTCCAATGCTGACCGCCTTCGGTCGTTCATTCAAATCAGGCGCATTTACAATGGTCGGCGCACAGGAAAAAGTGGAAGGTGATAGATTGTCCATTCCAGCCGTGCTGAACATGGCTGTGCTTTCTACAGCTGGCTACACCAAGGACAATTCGGCAGGTGCTGCTCAAATACCAGGCGCAACTAATGTGAACTCAGGTAATGGTGGGTTCTATGTGCCCGGCAACGGTGGCGAGTTCTCGCTGTTCATCGGTGGTCGCACCAGTGATTTCTCCGGAGCGCTGGCCGAAGTAGGTCTGGTCGGTCCGGCAGTTGGTGGCGTTACTTCCGCCAAGATCCCGATGTTGTGGGAAGTGGCTGATGGTACCCGTGCAGGTATCGTTCCTTTCACCACAGATGGTCAGGGTGCTTCCTACGGCTTTGAAACTCTGAACACCGGTGCCAACGCAATTCACACCATGCTGTTCGTCGGTGGTGACGCTATGGGTATGGTTGGTCCTGCCCTGTCCGCACAGCAATATATCGGCACAGGCGCAGCGGCAACCGGTGCAGCCTTTGTGTTGAACAACGAAAGTTACTTCATCAACGTGACCAGGTTCAATCAGGTTGCACAGGATGGTGGTGGTGCCAAGTTGAACTCCACCTATCTGCGTGGTGCGTTTATTTTTGACCTGGCCGGTTTTGATAGCGCCGTCGGCGTGCAAAGCTGGAGTGGCGAGTCAAACGATGGTTCCGGTCTTATAGATTCTTCAACAAAGGCTACCGCCATCGACGGTCAGATGCAGGGCTCATTGGGTGGCATGCCGGTTGGTTTCTACGCCAGCTACGCAAGGGCACCTTCCGTAGCTGCATCAGCCACAACTTCTGGTAACTCCTTCAACGGTGGTGATGCAACACGCAGTTCGTTCAACTTCTCGACCGAACTGGGCGTGATTCCTGAAGTGGCTACAATCAACTTCGCCATGCGTCGCGGCAAGAGTGGTGACACCACTATCACTGGTTCCAATGCCAGCGACAATGCGTTCCTGGTTGGAGCTAGCTACAAGATGCGTCAGAACTTGTTGTTGAACCTGTACTACGTCAGCCAGAGCGGTGATTTCTGGACTCAAGGTAATACCGACGCACTGGGCAGCAAAGCAACTATCATCAACCTGGCAACGATATTCTAAGTACCGGGTGATGAACTCCTGAGCAGCTTCAGGAGTAAGTTACAAAAAAACAGGGGAGCTTCGGCTCCCCTGTTTTTTTATGTACCCGGAATTCAATGTTGACAGGTGCGTTTGGAATTTGTTAAAGCACACGGACTTGATAGCTATGCTATGTGTCGTATCGGGCCTCAGATGTGTGCCACTTCGCCACGCAGCTTTAAGCCCAATGCTTTGGTTACTTTAAGAATGGTCGCAAAGCTGGGGTTTCCGTCAGCGGATAAAGCTTTATACAACCCCTCGCGCGCCAATCCTGTGTCACGCGCAAGCTGTGTCATGCCACGGGCGCGAGCAATGGTACCCAACGCCTGGGCGATAAAGGCCGCATCATCCCCCGCCTCTTCAAGACATGCATCAAAGTACAACGCCGCATCCTCATCGGTTTTAAGGTAGTCGGCGGTATCGTACGGTGTGGTTTTAGTTTTAGTCATAGCGCTCTTTCCTACAAATTACGCGCCAGCATCAGCGCAAGTTTGATGTCACGTTTTTGCGTACTTTTGTTGCCTCCAGCCAGCAGGATAATGATCTCGCCGTTGCGTTCGGTGTAATACACACGCCAACCGCTACCAAAGTGCAACCTCAACTCGCTGACACCGTCACCAACAGGTTCGACATCACCCGGATTACCAGACTGCAATCGGTCAATTCGTGCCTCGATACGAGCTTTGACTTGCTTGTCCGTGAGACTCTCAAACCAGCCTTGATACTCGTTGGTTTTCTCAATCCTTGTCATGCGAAGACTGTAATCCATAATATACAAGTCGTCAACCATAATATACAGAACTGAACGCTTCATCGATGACGCGTTTCAACCCTGAATTCAGGATAGCTGTTTTTTTACACCTGCCGATCAGCGCAGCATCATTTCTTTTTCAGCAGTGACTGCAGATCGGCGAACGGATTATGGGTCGCTGTGGAGTTGTGGTTGTCGCGGTTTCCCGGCCGGGACTGTTCTTCCAGCAGGCGCATGTGCTCGTTGTCGTGGCAATACAGGCACAGCAGTTCCCAATTGCTGCCGTCCGGGGGATTGTTGTCGTGGTTGTGGTCTTTGTGGTGCACCGTCAACTCGCGCAGGCGCGCGCCGGCAAATTCGCGGCCGCAGCGCCCGCATATCCACGGAAACAGTTTGAGCGCCCGCTCGCGGTAAGTGGCCTCGCGCGCGTCGCCAAGACGGCGCGCTTCGGCAACCACGCGGTCGAGCCGGGCGTGGTCGGGAGTGGTGCGTTTGGGCATGTTGGAAAATCGGCGCCCTGTCAACAGGGCGCATTTACTCAGGAATTGCCGCTAACCTTGGCGGGCACTGGCTCCTTCTTGGGTTTCTTTGCTTCCTTGTTTTTGCGCTGTTGTCCTTTGGCCATGATCATTCTCCTTGTAGTGACGATTTGTGAAATATGCAGCGACTCGTGTGATGCGTTGTAGCGGGTCACTGCCGCTGAGCCGGCCCTTGATTCGGCAAGACCCAACGCGCGCAGATAATAATCCCGCGCGGGAAAAAGTGAAACTTTTTCTATGCGGGTTCGGCCAAGCGCTAACACAAGGTATCATGCTGCATATCTTACCCTTACACCATGAACCCCAAAACGGCGATTTATCCACGAAATGCACGAAAGACACGAAATAAAAAAACAGGTTGAATTGATGAAGTCGTCCATCCTTTGGATAACACACTACGGCTTGTTTGTACTTTTTATTTTTCGTGATTTTTGTGTTTTTCGTGGACAAGTTGTTTTTCCCGGATGAAAACACCAAAAAGAATCGAACCGCTGATCCGGGACGGCCTCGTCGACGAGGTCATCCGTCAGCTGATGAGCGGCAAGGAAGCCAAGGTCTATGTGGTGCGCTGCGGCGACCAGATCCGCTGCGCCAAGGTTTACAAGGAAGCCGAGCAGCGCAGCTTTCGCCAGAGCGTGGATTACACCGAAGGGCGCAAGGTCAAGAACAGCCGCCGCGCCCGTGCGATGGAGAAGGGCACCAATTATGGCCGCAAAGCGCAGGAGGAAGCCTGGCAAAGCGCCGAGGTGGATGCCTTGCACCGGCTCGCTGCCGCCGGAGTGCGGGTGCCCAGACCGTATAATTTTCTCGATGGGGTGTTGCTGATGGAACTGGTGACCGACGACAACGGGGAAGCCGCGCCGCGGCTCAACGATCTGGTGCTCACGCCCGAGCTGGCGCGCGAATACCACCGCTTCATGATCACCCAGGTGGTGCGCATGCTTTGTGCCGGCATCATTCATGGCGATCTGTCCGAATATAACGTGCTGGTCGGCAGCGAAGGACCGGTCATCATCGACTTGCCGCAGGCGGTCGATGCAGCCGGCAACAACAATGCCTGCAGCATGCTCGAGCGCGATGTGGCCAATCTGGCCACTTACTTCGGCCAGTTTGCCCCCGAGCTGCTGGATACCGATTATGGCATGGAGATATGGTCGCTCTACCAGAGCGGCAAGCTGTATGCGGATAGTCCGCTGACCGGCCGCTTCCAGCGCAACGAGAAACCGGCTGATCTGGTCGGCGTGATGCGCGAGATCAATGACACGCTAAAGGAAGAGCAAGCGCGGCAACTGTACCGGCAACAGCAATTGGAAAAAAAGAAGTTTGCCGGGTAGCCGCTTAATCAAGGATAGCTCATCATGATCCCGGTTCAACCTGCCGCAACAAAACGCCTGTCCTCATTGCGGGACCTGTGGCCATTCCTGCGTCCCTATCGCTGGCGGATGGCGCTGGCTTTCATGCTGCTCTGCCTCGGTTCCGGCACCATCCTGATGGTGCCGCTGGCATTTCGCGATCTGATCGATTTCGGTTTCGGGCAACGTGCCGGCACATCAGGCGGGCTGTTGAACACGCTGAGCTTGAACGGCCATTTCGCATTGCTGTTCGGGCTGGCCAGCCTGTGGGCGCTGGCCGTGTCGGCGCGCTTTTATACCGTGAGCTGGGTGGGCGAGCGGGTCACGGCGAATTTGCGCAGTGCGGTGTATGAACGGGTGCTGGCGCAATCGCCGCAGTTCTTCGAGACCTTGCAGACCGGCGAGGTGCTGTCGCGGCTGACCGGTGACACCACGCTGGTGCAGACTGTGGTCGGCAGTTCCATTTCGATGGGTTTGCGCAGCCTGTTCCAGTTTGTCGGCGGCATGATCATGCTGGCGGTGACCAGCTTTTATCTGTTTTCCCTGAACCTGGGTCTGATGGCATTGCTGGCACTGCCTATCTTCATCATCGGGCGCAGAGTAAAGAAACTTTCGCGCGAATCCCAGGACAAGATCGCGGATGCCTCGGCGCTGGCCGGCGAGATCCTGAATGCCGTGCCGACCGTGCAAGCCTATACCCAGGAGCGTTACGAATCCGGGCGTTTCGCGGATCGCGCGGAAACCAGTTTTGTCACCGCGATCCGGCGCACCCGCGTGCGCGCCGCGCTGACCGCGCTGATCATCACCGCGGTGATGGGCACCATCATCTTCGTGCTGTGGGTCGGCGCGAA
>DIYV01000079.1:6033-12155 GCA_002429165.1 Gallionella sp. UBA6045 | reverse complement strand
TGGGGCGACGTGATGCGCGCGGCGGGTGCGACCGAGCGTCTGCTGGAATTGCTGAATGCGGAATCCGCCATCGCCGAAGCTGCCGCGCCGCAGCCGCTGCCCCGGCCTGCCCAGGCTGCGATCCGCTTCGAGCAGGTCAGCTTCCATTATCCGGCGCGTCCGGAAACCGCCGCGTTGGACAACATTACTCTGGACATCGCACCCGGCGAAAGCGTCGCGCTGGTCGGACCTTCCGGTGCGGGCAAGACCACGTTGTTCCAGCTGCTGCTGCGTTTTTACGATGTCACGGACGGCGTCATCCGCCTCAACGGACAGGACATCCGCCAGCTTTCCCTGCGCGATCTGCGCGGCAAGATCGCCATCGTGCCGCAGGACCCGGTGATCTTTTCCGCCAATGCGCTGGACAACATCCGCTATGGCCGGCCGACTGCCGGCGACGCAGAGGTCATGGCTGCCGCCAAAGCGGCGCTGGTGGATGAATTCATCACCCGTTTGCCGGATGGCTACCGGACATTCCTGGGTGAACGCGGCACCCGTTTGTCCGGCGGGCAGCGCCAGCGTATCGCGATCGCGCGAGCAATCCTGAAGAATGCGCCGCTGTTGCTGCTTGACGAAGCCACCAGCGCGCTGGATGCGGAATCGGAGATCCTGGTGCAGCAGGGGCTGAATGCCGCGATGCAGGGCCGCACCACGCTGATCATCGCGCACCGGCTGGCCACCGTGCAGAAGGTCGACCGCATCGTGGTGATGGAACACGGCCGCATCGTCGAAACCGGAACCCCGGAAGACCTGCGCAAGCAGAGCGGTCTTTACGCGCGCCTGGCACGTTTGCAATTCGATATTTGAGCGGTTTGGGTAGTGATGCATTCAAGAATATAATGGGCGCAAGGCATGTGCCGGATTCCGGTTAACCGAAAATTATTTTCAAGGAAAATCATGAAGAATTACCTGGTGGCAATAATCAGTGCGATCATCTTCACCGTCAGCGGGACGGCTCTGGCCGCGCCGATGACCAAGGATCAGGGCGATGCGATACTCAAGGAACTGCGCGAGATCAAGCAGTTGCTGGCAAGACAGCAACCGCCGGCGCCGCCGGCCCAGCGGATGCCGCAAACCATGACAGTCAAGAGCGATGCGATCTACGTGCTCGGCAAAAGCGACGCGCCTTTGACGATGGTGGAATTCACCGATTACCAGTGCCCGTTCTGCGGCCGGTTCGAGGCCACCACCTTCCCCGAAATCAGGAAGAACTATATCGACACCGGCAAGATGCGCCTGATCGTGCGAGATATGCCACTGGAGGGACTCCACCCGTACGCGATGAAAGCCGCCCAGGCTGTGCACTGTGCGGCAGATCAGGGCAAGTTCTGGGAGATGCATGATCTGCTGTTCAAGAACCAGAACAAGCTGGATGCGGACTCATTGAACGGTTATGCGACCAGGGATCTCGCGCTGAATGCGGATACCTTCAAGAAATGCATGGCCGATGGCAAGCATCTGAAGGAGATAGGCGCAGAAGCCAGGTATGCCCAATCGCTGGGCATCACCGGAACACCGACATTCGTTGTCGGCAAGACTGCTGGTGACTCTGTAGAGGGTCGTTTGGTGGTTGGCGCGTTGCCGTATGAGAACTTTGCGGCTGTGATCAACGACGCGCTGGAGAAGAAGTAGCGGTTCCCAATAATCCTTGTTCGGGATAGTCACGCAGCGCTGTATGGGCTGCGTGACCTGTTAACCTGCTTCAGCCCAGCTTCGGATAATCCGTGTATCCCTTGGTTCCCGGCGTATAGAACGTGCCCATGTCGGGTTCATTCACTGCCGCGCCTGCCTTCCAGCGCGCAACCAGATCGGGGTTGGCCAGGAACGGCCTTCCCACGGCAATCAGGTCGCATTTCCCGGCTGCCAGGTCGCTCTCGGCACGCACGGCATCGTAGCCACCGGAAAGAATCAGTTTGCCCTTGAACGTGTTGCGGAACATGGCCTTGATCGAATCAGGCACCGGTGGCGCACCCATCGGCGAGTGGTCGACCAGATGGATGTAGACCAGTCCGCGCGCATTCAGTTGTTGTGCCAGATAGGTGTAATCCGCTTCCATACCGTCATATAGCGGCATGTCGTTGAACACGCCGAACGGCGACAGGCGTATGCCGACCTTGTCCTTGCCGATCGCCTTGATCGCCGCGTCGGCGACTTCCAGCACGAAGCGCGCGCGATTTTCTATCGAACCGCCGTAACGATCGGTGCGCTGATTCGAATTCGGCCGGAAAAATTGTTCGAGCAGGTATCCGTTTGCCCCGTGCAATTCGACACCGTCGAATCCCGCGGCTATCGCATTTTTCGCGCCCTGGGCATATTCCCCTATGGCGGTCTTGATGTCAGCTTCGGTCATTGCTTGCGGCATGGCATTCTGCTTCATGCCTTCTGCATCGGTGTACATGTCGCCGGCTGCTGCCACTGCCGACGGTCCGAGCACGCGTGCGCCTTCAGGCAGATTTAGCGGGTGACCGATACGACCGCAATGCATGAACTGAATGAACATTTTTGCACCCTTGGCATGCACCGCATCGGTGACAAGTTTCCAGCCTGCGACCTGCGCGGCGGAAAAGATTCCCGGTACGCGCGGATAACCCAGGCCGTTCGGGGAGGGAGATGTGCCTTCGGTGATGATGAGTCCTGCAGAACCTCGCTGGGCGTAATATTCCGCCATCAGTTCGTTGGGGATATTGCCGGTCGCGCGATTGCGCGTCAGCGGTGACATGACCAGATGATTCTGCAGCGTGAGCGTTCCGAGTGTTGCTTTTGAAAATAGCAGTGACATGAGGCTTCCTTCTTGAAAGTGATGTGGATATTTTGCGGATGTCAGGGAAACGGTCGGGTTCGCGATATCCAGAACGGGACGTTTCGCATTCAAAAAATGGACAGATTGTCGCGGTTTTGGAGTTCATCAATCGGGAACGGCCAACCCGGCGTGTAATATACTCCGAATCGTGTTTGGCCGCATCCAAACAACAGTCACTGCGCATGCCATGAGTTGATTGGGCGGACAATGTCTATGCAGAATTCACAAAACCGTCATGGAACAAAATTCAGTTCGTCAGGTCTATCCGTCGGGATCGATTATGAATGCGAGATCCTGTTCATTTTAACGATTATGAAAGGAACCTCAATATGGGCGACAAAATGAAAAGTAAAGATTTGTATCAGGATGTGGAATTTCACACCGCACTCGGCTGGCTTGCGGCGTTGTCGGTGTCGATTGCGGCGTGGGCCGGTCTGGCATCTTAAAGAAGCGAATAATCAGCAGCAGGAAATTCAGCAAAGGGCGGTTTTACCGCCCTTTGTCATTCGTGAACGGCAATGAAGTCCCTTGGTCGCTCAACAGCGGAACAGGCCGCTTGCCTTGATTTCTGTTTTAAGTATAGTTGGGATAATTGCTTTTGACAGACATGATTTTCGGTCACTCTGCATGGGGTGTCAGGCATAAAATCAATGACGGGGATCACCATGAAAAAACTGAAACATGAAGCGGAATTATTCAAGGCAGCGTTGCTTGCAGGGGTGAAATATGCGGAGGGACGCGGGGTGGTCGAGTTTGAACCTACCGATTCCGCGAGCGAGAAACTCTTGTACATCTACAGGCTGCTGGTTCATGACAAGGTTATTCAGCCGTTGCCTGAAGATCAGGTTGCTGAAAAAACGCTGCGGCACAAACTGGCGATCTGGTATTCGAAACAACTACCCAAAGATGATCCGCTGTTGAAATAGAATCAGCAAAATGCACTGCTTTCGGCCTCGTTGATCGAACCGGCGTCAGCGCAATATCAGCGTTCAGGGCATAGTGATGAGTACAGACGATCACACAGAAAAATTCCGTATCGACAAGTGGCTGTGTGCCGCGCGTTTTTTCAAGACGCGCTCGCTGGCGGCGGACGCGGTAGAGTGCGGCAAGGTGCATGTCAACGAGGTGCGCGTCAAACCGGCCAAGACAGTGGCGGTCGGAGATATGCTCACCATCAACATAGGACAAAAACAATATGTGGTTGAGGTGCTGGCGCTCTCCAATAAACGCGGTCCGGCCGCACAGGCACAGAAACTCTATCGTGAAACCGAAGCCAGCCGTCAGCGGCGCGAGGCCATTGCTGCGCAACTCAAGTCACAGCCGCAACCGTTCTTTTTCAAGGGCAGGCCCACCAAGCGCGACCGGCGCGAGATCGAGAGATTCAAGAAAGGGAAATGATTCCCGCCCCGGCTATCACCTGGACTCGTCAAACAGCATTTCCAGACGCATGGTGAGTGCAAAACTGGAATTGAAATTATTTACCTTGGGGAAAATAAGTTGCGGGTTCAATTCAAAGAATATCCATTCCCGGTGCAGCCTATAACGATACAGAATTTGAGCAACATATTCAGTCAACTCTACCTGCGGATTGCTGACTCCAATTGCGCTCACCTGATAAAGCAGGGCTGTCCGTTCGTTCAAGGTCTGATAGACAGACAGATCCTGGCGCAGGTCGAAGTTCTGTTTGTCATTCAGCCATGTGGCATTGCTGGTGGCGCGAAACAGAACCGGTTCGCTCAAAACATGCTCAAGGTCAACCTGGGTGGTTTCGCCCGCGCCTATGGTATTGAACCAATATACGGATTCCGCAGCTTTCAGCCGCCAGTTATCAAATGGGATTGAATAGCTGCTTCTTGCACGCATGAATGGATCGATATGTATTCCCTGGAATTTCAGTCCCGCATCGGCACTGATGTGCAATGCCTTTAATTCTTCTTTTACCTTCTCATAGCGCAAAGCCAGACCATAGCTCTGGGGCCCCGAAACCTGGTTGTTGATGGCGGTATTCTGATTTGGTGCCGGCTCGCCGGTTATGTTCTGATCGGGGTTGGACTCGATCAACAGATGCAATTTCTTTTCCGTGGAAGGCAAATTCAAATTGGCCCTTGCCGACAGCACGAGTTTGCGATCGCCGCCATATCCTGTCGCTCTGGCAAGGTCCAGTTGAACGACGCTTTTATTGCTTTCCTGATAATTGCGGTCATTGCCAAAGAAGCGATCAATATCGGTTGCGAAGCTGACTATTTTTCCGGACAAATAATCACGCGGGGTATCAATAGAATCAAAAATATTGGGTGGCTGTGCTTGCTCGGCAGCCTGTTCTGCGCCGAGCAACTTCAATGGGAACAGCAGAGTCATAGCCAATACCATGCTCGACGAAAGCCTGCGCAACCGGACAAATTTGAGCTCAATGGAAGACATTTCGAGCAGATATTACACAATGTAATTGCATAAGCGGAGTCTGATACGTGGGAACCACGTCAGCAAGCGGTTAAAAACGGTTGATTGTCGATGTCCGCGCCCGGTTCTGAGCGGATGTTCCCGCCCCATTAAGCCTGAATCTTTTATCTGATCAGCGCGCGGCCAGTTGGAAAGAAAAAGCTGACCTGGCGATTTATTCTGTTACAAAATTTATCGGTTGGCGGAAATTATCGATAGCAGAGTATACTTTTTCCCGATTGTTGGTGATGCTCGGAATGGAAAAGGGTTGCCAGCGTTGCAACGTGGAAATATTTTGAAGGAGGGGGGTGTTTATGCTGAGATCACGATGCTGTGCAGGGTTACGATGGCTTCCGGTTATGCTCGCCACTTTGGGGTTGGCATGCGCGGCGAACAGCTTCGCAGCGCCTCAGTCCGAGACCCCGAAAGCTTTGCGCGAAATCTACCGGCAGGCGGCCTCCAGCCCGATACGAACCGATGGTGACAGGAGTGCGGATGCCAAGCGCAAACCCCTGGAATTTTTGCAGTTCTCCAATGTGCGACCCGGTATGCAGGTGCTGGATATAGCAGCCGGCGGCGGGTACACCACGCAACTGCTTGCGCTGGTTGTCGGCAGCAAGGGGAAGGTCTGGGCGCAGGGACCCGAGCCGGCGCGGGTATTGCAGGCGCGGCTGGCGAATCACCCTCAGGCGAACATCGTTCCGGTCGCACGGCCTTTCGAGGATCCGATACCCGATAACGCACCAAAGCTCGATTTGATCACCCTGATCATGAATTACCACGATATCGCCTACATGCCGGTTGACCGGAAGAAGATGAACCGGCGGCTGTTCGATGCGTTGAA
>DIYV01000079.1:0-5936 GCA_002429165.1 Gallionella sp. UBA6045 | reverse complement strand
CGGTGGCAAAAACGCTGCACCGTATCGACGAGAAGGTGGTGCTGGACGAGGAGCGGAAAGCCGGATTTCAGCTGGAACAGGAAGGTTATTTCATGAAAAATCCGGCCGATCCCCGCGATCAGGCCTTCTTCAACATGACGATTCAGACGGACAAGTTTGCACTGCGTTTTGTCAAGCCCTGAGAGTGCGGGTAATGTCTGAAATCGGAAACAACAACGGAGGACCACAGTGAAAACCGCATTGATCACCGGCGCCAGCCGTGGAATCGGGCTGGAGTTTTGCCGGCAATATGCCGCAGAGGGCTGGCGTGTTCTGGCTTGCAGCCGCTATCCTGAAAAATCGGATGCGCTCAACAAACTCGCCGCCGGAAATCCAGAACTGATAAAAGTTCATGCGCTCGATGTCGCCGATCATGTAGAGATCGATCGGCTGGGGCAGATTCTGGCCGATGAATCGATAGACCTGCTGATCAACAACGCAGGCATCTATCCGGATTCCGATAAAAGCGGGTTTGGCCATACCGATTATGCTGAATGGATACAGGCCTTCCGTATCAATACCATGGCGCCGCTCAAGATGGCCGAGACATTCGCCGCGCAAATCGCCCGCGGCAGGCAAAAGACCATCGTGACCATCACCAGCAAAATGGGCAGCATTGCGGACAACAGCGGGGGCGGCAGTTACCTTTACCGTTCCAGCAAAGCGGCGGTCAACATGGTCGTGAAAAGCATGGCAATCGACCTGAAGCCGCTCGGCATCATTGCTGTGGTATTCCATCCCGGCTGGGTGAAAACGGATATGGGCGGGCCGAACGCAATGATCTCCGCCGAGCAAAGCGTATCCGGCATACGGCAAGTGATAAGCGGACTTTCGCCGGCCGACTCCGGGAAATTTTTCGGATATGATGGCCAGGCCATTCCATGGTAGCCATGGCTGAACTGCGGAAATATACAGATGTCACTTTCACATTTCGATTTACAACAGACCAGCCAGGAGTACATATGGATATTTTGCAAAAATTAATAATTTTCGTCACGGTATTTCTGGTTGTCAGCGGCCTGATCTGGTTTATATTCCTGGCTCATTGACCGGTCGTTGTCATTCGCCGAGACAGCTGCCGGGTCTGTGGCCCAACTGGCTGACTTGCTCAAGACTGTTTGCGGAGTCCTTCGGGCACCGCGACACACCCTCTTTTGAATGACTCTGCACGGTATAGAAGCAAAGATGTCAAATAATTGAAAAAAGAATTTTGGCTGGAGCGTTGGAAACGTGAACAAACCGGTTTTCATCAGGATGATTTCAACCCGTATTTGCGCCAATATTGGCAAGAGTTGCAGCTTGCCCGCGACAGCGAGGTGTTCGTGCCGCTGTGCGGCAAAAGCCGCGACATGTTATGGCTGCGCGATCAGGGACACCGGGTTCTGGGAGTGGAACTGAGCGCCATCGCGGTTCAGGCGTTCTTCAGGGAAAACGGCTATACCCCGCAGCACGCCAGCCAGCAACAGGTCGCTGGCGGAAAATTCGAGCAGTGTGAGGCGGATGATGTCCGCATCCTGTGCGGTGATTTTTTCGATCTGGGCAAGGCTTACCTGGAAAAAGTGATTGCGGTGTACGACCGCGCATCATTGATTGCGCTGCCGCCGGAAATGCGTGAACGTTATGTCCGGCATCTGGTCATCATCCTGCCGCCGACCACACAAATCCTGCTTATTACTCTGGAATATCCCCAGACGGAAATGCAGGGCCCGCCATTTTCGGTTTCCGCAAGTGAAGTGGAAGCCTTCTACCGCGAGCACGCCAAGGTGTGCCTGCTGGCGCAACTGGATGTGCTGGCACACAACCCGCGCTTCCAGCAGCGCGGCTTGACCCGAATGGTGGAAAACATCTTTCTGCTGACATTGCGCTAGCTTGAATAGAGTCGCTGCCCGTTCAATCGCACGTGTTAGCGCAGTTTTTTCTGGAATCACGATCCTGTGGTAGCATGAAAATCCGTGCTACCCAAGTCGCCAAATCCGCACCACACTATGCCATTCGTTAATCGCTTCCCGGTTTGGGTGCTATTGCCTGTTGCACTGATGGACTGCATCCCAACCGCCGGGAACTGCAGGAGGACAAGGCAGTGCTAGTGTTCTCCCTGTTTCTGGGCGGTGGCATGATGGCTGCCGTTTTTTACATCATACTCATCAAACGCAGGCTTGCCCGCGATATCTCCGACAGGGAGCAGTCGGAGCGACGCGAACAGACCCGCAATCATGTGCTGGAATTGCTGGCCCATGGCGCATCGCTCACCGCCATTCTGGAAGCAATCGTGCGCGGTGTGGAGCAGGAGCAGCCGGACATGCTTTGCAGCATCATGCTGATCGGCATTGATGGCAAACACCTTTATACCGATGCAGCACCCAGTCTGCCCGATATCTACAATGACGCGATCGACGGAATCGAGATCGGCATCGGTGCCGGTTCCTGCGGCACGGCAGCCTTTACCGGCCAGCGTGTCGTCGTTGAAGACGTTCAGACCCATCCTTACTGGGCACCCTATAAAGAACTCGCCGGCAGGGCAGGGCTGGGCGCGTGCTGGTCGGAACCGATCTGCTCGGCTTCCGGAAAAGTGTTTGGCACTTTCGCAATTTATCATCATCAGGCGCACCGGCCGACCCATGAAGAAATCCGCCTGATCGAGCAAACCGCCAACCTGGCGGAAGTCGCGCTGGGCCGCAGTCATGCCGATCAGGCGCTTAAGGACAGCGGGAAACTGCTATCCGATATTCTGGAAAACGTCCCCGCTTACATCTATACGAAAGATACCCAAGGCCGTTACCTGTTCGCCAACCGGCCGTTGCGCGAGCGCTTCGATGCGCCAATGGAAGAGATCGTTGGCTATGACGACCACAAATTCTTCGATGCCGATACTGCCGACAATATGCGCAAGGATGATTTGCGGGTTTTGCAGAAAGGAGAGACGATTCAGACCGAAGAGACCAGCTTCAATATTCTTACCGGCGTGGCCGAGGTTTTTCTGTCGGTCAGGCTTCCGCTGCAGCGCGAGGACGGCAGCATCCATGCGTTGTGCGGCATCTCCACCGATATCACCGAGCGCAAGGATATAGAGGAGCACATGCAGCACATGGCGCAGTACGATGCGCTCACCCACCTGCCCAACCGGGCACTGTTTGACGACCGTCTTCACCAGGCTATCGCCGGCGCACAGCGCAACAAAACGCATCTGGCGCTGATGTTCATCGACCTGGACAAGTTCAAGCCGGTCAATGACACATACGGTCACGGCGTGGGCGATCTGCTGCTGAAGGAAGTTGCGGTGCGCATCCAGGATTGCTTGCGCGATTCTGACACGGCCGCGCGAATAGGCGGCGACGAATTCGTGATATTGCTGCCGGCCATCGAAACGGCGCAGGATGCCAGCAAGGTCGGGGAGAAAATACGCCTTTCCCTGAACCAGCCATTTGAACTGGCCGGGCACACCCTGCAAATTGGCTCGAGTATAGGCGTTGCCGTCTACCCGCAACATGGCAGCGATGAAAAGCTGCTGGTCAAAAGCGCCGACATCGCCATGTATCACGCCAAGAAAAATGGCCGGAACAACGTTAAAATATACCAGCCGGGGATGCAGGAGATCAGCCAGTGAATTCAAGACCCGTGCCGCCGCAAGAAGTCGCAACGGACGCGTATTGATTTGCCATCCATTTTTTAACAGTCACATATCCCCCAGCCGGGATTTTACAGGTGCCATTCTGCAATGAAACAATCCGAAATAAAATTTACTGTTACCCTCGATGACAACAAGATGCCGCAAAAGATCGACTGGAGCGCCTCCGATGAGAACAAGGAAAGCAGCAGCAAAGCGGTGATGATCGCGCTTTGGGACACGGAAGAAAAAAACACACTGCGTATCGATCTGTGGACCAAGGACATGATGGTGGACGAGATGAAGCAGTTCTATCACCAGAATCTTTTATCCATGGCCGACACTTTTGAACGCGCCACCGGTGAAGTCGAGGCAGCCAAAGCCATGCGTCTGTTTGCCCAGGAATTCGGCGAGCGCCTGAATCTGGTCATGAAAAACAGTTTCTATTCTCTGGGCAAGAATAAATAGCTGAGTCCACCCGTAAGGTTCCGCTATTTTTGTTCTGCCGCCCATTTGCGCAGCGCGGCCAGCGTATTCTCGACATGCTTGTCCGGTTGCAAGTCTGTGTAGCTATAAATGATCTTGCCGCCGGGAACGATGACGTAGGATGTGCGGTTCGCATATTCCGGCTTTGCCGCGAGGATCGCATCGTATGATTTCATGATGCGCTGATCGGGATCCGCGGCCACCGGAAATTTGCTGCGGCATTCGCTGACCGAGAACCGGTTCAGTTTCTCAATATCGTCGTGAGAAACGCCGATCACGGTCGCGCCGAGTGCATGGTATTTCCCGGTTGCATCGGCAAAATCGTGAGCTTCGATCGTGCAACCCTTGGTGAACGCTGCCGGATAAAAATAAAGCACCACCGGACCTTTCTCCAATGCATCAGCGAGTGAGTAGGTGAACACCTTGCCGCCCAGGGATGCCTGCGTAACGAAGTTCGGTGCCACAGTGCCGATATTCAGGGCAGAATACGCCGGCATTGAAAAAGTTGCGAGCAAAAGTCCAAGAGCAAAAAATTGTCTCATTGCAAACCTCCTTCGGTTTTTATCGGATGGTCTTAACTCTTTTATGCAGTTTGTTCTATGGATGCTTCAGCTCTTCGACAGCAGTTTGAGCGCCTGGCGGATACCGTCCGACACGCTGGCATCCCTGGGCAATTGTTTGCTTGCCCAGTCGGCTTCCTTGTCGTTGTAGCCCAATGCCTGCAGGGCATTCATGATGTCGTTTCCCGATGAAAAAACGGCCGCGCCTTGAACAAAGTCCGCGCCAGCCGACACGAATTTCCCCTGCAACTCCAACAGCAGGCGTTCTGCTGTTTTCTTGCCGACACCGGGTATTTTAGTGAGCCGTCCTGCTTCCTTGTTTGCCACCGCCACCGCCAGATCATTCAGGCTCAGGCCGGACAACACGGAGAGCGCAAGCTTGGGGCCCACGCCGCTGATCTTGAGCAACTGGCGGAACGCGAGGCGCTCCTCTTTGCTCAGGAATCCATACAGCAGATGTGCATCCTCGCGCACGATGAGTTGCGTGTGCAGCACCACTTTTTCATGCAGCACGGGCAGGTTATAGAACGTGCTCATCGGTACGTCCAGCTCGTAAGCCACGCCCTGCACATCCAGCAAAATCTGCGGTGGATTCTTTTCCAGCAATATCCCTGTCAATCTTCCTATCAAACCAGTCTCCCATTCTTCATGCGGTACCCCGCCGTAGACAACACACCCATGCCTTGCCCGCCATGAGCATGGCAGATTGCGCAGGCCAGCGCGTCTGCCGCATCCGGGCTGGGGGTGCCGGACAACTTCAACAATCGTTGCACCATTTGCTGCACCTGTTCCTTGTTGGCATGCCCGTTGCCGACCACGGCCTGTTTTACCTGCAGGGCGGTATATTCCGCCACCGGCAGATTTGCCAGCACCGCCGCGCAGATTGCCGCACCGCGTGCCTGCCCCAGCAACAGGGTGGATTGCGGATTGACGTTGACGAACACTTTTTCCACCGCGACTTGATGGGGCTGGTGCTGCGCGATCACTTCTCCCAGGGAATTCAGAATTGCTTTTAATCGTTCGGGCAATTCGCCGTCCGGCGTCTTGATGCAGCCGCTGCCGACGTAATGCAATTGCTGCCCGACTTTGTCCAGCACACCGAAGCCCGTTATTCTCAACCCCGGATCAATTCCAAGAATTCGCATCACCAATTCCGGATATTTTCCACTGTTAGTTCATCGGGAATCAGGGCTGTTCCTCAATGACAGCGGTTGTGTAGACTTCCTGGACGTCATCCAGATCTTCCA
>DIYV01000103.1 GCA_002429165.1 Gallionella sp. UBA6045 | reverse complement strand
TCATGGTAGAAATTGATCGCCTCGTAATTGGTGGCCGAACCCTGCACCGAGAGATGCAGGCGCAGCTCGGGGTAAGTCCGCGAGGCGTAGCGCATCAAACCTGCATCCGCGAGGATGACGGCATCCACGCCCGCTTCCGCCGCATTGTCCACCGCCTCCTGCCAGCGCTGCCAGTTGGCGGCCTGCGGATAGGTGTTCAGTGCGAGAAAAACTTTTTTGCCGCGCGCATGGGCGTAACGCACCGCCTCCTTTGTGGCAGGCAGGTCAAAGTTCAGGCCGGCGAAGGCACGCGCGTTGGTGCTGTCGCGAAAGCCGATGTAAACGCAATCCGCACCGTTATCCACGGCCGCCTTCAGCGCAGGCGGGCTGCCTGCCGGACAAACCAGTTCAAGCGACATATCTCAATTCCTCGTTCACAAAGGGAGTCCCGGCGCGTGTGCCCTGGTGGGTGCCGCGACGGCGCAGTTCGATTTCAATGCCGTTCAGCACATTCCATTTTTCCGCACACCAGGCGGGTGCCAGCAACACGTCGCGCGCTGCGGTCGCCGTTACCCGGTGGTAGACGATATTTGCCGGGGTGCGCTCGATCAGGTTGGCGGCCATGGCTATGTACTCCTCGCGAGATAGCGGGGCATATTCGCCCTTGCGCCATTGATGGGCCAGCAGCGTGTGCTTCACGATGTGCAAAGGATGCAGCTTGAGTCCGTCCACACCTGTTTCCAGCACGATGTCCAGCGTGGCATGGCAATGCCCTTCTGTCTCGCCGGGAAGGCCGACGATCAGGTGGGTGCATACGGGGATGCCGCGCTGCCGCGCTGCCAATGCGGTTGTCCGGTATTCGGCAAAGGTATGGCCGCGGTTGACCCGTTCCAGGGTTTTGTCGAGGGCGGACTGTAGCCCCAGTTCCAGCCACACTTCCAGTCCCTGATCGCGAAAACGGTCGAGCAGGTCCAGTACGTCGGATGAAACGCAGTCGGGACGGGTGCTCACGGAAAGCCCGACCATGTCCGGTTCTTTCAGCGCTTCGCGATAGAGCGCCTCGAGCGCCTCGACTTTGGCATAGGTGTTGGTGTAGGCCTGGAAATAGGCGATGAATTTTTTGGCACGGGTGCGCCGTGCAATGGCCCTGCGCGCCTTGGCTATCTGGGCTGCGAGGCCAAGACGGGTATCGGCATCGGGGCTGAAGGAAACATTGTTGCAGAAGGAACAGCCTCCCCGTCCTTTGGTGCCGTCCCGGTTGGGGCAGGTGAAGCCGGCATCGAGGGCAATCTTGTGGACTCGCTCGCCATGGCGGCGAAGCAGGTCCTGTCCGAATGTGTTGACTCTGGCGGAAAGTATCATCGCTTGTTCAAGCTCATTTCACGACACCCGCTTTTGATCCGATCTCAAAACAGAGCGTGAAGCGTAAGGATAACTTGGTGTGTACCTCTAAAAATTATTTTGCGATGCATGTTACCGCCAGAAAAATTCTGCACGGACATCTCATGCGCAAATAATACTCCCTTCAGGTGATTACTGACACAAATCCCGAGCAAAACGTATTACCTTTGCAGCGCGAATTACTCGGGTGAATCGTGGATCAAAGCTCCTTGAGGATGCGCTCTCTCGCTTGCTTCGCTTCATCTTCGGTGATCAATCCTTTGCTCTGCAATTCCTTGATCTTGTCCAGCCGCTGCTCTACGGTTTCGCTGGTGTGGGGTGCAGCCGCGGGATTCTTATCTCCGCAGTCCATCTGTGCATGCAGCCCATTGTTGCCAATTTCCGTGCTGATTGTCCTGGTGAAATCCAGACATCCCGCTTTCCTGAGCGTCACCCTGCCGTACAGGGATTCTTTTTCCTTGTCATAGAGGTTCGGAAAAACCTTGTCGCGACTGAGCTGGAGGGGTGTCACGCCGATTTTTTCACCCATCGCGTAAACATCCGCTCCGGGCGGGATGGATTCGATCTTGATCGGTTTGTCTCCCGCAGCAGCAAATAAATTGCCCGTGCCGCCCGCAGATGAACAACCTGCCGCAAGCAATAGACCAAAAAGCGCTAGTATTTTTCCTGTACGTTCCAAAAACATGATTCCTCCGATTTGCATGGTGATTTATTAAGGTTAAGTTTGTAAAAAATAATTCAGTTTAGATGAATGCTATGTGCTTTTGCGTGCCACCAGATCGATCAGCGCCGACATGCCGCTGTGTCCGGCACCCTCACCGATGTGGTCATCATGTTCGCGCAGATGCATGATCTCCATGTCGCCAAACGCGTTGCGCAGCAGCGCCTCTGTGTACATGTTCTCGGCCACCGGCGGACCGCCGGTTTTGTATTCGAGCTGGCGCGGGGTATAGCCTTGCAGCAATATCAGCCCGCCCGGTTTCAGGCAACGCCTGATGCCCGTGAACATCCGCTCGCGCAATGCGGGCGGCGCAAACTGGATGAAGATCGCCGCCACCACGTCGAAGCGGTTCTCGCCCCATTGCCAATGCGCGAGATCGGCCTGCTCGAAATCGATCGCCACGCCGCGCTGCTGTGCCAGTTTTTTCGCCTTGTCCAGCGCCACTGCCGATGCTTCCACCGACAATACCTGCAATCCCTGCTGTGCCAGCCACACGCCGTTGCGCCCCTCGCCGTCCGCCACCGCCAGGCAGCTCATGCCCGGCTTCAGCAGATGACGCTGCGACACCAGGAATTCATTCGGCTCGGTGCCGAAAAGATAATCCTCGCTTGCATAACGTTCGTCCCACGCACTCATTACACATCCCTTTCAATATTTGTGAAACAACATCTCGAAACCTGGGCCACAACACCGGCCAAAAAATATTTCACTCAAGGCAGCGGATCACTTTGGCGGCGGGACTCGTTCACCAGAACGGCACGCCGGGAATATTCGGCGGCTTCCTGATCCCGCCCCAGTTGGGCCGAAGCGCGTGCCAGCCCGTTCAAATCCGCACCGATACGCTCGCTCAGCGCGAGCGCTTTATCCATTTCCAGCGCGGCCTGGTAATGTTGCAATGCCTCCGTGGGGCGTTGCAGCTTCTCCTCGGCTGCAGCGACGATGCGCAAGGCATTGGCCTGTTCGCCTTTGCCTGCGCCGTCCTGCTTGCTCAACGCCTGCGCCAATGCCAGCGCACCCTGTGCATCGCCGTTCAGCAACAGCAAACGTGCCCGCAATGCGTCGATACCGAAGTTCAGCGCGCATTTCCTGTCGCACAGATTATCGGCAAACCGCAACGCCGTATCCGCATCGCCCAATCGCACCTGATCTGCCAGGATCACGGCCTTGCGAAAGGCTGCTGTGAGTCGTGATTCCTGCGGGTAGATAGCTTCCTTTTCCAGCAGTATCCTGTCCAGCCATGTCAGCGCGGCTTGATCATCGTTCAGTTGATGCGCCACCGTGGCCAGGTTGATCATCGTCGTGGCGGAACCCGCTGTATCGTCCAGCGATTGTTGCAGCGCCAAAGCCCTGGCAAAATCATGTTGCGCGCGCAACAGCTCACCGTCCCTTAATGCCTTGCGCGCATCCTTGTCCGCTGCCCCGGCTTGCTCGATCGCCAGCGGCTGGCGCACAACAGGCGCGCTGCTGCAGGCAACCAATAGTCCCGCAAATATCAGCAATAGAAATTTATACATGGCGGCAGAATAAATTTAGTCATGGCTATCCATCCTGACCGGCCCCGTATCCGTTGCCGGCGTGTCGCTTTTCAACGGCCAGTGCGTGCTCAGGGAATCGACTGCTTGCTGGGTGTCGCCTATCAATTTCCGGGTCTTGCCCAGTGTGTCGCGCGTCTCGTCTATCATCCCGGGCAGCTGCGGCGCGGAGCGTTGTACCGCATGATTGATCGTCTCGCTTGCCGCACGCAGGCTCTCCATACTGCTGTCGGCTTTTTTCAGCAGAACGGGCAACTCATAGTCGAGCTTTCCCGACAGCGTTTCGGCATTCGCCGCCGATTTTCGCAGGGAGAGCAGCAATGGCCCCACCTGGTTGTTGAGGTTGATATCGAGACTGCCCAGCACCCTGTCCAGACGCTCCCGCGTGCCACGCATCTCGGTTGATAATTCACGCAGATTCTTCAATGTCTGGCGCACATCGCCATCGGGGTCATGCAGTGTCTGATGGATATCGTCGAGGATAGGCATGATGCGGTTCTTCACCTCGATTACCGCCTGTTCCAATCCGCTGGCGCGCTCGAAACGTACCCTGCCACCTGCCGCCAATACAGGATTGCCTTCCGTGCCCCGGCTGATCTCCAGTATTCCGTCGCCTATCACCCCTTCTTTTTTCAGGCTCATGACGGCATCCTGCCTGATCAGCCTGAGATACTTCGATTCGATATCGACTTCCACCTGCACATGCCCCTGATCATCCAGTGTCAGGCTATTCAGATTGCCGATCTTGAATCCGCTGAATTTGACCGGCATGCCCTCGCTCAGATCCTGCCCGCTATCGGCGACAAAATAGATCGGCGACTTTGCCGTAAACGCGCCTTTTTTGACCCCGACCAGCACAAACGCCAGCCCCATGCCCAAAGCCGCGAGCAATACGAATACGGCTGTCTTGCCAAACAGATTTTTGAAGCGCTCGTCGTTGTCATCAAACAATGTCACATACACCTCACTCGATCTGTTTCCAGGGTAGCGTCGTCGCCTTGTCTGTCATCACCAGCACCGCCCGCCCTTCTGCGGCATAGGATTCCAGCGCCGCTATCCAGCAGTCCGCCAAACGCGCCTTGACATCATTAAACAGCGCGCCATCCACCACCAGCACAGGCGACATTTGCAGCAAAGCACGCAGCAGTCCGGCCAATTTGCGTTGCCAGAATTCGATGCTGTCCGGCTGGGCGGCCATGAATTCCCCGAACTCATCCTGCTCCAGGCCCAGTACACCCAACCAATGCCTGATGCTTTGTTCTGTTTCCATCACTTCACGCCGGGCGTGATACCACAGCGGCAGGGTGACATTTTCCCAAATTCTGAGGTTGCTGATCAGGCCGCCATCCGCCGCCGCCCAAGCCACACGCCCCGGCCGTCTGGTGTGGGCCGGCTGCCATATCGTTGGCAGGGGCTCATTATGGTATCTTCTTTCCCCGAGCGGATCCGTTACGGCGACCTTTTTGTACCTTCTTTCGCCCTGCACGTTCTCGATATCGCCTTCCGCGCACAGTGTTGCGCCGATCGCACTGTCGATCATGGCATTTTTTTCAGCACCCGATGCAAGTTGCAGCAACCGCATCTCGCCCGCATGCAGGGTAAACGTATATGCGCGATCCGATCCTTTGCAGCGTACATCGACAAATCTGAACAGTGCGCTCATATTCAGAACAGCAGAATCGTGATCAGTCCGTCGCAGGCGAATACCGTCATCAGACTGCGCATCACCGCGCGCGACGCAGCCACCGGAATCTCGTTCATGGAGTGCCTGACTGTCAACCCATAATAGCAGGGCACCACCGACATCAACATGCCGAAGCAGACACTTTTCAGCATGGCCGCGAATATCTCCAGATAACTGATCATCTCAAAGAAATGGCCGACTTCGCCGGTCAATGAAACGTCGATATTCCAGGCAGTCACAATCATGCCCGTACCGATAGCAACGACCTGGAAGCAAAACGTCAGCACCAGGCTGGTGATCGTCATCGCCAGCATACGCGGCACCACCAGATAGGCGACAGGGGAGATACCCATGCGTTTCAAATCCTTTATTTCACCATTCACCTGCATCGCGGCAAGTTCGCTGGCGATCGC
>DIYV01000014.1 GCA_002429165.1 Gallionella sp. UBA6045 | reverse complement strand
GCGGTGATCACCAGGCGGTTCTTCGCCCGCGCCATTTTGATCATGCGCTTTTGCAGGCCCGGAACGGCCGCATCGCCGACTTCCACGCTCAAATCGCCGCGCGCCACCATGATCGCATCCGACGCATCAATGATGTCAGCCAGTGCCGGAATCGCTTCGGCACGCTCGATCTTCGCCATCAACAGGCTCTTGCCGCCCGCCGCGTGCATCAGTTCGCGCGCCACGCGCATGTCTTCGCCGCTGCGCGGAAAGGACACCGCCAGGTAATCGGCCTTGATCAGCGCGGCAGTCTTGATGTCTTCCTTGTCCTTCTCGGTCAGCGCGGCTGCGGTCAATCCGCCGCCTTTGCGATTGATGCCCTTGTTGTTGGACAGCGGCCCGCCGCGCACCACCTTGCAAATGACCTCCGGGCCGTTTACTTTGGTGACATGAAATTCCAGCATGCCATCGTTAAGCAACAATACGGTGCCCGTGCTGACATCATTGGGCAACTCTTTGTAATCGAGCCCGACACGCTCCTGATTACCAAGCCCGTCAAATGCGGCATCCAGGATGAAAGTATCGCCCTTGTGCAGGATGATCTTGTCATTCTCGAACTTTCCAATGCGAATTTTCGGGCCCTGCAGGTCGGCCAAAATGCCCACGGTGCGGCCGCATTTTTTAGCCACGGCGCGCACTGTTTCAGCCCGCTTCATATGGTCCTGGGCGGAGCCGTGCGAGAAATTCATTCGCACCAGATCGACTCCGGCCATTATCATTTGTTCCAGCACTTTCGGATCGTTGGAGGCCGGCCCCAACGTTGCAACTATCTTGGTTCTACGCAGCATGTTTTCCTATTAGTTCATTGACTGGCGCGTTGTTCAAGAATTTCAACAGCCGGCAATTTTTTGCCTTCGAGAAATTCAAGGAACGCTCCGCCAGCTGTGGAGATGTAAGACACTTTGTCAAAAATGTCGTACTTCTGGATTGCGGCTATGGTGTCGCCACCACCTGCCAGGGTGAAAGCATTGGTTTCGGCAATTGCCATCGCGATCTTTCTGGTACCTTCACCGAACTGATCGAACTCGAACACGCCTACCGGTCCGTTCCATACCACGGTGCCGGCCTTCATGATGATGTCGGCTATTCCCTGTGCCGACTGCGGGCCGATATCGAAAATCATTTCATCATCGGTTACGTCGTTCGCCGATTTCAGGATCGCCGGGGTATTTTCATTGCCGGCGACAAACGGCGGCTCCTTGCCGACCACCACATCGGTGGCGATCGGTATGCTCGCGCCGCGCGCGGTCATCTTTTCCAGCAATGCCTGGGCGGTAGGGACCAGATCGTTTTCGCACAGCGACTTGCCGACCGGGTGACCGGTCGCCTTGAGAAAGGTGTTGGCGATACCGCCGCCGACCACCAGTTGGTCGACTTTTTCCGACAGGCTTTCCAGCACGGTCAGCTTGGTGGAAACCTTGGAACCACCGACGATGGCCACCATCGGACGCGCCGGGGCGAGCAGCGCCTTGGTCAATGCTTCCAGTTCCTGGGTGAGCAGGATGCCTGCGGCAGCTACCGGTGCGTATTTCGCCACGCCATGTGTCGAGGCTTCGGCCCGGTGTGCGGTGCCAAACGCGTCCATCACGAAGACATCGCACAGCGCCGCGTATTTTTTTGCGGTTTCTTCCAGGCTCTTTTTTTCGCCAGTGTTGAAGCGGCAATTTTCCAGCAACACCAACTCACCCTCGGCGACGCTGAATCCGCCATTCACCCAATCCTTGATCAGGCGCACCGGCTTGCCCAGCTTGTTGGCGATGACGTTGGCCACCGGCTTGAGCGAGTTTTCTTCGGAGTAAACGCCTTCCTCGGGGCGGCCCAGGTGCGAGGTCACCATCACGCGGGCCCCCGCTTCCAGTGCAAAGTTGATGGTCGCCATCGAGGCGCTGATACGCGCATCAGATGTTACCTTGCCATCTTTGACAGGAACATTAAGATCCGAGCGGATCAAAACGCGTTTGCCCTTGAGATCCAGATCGGTCATTTTGATTACGGACATTTCTATCTCCAGAATTTAAGTAAGCGGTAAGGATTGGCTCGAAACCAAGCCTTACAACTCAAGCGATGTGAAAGACAAGGGGGTCAGGACACAAGATGTCGTAATCAACCGGCATCTTGTATCTGCCCCATGTCACTGGATTACTTGGCGATATGCGTCACCATGCGCATCAGGTTGCAGGTATAGCCGTACTCGTTGTCGTACCAGGCCACGACCTTGACAAAGGTGGGATCCAGCGCGATACCCGCACCCGCATCAAATACTGACGGGCAGGTTTCACCGCGGAAATCGGTTGAAACAACGCTCTCGGTGGTATAGCCAAGCACGCCTTTCAATGGGCCGCTTTCGGAAGCCTTCTTCATCGCGGCGCAGATTTCGTCATAAGTCGCCGGCTTGTTCAACTCGACCGTCAGGTCAACCACGGACACATCGGAAGTCGGTACACGGAAGGCCATGCCGGTCAGCTTCTTGTTCAG
>DIYV01000111.1 GCA_002429165.1 Gallionella sp. UBA6045 | reverse complement strand
TCTGCACGCCTACGACTGCGTGAACGATGCAAAACGGGGCCTTGAGAAATACTTCAGGCTGTACAACCAGAACAGACCCCATTCATCGCTTGACGATAAAACGCCGGATGAGTTCTACTACGAAAACTTGCCAGCACTGCCAAAAGCAGCGTAGGCATTAACCGCAAGGTTTCCACTTAAGAAATGAAAAATCCTATCCAATCTAGCGGAGCCACCTCTGTATTGCTTCCACTGAAAATCCATTAGGTACGCACTGGTGATTACTCATGTGCTTTTACCAAGATCATTGAAGTAATCATGATCGTCTGTATTTACATAGCTGTTGCGAAGCTCTACTGGCAGGTTGTTATAGGTGTAGGCAACACGAGCGATTCCCAGCACCGGCGATCCCTTTTGAAGATGCAGGATGCGTGCGGTTTCGTCGTCGGCGGTCACTGCATGTAGTTTTTCGGCAGCGCGGATCACATTAATCCCGAACTGTGCCTGATAGAGGTGATAGATCGTACTACTGCGAGTAAGTAACATCTCCTCGGTCAAGCCGGGAAAGCGTTCCGCAGGGAGAATAATTTCATCAATCTCTACCGGTTTCCCGCCTAGTTTGAGCAGGTTGCTGATGCGAATGACGCGTGCACCACGTGTGATTTGGAGCCGTTCTGCCTGATTCGCATCTGCGCGCATACGGCGAAAAGATAGCATATGCGATTGTGGAAATATCTTTACGCCATTGCGATCGACGATGCGAAAAAAATAGTAAAGGAAGCGATCTTCGGTGTGGGTCGCCACAAATGTGCCGCGCCCCTGCTCCCGTACCAGAATTTTTTCTGCGGATAGTTCGTCAATGGCTTTGCGTATCGTGCCGATGCTAACCTGAAACTCTTCTGTAAGTCGTGATTCGCTTGGTATTGCTTCGCCCGGTTTCCATTCCCCGACAGTAAGCCTTTGCATGATACGCATCTTCACCCTTTTGTAGAGAGGGGCGAAGGAAAGGTTACCTGCTGTAAGTATATCTGACATGTGTTCCTGTACCGACGTTAAATACGATTTGATAATCGTCTACTTGATTCTAATCTTAATATGCATTTATGCAAACATATATATGACATAAACATGCATAACATACAGTTGACAACAGCCGAGTTGAAAGATATTATTAATTTAGGTGCTTCAATATGAAGTTTCAATCAAAGATATGCAGCATCTTGGTGCCCTATTGCGTAATTTAAAATGTAGTTCTTTTGCATGTAGTTATGTGGATTAGAGCTTCTAGAATTCGGGAGAAAACATGATTCAGTTTATTGTGCACGACGAGGAAGACAGTGTCGGCGTCGTCGTTGTTGAGGGTGTCAAAGCGGGGCAGGAATTGACCGGCTGGGTAATGGAGCAGGACAAGACCATAAAGACGAAAGTTCTTAACGATATTCCCATCGGTCACAAATTCGCACTGGCCGCGCTCAAGAATAACGACACTGTGATTAAGTACGGCGTTGATATCGGGCGTGCCGTTGCGATGATCAAGGTGGGTGAGCATTTGCATGTCCATAACGTAAAAACCAAGAGGTGGTAAGCATGAAAGTAAAAACTTTTCTGGGGTATCGCAGAGAGAACGGGCGTGTTGGCATCCGAAATCACGTAATCATTCTGCCGGTAGACGATTTGTCAAACGCTGCGTGTGAAGCAGTTGCCAATAATATCAAGGGTACTATGGCAATCCCGCACCCGTATGGCCGATTGCAGTTTGGGGCCGATCTCGAATTGCATTTTCGAACTATTAT
Source organism: Gallionella sp. UBA6045 (assembly GCA_002429165.1). Lineage (GTDB taxonomy): Bacteria > Pseudomonadota > Gammaproteobacteria > Burkholderiales > Gallionellaceae > Gallionella. The sequence goes on along the minus strand of DIYV01000111.1, from coordinate 18,114 downwards.
CGGCACCGGCTGCAATCCGAATGTGGCAGCAGTTGTGGTGATCGGTATAGAGCCTGGATGGACCAAGCGCGTGGTGGACGGAATAGCCAAGACCGGCAAGCCTGTGTGCGGTTTTAGTATCGAGTTGAATGGCGATATTAAGACGATTGCCGATGCATCGCGCTCAGCCAAGGACTATGTGCATTGGGCGTCCGAGTTGCAGCGAGTCGATTGCCCGATGGAAGAATTGTGGGTGTCTACCAAGTGCGGCGAATCGGATACGACCTCCGGGCTGGGTGCCAACCCCACTGTAGGCAATGCCTTCGATAAGCTCTACCAGAACGGAAACACGCTGGTGTTCGGGGAGACTACTGAGATTACTGGCGGTGAGCATCTGGTGCGCGACCGTTGTCGCACACCTGAAATCGGGCGCAAATTCATGGAAACATGGAGTGCCTACAATGACTTCATTATGGCCAACAAGACCGACGATTTGTCCGATTCACAGCCTACCAAAGGCAATATCATCGGTGGTTTGACCACTATTGAGGAAAAGGCGCTCGGCAACATCCAGAAGATCGGCAAGAAATGCCAGGTAGACGGTGTGCTCGAGCCGGCAGAAATGCCAACTGGCAAGGGGCTATGGTTCATGGATTCGTCATCTGCTGCGGCCGAAATGGTGACGTTGTGTGCAGCCGCCGGATTCGTCGCGCATTTCTTTCCGACCGGACAAGGTAATATCATTGGCAATCCAATCCTGCCGGTGATCAAGATCAGCGCCAATCCGCGTACGGTACGCACCATGAGTGAACATATCGATGTGGACGTGTCGGGTATATTGCAACGCGAGCTGAATCTGGACCAAGCGGGCGACAAGTTGCTGGAGAGCATGCTGCGCACCTGTAACGGTCGCTTGACCGCCGCAGAAGTGCTGGGTCACCGTGAATTTGTACTGACCAAACTATATCGCAGTGCTTAGGTGAGTTTGAATGCAACGCCGGACAATAATCTCAGCATGACTGTCGATGCAGGAGGAGTCAACCATGGAAGATAAGATTGATGTATCCGTCTGGCGCGGTACGGAGCAGGGCGAGTTCCGCCATTACAGTGTGCCTCGGCTCGCGAGTCAGACCGTGCTGGATGTGGTGACTTACATTCAGCGTCGGCTCGAATCCTCTCTGGCTTATCGATTCGCCTGCCGCGTTGGCATGTGCGGCTCATGTGCAATGACAGTTAATGGCGTGGCACGCTGGACATGCCGCACTCACGTGGAAAAGGTGGCGCCGCATGGCGTGCTGGAAATCGCACCACTTAGCAACTTGCCGGTGATTCGCGATCTGGTGTGCGACATGAGTTCTTTTTTCGATAAATGGGCGCGCGCCGAAGGTCATTTTCACCCCACGGCGACCCGTACCGATCCCATCGTGCGGGTGCAACCCGATACGCCTGCGCGGCGCGCCGCCGATGCCGGTATCGAATGCATCGGTTGCGCAGTGTGCTATGCATCCTGCGACGTGGTAGCTTGGAATGCTGATTATCTGGGACCGGCAGCGCTGAACCGCGCCTGGACGCTGATGAACGACGAGCGCGACAGCGGCGGTAAAGTGCGGCTGGCGGCGGTATCGGGAGATGCGGGTTGCCACGCCTGCCACACGCATATGAGCTGCACTGAACGCTGTCCGAAAAAAATAGCACCCACCGCAGCAATTGCTGGCCTGAAGCGGGCGACGCTGGCGGCACTTTTGGCGGGGCGCCTGTGAGCCCGCGTGCGCAACTGCAGCTCTGGGCGGCACAGCGCATCGGCGCGGCTGTACTGGCCCTGTGTGTGACCGTACATCTGGCGACGATGATATATGCAGTGCGCCATGGTTTAAGTGCGACGGCAATACTTGATCGCACCCGCGATAACTGGGGATGGGCCGGATTTTATGTGCTGTTCGTACTCGCCGTATCGGTGCATGCACCGATTGGAATGCGGACGATCTGCGGAGAATGGCTGGGCTTGAGCGGCCGCGCAGTCGACGTGGTGCTGGCCGCACTGGGCGTTGCGTTGGCCGCAGTAGGCTTGCGTGCGGTATGGGCGGTATTCGCATCATGAAGAGCAGTTGGCGCGCACGCAATCATCCAGCCTATTGGGCGTTCATGCTGCATCGCATGTCGGGTATTTTGCTCACACTGTTTTTGCCGTTGCATTTTTGGGCACTGGGCCATGCACTGGGGGGTACCGCAAAGCTGGAGAGCTTTTTGATCTGGACCGACCAGCCGCTGGTAAAAGCGAGTGAAATAGCGGTGGTAACACTGCTTGCCGCACATCTGGCCGGTGGGCTGCGTCTGCTAATGCTGGAATTTCTCGCCTGGCGCGATTGGCAGCAGCGTTTGCTGGCAGCCGCCGCAGGCATTACCGTCGGATTTGGACTGGTGTATTTGCTGAATGTGGTTTGATAATGGGGTGATCATGATTGGAGCGCTGCTCGCTGCTGTCGTTTCTGGCAGCTCGGGGTTTGCGTTTGCTTTGATCGGTATGGCGATTTGGTTGCACGTGATGCCGCCAATGCGGGTGGTGCCGCTGGTCGTGCTGTGCTCGATACTGCTTAATCTAGTGTTCGTTTGGCGGTTGCGGCACGATGTCTCGTTCAAACGACTCGCACCCTTTTTGGCAGGAGCCGTGTTGGGCGTACCGCTGGGTGTGCTGACGCTGCATAGCCTCGACCCGGTTCTGTTGCGCAATGCGATTGGTGCGCTGTTGCTTGTTTACAGCAGTTATATGCTGATGCGAACGCATATGCCGATCGTATCACCCAGCCCTGCCATAGCGCATGTACTGGATGGTGGCGTCGGTATGTTGGGCGGGTTCATGGGCGGCTCGACCGGCCTCAACGGTTTGCTCCCTACATTGTGGTGCGGTTTGCGCGGATGGAGCAAGGAGATGCAGCGCGGTGTGTTTCAAACATATATTCTACTGGTGCATGGCTATACACTCGCATGGCTGGGCGGTGTCGGCGGTATCACGCATCAGACCATGAGCGACTTGGCATTGTGCCTGCCGGCGCTTGCGTTAGGCGGTTTCATCGGGCTGAAGCTATTCAAGCGGACCAGCGAGAAAGGATTCAGGCTTGTTATTCTTTGGTTATTCGTGCTGTCCGGCGTTACGCTGCTTGTATAACGGCGTCTGGACCCACCATACGGTCTGTAAGAGCAGGAGGAGTTCGGTAGTGGTTTGATGCGAGGCTGTTGTCATGCTGCATTCGGATTAGTTTGGCGCCCAATAAGGGTGTAGATAAAACTTAAAGGAGAGGCATCATGAAAATGCAAATGCACAGATTTAAATTTTCCTTACTGGGGGCAGTTCTACTATTCGCATTGAGTGTACAGGCGCAGGCGGAGATGTCGAAAATAACAATTGCACGTGAATATGGTGTGAGCTATTTGCCCCTGATGTTGATGCAGGAAGACAAGTTGGTTGAGAAACACGCCAAGGCGGAAGGAATAGATAATCTCGAAGTGGATTGGGTGAAATTCGCCGGTGGCAATGTAATGAATGACGCGTTGTTGTCAGATAGTCTGCAATTTGCGTCTGGAGGCGTGGGGCCGATGGTCAAAATATGGGCCAAAACCAAAGGCAATATGAACGTGCGAGCGGTATCAGCGCTTAATGCCATGCCGCTGTATCTGAATACCCGCAATCCCAATATCAAGACAGTCAAGGATTTTACCGACAAGGACAAGATCGCCTTGCCAGCAGTAAAGGTCTCGATCCAGGCAGTTACGCTGCAGATGGCAGCAGCGCAGGCGTTTGGAGATGCAAATTATGACCAGCTTGATAAATACACGGTTTCCATGTCCCATCCGGATGGCATGATTGCGCTACTGTCCGGAGCGGGCGAAGTCAACAGTCACTTCACCTCGCCCCCATTCCAGTACAAGGAGCTGGAAAATCCCGCAGTGCACACTGTGCTGAGCTCTTATGATGTGCTGGGTGGTCCAGCGACATTCAACGTTATCTGGACCACCGATAAGTTTCGCCAGCAAAACCCGAAAATCTACAATGCGTTCACGGCTGCGCTGGCAGAAGCGATTGTTATTATCAATCGTGACAAACGCGCCGCTGCACAACTGTATATCAGGGCGGCGAAGAGCACCGATTCGGAAGATTTCATTTACAAGATACTGAGTGATCCCAAGGTGGAATTCACCATGACACCGCAGAACACTACCAAATACTCCGACTTTATGTTCAAGGTTGGTGCAATCAAGGTGAAGCCGGCATCATGGAAGGACATGTTCTTTCCTAATGTGTACGGCCTGCCGGGTAGTTAAAGAGGATCGGCGTGAGGCCGGTTTATGTCTGGACCGGCCCCGGTATTGCCAAACAAGGAGAATGCAAATGAACCAAGTGCAGAATCAGGCGCCACTACTGGAAGTCGATGGGGTCACCTTGCAGTACAAAACAAAAGACCATTTGGTGACGGCGACCTACCGGGTAGATTTCAAAATATACAATTCCGATCGGTTCGTGTTGCTGGGGCCTTCAGGCTGCGGTAAATCGACACTGCTGAAGGCTGTCGGTGGCTATCATAAGCCTGAGGAAGGATCGATTCGTCTGAAAGGCAAGACGGTTAGCAAATCGGGACCGGATCGCATGATGGTATTTCAGGAATTTGATCAGCTATTGCCCTGGAAAACCGTGAAGCAGAACGTAATGTTTCCACTCTGTGCAAGCGGCAAGCTGCACGGTAAAGAGGCACAAGAGAAAGCGATGTACTACATCGAAAAGGTGAATCTCACAAAATTTGCGGATTCTTTTCCGCACACGCTTTCTGGAGGTATGAAACAACGCGTTGCCATCGCGCGTGGAATGGCAATGGAGCCCGACATACTGCTGATGGACGAACCTTTTGCAGCGCTGGATGCGCTAACCCGCAGAAAAATGCAGGATGAACTGCTGCAACTTTGGGACGATACCCATTTTACTGTGTTGTTCGTAACCCATTCGATTCCGGAAGCTGTACTGATCGGGAATCGCATTTTGTTATTGTCGCCGCATCCTGGACAGGTCAAAGCGGAGCTGAACAGTTGCGGACGCGATGAACCGCATCCGGAAACTGGCGTCAAATTATCCGACCATATACATCAAATGCTGTTCGCCGATCACGTCGAACAAGAGGTGGCGCATGTCTGAATCCAATATTGAGCGCGAGCGATACACTATTCAGCGCGAAGAATTTGTACGTGAAGGACTGACAGATGCGCAAAAAGTGGTGCAAAAGCCGCTGACGCTGTTCGAGCGTGTCTACAATAAAAGCTTAGTAAGAAAAATCATGATTCTGGTAATACTTGCAGGCGTGTGGCAGTTATACGCTTCGCACCTTGGCAATCCGCTGCTGTTTCCCAAATTCAGCAGTACCGTGAAGGCATTGTGGGATGAACTGGTGCATGGAATCCTGTTAAGCCAAATCTGGTTTTCCGTGCGCATTCTGCTGATGGGTTATGCCGCTGGCATCGCGCTTGCTGCATTGCTTGTGGTGATCGCCATGACATCCCGCGTCGGTAACGATTTTCTCGAGACCTTGACAGCCATGTTCAATCCGCTACCGGCGATCGCGCTGCTGCCGATGGCGCTGATTTGGTTCGGCCTGGGTAGCGGCAGCCTGATATTCGTACTGATCCACTCGGTATTGTGGTCGGTGGCGCTCAATACCCATTCCGGATTTCTTTCTGTATCCAATACGCTGCGTATGGTCGGACGAAACTACGGGTTGAAAGGCTTCGGTTACATCGGAAAGATCCTTATTCCGGCCGCCTTTCCAAGCATACTGACCGGTCTCAAGGTCGGTTGGGCATTTGCCTGGCGTACCTTGATTGCGGCCGAAATGGTATTTGGCGTGAGTTCGGGCTCGGGTGGTCTGGGCTGGTTCATTTACGAAAACAAGAACGAGCTCAACATCGCCAGCGTGTTCGCGGGATTGTTCACAGTGATCATCATTGGTTTGGCAGTGGAGACATTCATATTCCGTAATATCGAAGTATGCACAGTACGCAAATGGGGCATGCAATCGTGACCGGCGATGCGGTGGCTTGGACGCGGGAGAGAGGAAGGACATGAAAATCGATCTGCTGGATGTTGAGGAAGTCTCGAAAACACTGTACATCCGTGCGCTCAAGGTGTTGCCACCGGATATCAAACGCGGCTTCGATGAGCTGGTGAGATCAGAAACCAATCCCACCGGGCAGGCGGTACTACAGACCATGATCAAGAACATCACAGTTGCAGAAGATACGGATAACCTGCTGTGCCAGGATACCGGGATTCCGATCTATAACGTGACTATTGGTCGGGAGATCGAGTACGACGGTTACGGTCTCAAGCAAGCGATCCGTGCCGGTTGCGCGCGTGCAACACGCGAATATCCACTGCGCTCGTCGGTGGTGCATACATTGACCCGCGCCAACGAGCATACCTCGTGCGGGCAAGGCATTCCGGTGATCCATATCGATTTTTCAGATGAAAGCGAGAAGCTGGTGATCGAGATGATTCCAAAGGGAAGTGGCTCGGAAAACAATTCGTGGCTCAAGATGGCGCTGCCGTCCGAGGGGATCAACGCGATCAAGTCGTTCGTCATTGATTGTGTGCTGGAGGCCGGCGGCAAGACCTGTCCGCCGACCATTGTCGGCGTCGGTATCGGCGGCACTGCCGATTTGTGCGTGCATCTAGCGAAGCAGGCTGCAACTCGCGCGCTCGGTACGCATGCCGACGATGCACAGGTCGCGCAACTCGAAAGCGCGCTCAGCGCAGCGGTGAATCAACTGGGCGTCGGTGCGCAGGGCCTGGGCGGCGATTCCACTGCGTTCGCTGTGCACGTGGAAAGCGCCGCGACCCATATCACCATGAATCCGGTGGCCGTAAATATGCAATGCCACTCGGCCCGCCGCGCCACCGCGACGTTTACGCCGGCAGGCGTTCACTACGGATTCTAGCCATGGCGCATTATAATTTGACCCTACCAGTCACCGAGCAAATGGTGCGTATGCTGCGCATCAACGATACGGTGACACTGAATGGAATCCTGTTCGGCATTCGCGATGCCACCCAGATCCACATGTTCGACCGAGGCCGCACCACCCGCTTTGATATGTCCGGCGCGGCCTGTATTCACACCGCGCCCAATGTCAGAAAAGTCGACAAATCTGTTGCGCATCCTGCGGGCTATGCCCCGGTCTGCGTAGGCACAACCACCAGCGCGCGCATGGAGCGTTTTACGCGGCCGCTGATGAGCCAGTATGGCGTGCGCATATTGATCGGCAAGGGCGGCTTGCTGGAGGAGTCGCGTGCCGCGTTCCAGGAACTGGGCGGAGCATATCTTGCCATCGTGGGCGGCACCGCAGCGCTGGAAACAACCTGGATCGAGGCGATCGTGGATGTCGACCTGGACGATCTCAATCCGGAATCGCTGTGGAAATTCCGTGTGCGCGACTTTGGTCCATTGCTGGTGGCAATGGACAGCCATGGCGCAAGCCTGTACGACGCGGTCAAACAAACCGGCATAGAGGCACGGCAACGCGTGCTGGCCGAGCTCGGAGTCAAAACTGATGCGCGCTGATTACGTTGTCCCAATATGGAAGGGCCTGTCATGACAATGCGCCGCATAAAAACAGATATCCTGGTTCTAGGCTCCGGCGGAGCGGGGCTGTTTGCCGCACTGCACGCTAATCAGATTGCTCCCGAATTGTCGGTCACGGTGGCGGTCAAGGGGCTGCTCGGCAAGTGCGGCTGCACGCGCATGGTACAGGGTGGATACAATGTCGCGCTTTCCGGCGGCGATTCGATTGAACGGCATTTCATGGATACGATCGAAGGCGGCAAATGGCTATCCGACCAGGAGTTGGCCTGGAAGCTGGTCGAAACCGCGGTGGAGCGGGTGCAAGAGCTGGAGAACGAGCTCGGTTGCTTCTTTGATCGCAATCCGGACGGCAGCCTGCATCAGAAGGCTTTTGCCGGGCAGACTTTCGACCGCACCGTGCACAAGGGCGATCTGACTGGCATCGAAATCATCAACCGTCTGGCAGAACAAGTGTGGGCACGCGGTATCGCGCGCCTCGAAGAATATCGTGCGGTGGAACTGATTAAGAATCAGGAGGGTGATGCGCTGGCAGGCGTTTTGATGATCGATATGCGCAATGGCGAATACGTATTGGTGCAGACAAAGGCGGTATTGCTCGCTACCGGTGGCGGTCCGACCATGTATAAATTCCACACGCCGAGTGGTGACAAGAGTTGTGATGGCATGGCGATGGCGTTGCGCAGTGGTTTGTTCCTGCGAGACATGGAAATGGTGCAGTTTCATCCGACCGGATTGCTGGCAGGCGACCACACACGCATGACTGGTACGGTGCTGGAAGAAGGTCTGCGTGGTTCAGGCGGGTATCTTCTCAATGGCGCCGGCGATCGCTTCATGCACAATTATGATCCTCGCGGCGAGCGCGCCACCCGGGATATCGTCTCGCGCGGAATCTATAGCGAAATGCGCGCCGGTCGGGTGTCACCCAACGGGGGTGTGTATATCAAGATGAGCCACCTCGGTCCTGATAAAGTCCGCGTCCAATTCAAGGGTATGGTGGAACGTTGCGCCGATTGCGGATTCGATTTGGCAGGCGATCTGGTGGAAGTGGTACCGACTGCGCATTACATGATGGGCGGTGTCGTCTTCAAGCTCGACTGCAGTACCGACTTGCCCGGCTTGTTCGCTGCAGGCGAGGATACCGGCGGTGTGCACGGTGCCAATCGATTGGGCGGTAACGGCGTCGCCAATTCCACCGTTTTCGGTGGTATCGCGGGCGAGGCGATGGCGCGCTGGGTACCCGCTGCAGGGCGGTTTCATGTACCGGACCCAGCGGCAATCGCCGCCGCCGTGGCGCGTTGCGAGCAGCCTTTCGCGCAGCCGCCCGGTGACCTCGGTGCAATTCGGGAAGCGCTCTACGCGGTGATGTGGGACGACGTCGGCATCATGCGTAACGAAACCGGCCTGCGGCGCGCTACGGAGGAGTTGACTCGGCTGGAACGCGAACTGGACCAAATCGGCGTGGCGGATGGTGACCGGGCGTTCAATCTGACCTGGCACGATTGGCTCAACCTGAAAAGCCTGCTGCTGGTGAGCCGCGCCGTGACGGCCGCTGCATTGCAGCGTGAGAACTCGCGCGGCGCACATTTTCGCGAAGATTATCCGGAGCCGGGTGCGCTCGATGCATCGCGTTTCACCTGTGTGCAGTTGCGGCAAGATGCGCTGGAAGTGTCGTCGCGGCCGGTCGTGTTTACCCGCGTGCAGCCCGGGCAGTCGCTGCTGCAGGATTAGCGACGGCATGGTTCAGGCAACGCCGCAACAGTACGGTGCGCCGCATGCGCTGGAGCAGGATTTGCGCCAAGTGGTGCGCGGCGAAGTACGCTTCGATGAGGGTAGCCGTGCGCTTTATTCCACCGACGCGTCGAATTACCGCCAGCTTCCGATCGGCGTGGTAATCCCGCTGGATGAGGAAGACATTGTCGCCGCAGTAGCCGCATGCAGACGACACGCGGCGCCGATACTTATGCGCGGTGCGGGCACCAGTCTGGCCGGTCAGGCCTGCAACGTCGCGGTGGTGCTGGATACCACCAAACATTTCAACCGAATATTTGAAATCGACTCTGTTCGCCGTCTGGCGCGCATCGAGCCGGGTATTGTGCTGGACGAGTTGCGTGCAGCGGCAGCGCCCCACGGACTCACGTTCGGGCCAGACCCATCCTCGCACAGCCGCTGTACCCTGGGCGGGATGATTGGCAATAATTCCTGCGGCGTGCATTCGGTGATGGCCGGCAAAACTGCAGAAAATATCGAAACTTTGGATATTCTCACTTATGACGGTGTGCGCATGCAGCTCGGGGCGACCTCCGAGGCCGAACTGCAAACCATTATCCAGAGCGGCGGCCGTCGCGGCGAAATTTATGCCCGCCTGAAGACGCTACGCGATCGCTATGCGGCGCACATCAACGCCGGCTTTCCGGCTATTCCTCGACGCGTATCCGGTTACAACCTCGACCAATTGCTGGAGCAGAACGGTTTCAATGTGGCGCGCGCATTAGTCGGTAGCGAAGGAACTTGCGCCGTTATTCTGGGTGCTACGGTGCGGCTAATTCCAGATCCTCCAGCCCGAGTGCTGCTGGTGATTGCTTATCCGGACATTTATCTCGCCGGAGATCAGACGCCGGTGGTTTTGCGTCATCACCCGATCGGGTTGGAAGGACTGGATCAGGGCATGATCGAAGCTATGCGCCGCAAACATCTTCAACTGGACGATATCGTATTGCTGCCTCACGGCGGCGCCTGGTTGCTGGTGGAATTCGGCGGCGCAACTTCGTTCGAGGCTGAACATTCAGCGCGTGGGCTGATGACAGAGCTAAGTTCACAGGGCATTGCAAGCGCTATGGAACTGTTTATTGATCACAAGGCACAGCGCAAGGTATGGGCGATTCGCGAGAGCGGTGCTGCCGCGACCAACGCTGTCCCGGGCGAACGCAATACCTATCCCGGTTGGGAGGATGCGGCAGTTGATCCCGCTCGCATCGGCGATTACCTGCGCGATTTCCGTGCTCTGCTCGACAGCCACGGCTATCAGGCTGCGCTGTATGGGCATTTCGGTGACGGCTGCGTGCACGCGCGGATCGATTTCGATTTGTCGAATGCTGCCGGTATCAGCAATTGGCGCGAGTTTCTGATGAAGGCTGCCGATCTGGTGGTGCGTTTTGGTGGCTCGCTTTCTGGCGAACATGGCGATGGCCAAGCCAAGGGCGAGTTGCTGCCGCGCATGTTCGGCCCGGAGTTGATGCGGGCGTTGGTAGAATTCAAGGCGATCTGGGATCCGGATAACCGCATGAATCCGGGCAAGCTGATACATGCCTACGCGTTGGATGCCAATTTACGCACCGGGCCTGAGTATCGGCCGCTGCAACCGGCCACTTATTTTTCGTTTGCGCGGGATGAGGGCAGCTTCGCCAAGGCGGCGGGCCGCTGTGTCGGGTTCGCCAAATGCCGACGCGTCGAGGGTGGTGCTATGTGCCCGAGCTATCGGGTCACGCACGAAGAAAAATATGTCACCCGCGGCCGCGCTCGGCTGTTGTTTGAAATGCTGCAAGGCGAGATATTGCGCGACGGCTGGCGCAACGCACAGATCAAGGACGCGCTGGAGTTGTGCCTATCGTGCAAGAGCTGCAAATCAGAGTGCCCGGTGCAGGTTGATATGGCAACCTACAAGGCGGAATTTCTCGCCCACTATTATGAGGGTAAGTTACGACCACGTCAGGCATATACGATGGGCCTAATTCATCTTTGGGCGCAAGTTGCCACGCGTGCACCCCGACTAATCAACTTGATGGCAAGCCTGCCTGGGCTCCGCTCCGCAATCAAATGGGTCGCTGGTATTGCGCCGTCGCGGCAGCTTCCGCGATTCGCCCCTCAGTCGTTCCGACAACAATTCGAGTGCCGTACCTTGCCGAAAAACGGACAGGAGGTGCTGTTGTGGACGGATACGTTCACCAACCACTTTCAGCCGGAGATCGCCACGGCAGCGGTAGAGGTACTGGAGGCCGCCGGGTTCAGGGTGGGTATCCCGCGGCACGGACTGTGCTGTGGACGACCTCTGTTCGATTTCGGCATGCTCGAACGGGCGAAGCAACAGCTGCAGGAAATTCTGGATGCTTTGGCTGACGAAATCGCGCGCGGCGTACCGGTGATCGGTCTGGAGCCGGCTTGTGTGTCGGTGTTTCGCGATGAACTATTGAATTTATTTCCACATGATCCGGCCGCCGCCCAGTTGGCGCGGCAAACGTTCACCTTGAATGAATTTCTGGTACAGCAGAATTTTCAACCCCCACCGCTGCACCGCAAAGCGGTGGTGCACGGTCATTGCCATCACAAGGCAGTGCTCGGCATGCACCACGAAATGGAAATGCTGCAGCGCATGCAGCTGGATGTGACACTTCTGGATAGTGGTTGCTGCGGCATGGCAGGTACATTCGGCATGCATCGCCGCCATTACCACACATCCATGCGGATCGGCGAGGCGGTGCTGTTGCCGGCGCTGCGGAACTTGCAGGAGGATGAGCTGATTATTGCGGATGGCTTCAGTTGCCGCGAACAAATCATTCACGGGACCGGCCATCGTCCGCTGCATAGTGCGCAGGTGTTGCAACTAGCGCTGTCGCAGGCGGTGGCATTTTGAATAAAGGAACAAGCTGATGGCATTGATCACATTGGACGTATTGACGGCGCTGGTGACTCAGGGTTTGGAACGTGCTGGCGCCGCGCATGAAAATGCAAGCTTGGCAGCACAATTTTTAGTAGCTGCCGACGCACAAGGCCTGGCTTCGCACGGAGTATCGCGCACGCCGCTATATGCCGCTCATCTGCGTAATGGTCGGGTCGACGGCTGGGCTCTACCGACGATTTCGCGCCAAAAAGGCGCAGTTTGCCTGGTTGATGCGCGTGCCGGACTTGCTTTCGGTGCGTGTGCACTGGCAGTGCGTGAAACATTGATGCGCGCGCATGAGTTCGGAGTGGCATTTAGCGGAGTCACCAATAGCAATCATTTCGGAGCCACTGCCCTACATCTTGCGCCGCTGGCAGAAGCAGGCATGGTGGGTCTGGCTTGGGGCAATTCTCCCGCCGCCATGCCTGCTTGGGGTGGACGTACGCCGCTGTTCGGCACCAATCCGATCGCGGCGGTATTTCCACGCCGCGATCGCGATCCGCTGGTGATTGACCTGTCGCTGAGTGAAGTGGCGCGCGGGAAGATCATGCTCGCCGCGCGCGAAGGGCGGGCGATTCCGGAGAGTTGGGCACTGGACCGAGATGGTCATCCGACGACCGATCCACAAGCTGCCCTGGAAGGTAGCATGCTGCCGGCTGGAGGCGTCAAGGGGGCAATGCTGGCACTGATGATCGAGTTGTTGTCGTGCGCCTTGACCGGAGCGGCGTTCGGCTTTGAAGCGGAGTCGTTTTTCTCCGAGACTGGTCAGCCGCCGCGTATTGGTCAGGGGTTTCTGGCGTTCGATCCGGGCGCGCTGGCAGGCACCGCTATATATGACGAGCGCATGGAAACATTGATCGGTGCCATGCTTGCGGACCCGAACGTGAGGCTGCCGGGCGAGCGCCGATCTAGCACGGAAGTTCGCGCTCACGAACAAGGTGTCGAAATTTCTAATGCCCTGTATTCACAACTTGTCACATTGGCGCAAGTCTGAGCGGTGAAATCCGGAATCACCGTCAAGACCAATGTTATGAAGGCTGGAGTTAATGCGACAGAACTGCGTTTGACATCAAGACATCATTACGTCACTATTTCTACATGCATACTGATAACAATAATCCGCTCCCGCTTTACGCCAAGGTTGAAACGGTGCTCGCATCAAGCATCTCCGATGGCAGCTTGCCACCCGGCAGTCAGATTCCCCCCGAGTACAGCCTGATCCAGCGCTTCGATGTAAGTCGCACAACCGTTCGCAAAGCGATCCAGAACCTAGCAAGTCGCGGCCTGATTGAAATCCGGCGAGGCAAGGGCACCTTCGTTGCGTCGCCAAAGATCACGCAGGATCTAACCGAACTGAGCGGTTTCGTCGAGGACATGCAGGCCATTGGACGCACGCCTACCGCCCGCCTCATCGACAAACGGGTCATCACTGCCGACAGTACCATTGCTCGCAACCTTGCGCTCGTGCCTGGCACGCTGGTTGTCAGGATTCAACGCGTTCGCTTGGCCGACGGCGTGCCAACATCGTTCGACGAAACCTATCTGCCGCGCGAGCTTGGCGACAAGGTGGTTACCCATGATCTCGAGGTCGAACCGATTTTCGCGCTGCTTGAGCAGAAGTACGGAATACCACTGCTGGAAGCGGAATACCGCCTGGAAGCGGTATTGGCGGAAGAGAACATCGCTCGGGCCCTCGGTATTGAAACTGGCAGTGCGATCTTTCTGGTCGAGCGGACCTCGTATTCCGTTGGCGCCCGACCGGTTGACTACGAAAAACTCTACTACCGGGGAGACATGATTCGTTTTGTAACTCGTCTGGCCCGGCGAACAACAGGCGGTACGGAAAATAATTAACATGCATGCTCATTTTGGTTTGTGGCTGTTCGCGGTGGCGCTCGGCTCCAGTGCTTTTGGCGGCATGCTCGGCATGGCTAGCGGCATCTTCGTTGTGCCGATCCTGGCGACGTTTGGAGGCGTCGACATCCATACGGCCATCGGCGCAAGCATCGTATCGGTGATCGCCTGCTCATGCGGCAGTGCTTCTTCGTTTTTGAAAGGTAGCCTGACCAATATACGGCTGGCCGTCGTACTTGAAACGGCAACCACGCTGGGTGCCCTAACTGGCATATTTCTGGTTGGAATCATTCCGGTGTCCTATCTATATTGTCTATTCGCAGTGGTGTTGCTGGTGTCTGCCAGACAGATGCTGGCACGACGTGCCGATCCGGTCGCCACAGCCAGCGAGAAAACAGGCACGAGTTGGGCAGATATCTTGAAACTTCACGCGAGCTATCCCGATCGCGCGCTTGGACGTGAGGTCACCTATCAGGTGCAGCGCGTGCCGATGGGCATGACTCTGATGTACGGCGCGGGTCTGATCTCGGCCCTGCTGGGGATTGGCAGCGGGGTGCTTAAGATCCCGGCCATGGACACCGCCCTGCGCCTGCCAATCAAGGTGTCGTCAGCTACCTCCAATTTCATGATCGGCGTGACGGCGGCAGCCAGTGCAGGTGCCTATTTCATGCGCGGCGATATCGTGCCTTCCATCGCCGGCCCCGTCGTCCTTGGTTCGGTCGTGGGTTCGGTGCTGGGTGCGCGCATCCTGATGCGGGTGTCCAATGAGAAGCTCCGCGTGCTGTTCGTCGTCGTGCTCATAGCGCTGGCCGCGCAAATGCTTCTCACCGCTTTTGGCATCCATCTTTTCGGAAACCTCGCTTGAACACCAAGACACTGAAAACAGAACGACTGGAAGGAATGCTCGCGCAACTTCTGAACTATGGCACATGGTTCTCATCCGCTGTCACTGCACTGGGACTCGTGCTGGTACAAGTTGAAGGTTACCTGGGTGCCTCAGCTTTAGGGGGGCCGTCCGGCACAACGATCGTTATGGCCGGTATTGCTTTGCTCATCATGCTGCCGGTGCTGCGATTGGCACTGATGTTAGTCGTATTCCTGCGTGAACGTGACTACATGTTCGGCATAATTACGGCCGCCGTGTTGACCATTATTGCCTTTGGCACGGCGCTCGGAATTTACCTGCCAGTACATGGCGCGTGACTATATCGATTCCCAGTCGAGATGCGAACGGCCGGCGTTTCGAGATGCTGGCCAACCCAGTTCTGTCGCATTAACTCCAGCCTTCACAACACTGGTGTAATCATTAAATAGAAAATCACTCTGCAATTGAATTTCACCATCGAGCGTCTGCAAATGGCACCGAACGGAACTTCATGTTCCCATATTAATTGCCGGAAAGCTGCCAGTCGCGAACGGCTGTTATTGTTAAGGGTTATCCGATAGCGGCCCTCAGCCGCAGGCCGGTCACGATACAGCATAACGCTGCGGGCCGGTGTTGGACAAGCCTCAAAGGAGGAAACCGCGTGAAGTACCGGTGCGCTTTAGAGCAGGCGCCGGTCTATGGGGATTTGAGTCCTCACTCTGTCGTTGGACATGGCGATCAGGCCGATCTGTCTGACGATGACATCATCCAGATAAGCCATGTCGAAGCGGATACGCAGGATTTCTCGTTGAAGCTGCGAACAGTAAACGAGAGTTTGGCACCACAAGGTAATAGCTTCCCGCATCGGCTCTGACCGATGGCAGCTTGGATATCGAGTAGCGCTTGTGCTCATGGCACAACTCGAGGCTGAGGTGGCGCGCGAATCAGATATTTGCGCGCCAGGGTATCGACGATAATCATCGCCGCACCGCAGTCCGGGCAGACGAAGGTGGGCTGAACGGATCCAGCCGATGCATCCGCATTGGGTTCCGCACTGACGATTGGCGCCACATGCAGCAGCTCGCGTGCCCGTGCCAGATTCTCCCGTCGCCCAGTATTGGCGATCAGCCCGTAATGGCGGATGCGGTGGAAGCCGCCGGGCAGGACGTGCAACAGGAAGCGGCGCATGAACTCGTCCGCGCCGAGCGTCATGGTCTTGTGGCGCGTCGCCCCCGCAGCACGATAATCCTTCCAACGGAAAGTCACGCCGCGCGCGTCCAGGGCGATGAGGCGTGAATTGGAGATCGCCACCCGATGGGTGTAGCGCGACAGATAAGCCCGCACCGCCGCCGGCCCGGCAAACGGGCGTTTGGCATACACCACCCATTCGCACTTGCGCAGCGGCGCGAGCCAGTCGGCGAAGGCCGCCGCATCGACAAGCGGCGCGTACTCACCGAAGAACTGCAACTGGCCGGTGCGATGCGCCCGCTCCAGTTCTTCCAGAAAGCGCCGCCGGAACAGCCGCGACAGCACCCGCACCGGCAGGAAGAAACCCGGCTTGCAGGCGACCCAACGCTCACCATCGAATGACAGCCCGCCGCCCGGAACGATGCCATGCACATGCGGATGATGCGTCAACGCCGATCCCCAGGTGTGCAGCACCAGCGTCGCCCCGATCCGCGCGCCCAGATGCTTGGGATCGGCGGCGATGACACGCAGCGTTTCTGCGGCAACCTCAAACAGCAGACGATAGATCACCGCCTTGTTGGTATAAGCGATGGCGCCGATCGGTTCCGGCAAGGTGAATACCACGTGGTAATAGTCCACCGGCAACAACTCAGTCTGGCGCGCTTCGAGCCAGCGCTTGGCCGCACTCGCCTGACACTTGGGGCAATGCCGGTTGCGGCAGGAATTGTAGGCGATCTCGTCATGCGCACAGGCGGGACAGTGCAGCACATGTCCCCCCAGCGCCGCGCTACGGCACTGCTCGATGGCGGACATGACTTTGAGCTGCCCTAAACTCAAATGCCCTTGCTGAGCTGCTCGCCATGCCGGATCATGGACGCGGAAGATATCCGCGACCTCCAGTGCGGGACGCATGTCAACGATGATCGTGAACTACGAGCGTGAATTACGCTGGCTTCAGGCTATCCAGTGGACTGACCACCTCGCGCAGGACCTCGGTGGCCACCTGGGCATACAGTGCCGTAGTTTCAAGTTTCTTGTGCCCGAGCAGAACCTGGATCACGCGGATATCGACCTTCTGCTCCAGCAAGTGGGTGGCGAAACTGTGGCGCAGGGTGTGCATCGAGACACGCTTGTCGATGTTCGCCGCCTCGGCGGCGGCGTGTATCGCGCGGTTGAGTTGACGCGTACTGAGCGGGCCTATCGGATTCAATCCGGGGAACAGCCAGCCACCATTGAGTATCTTGCCCTGAGCATGGGCAGTCCGCCACCAGTTGCGCAGGCACTCGAGCAGCACCGGCGAGAGCATGGCGTAGCGATCCTTGCTGCCCTTGCCCTGTTCGATGCGCAGCGCCATGCGCTGGCTGTCGATGTCACTTACCTTCAGCGCGACCACTTCGCTGGCACGTAATCCAGCGCCGTAGGCGACCGACAGCGCCGTCTGGTGTTTCAGATTCCCGCTTGCGGCAATCAGCCGTGCCACCTCTTCCCGGCTCAACACCACCGGCAATTTATGCGGGAGGTGTACCGGTTGCATCCGGCTGAGTAGCTCTGGATGTTCAATCGTGGTCTCGTAGAAGAACTTCAATCCGGTGATCGCCGCATTGATTGCACTTGGGGAGTGTCCGTCATCCACCAAGTGCAACTGGTAACGTCGCAAATCTTCGGCAGTAGCCGTTTCGGGTGAGCGACCCAGAAAACCGGCGAACTGCCGCACGGTGCAGATATAACTGCTCTGGGTCTGGGGAGTGAGTTTGCGCATCCGCATGTCGTCGGTCATGCGTTGACGCAACGGACTGATGGCTTGAGTCGCTGAGTTCATGATTCTGCTCCTGTCGGAAAATGAGGCGGATTGCCTCACTTCTCAACATAAGGAACAGTGCAACTCTGTCAATCACCCGCAGACGCTAATTCGGAGCGCCCATACCGCGGAGCGCCGTAAGCGTCCAGCCGTCCCA
>DIYV01000105.1:4453-4632 GCA_002429165.1 Gallionella sp. UBA6045 | reverse complement strand
ATCACGATGAGATTCGGAATCGCACGCAGACTCGCCAGTTGTTCCACCGGCTGATGCGTGGGCCCGTCCTCGCCGACGGCGATGCTGTCGTGCGTGAACACGTGCACGATGTGGAGTCCCATCAGCGCCGCCAGCCGGATAGCCGGGCGCATGTAGTCGGAGAAGATCAGAAAGGTCGA
>DIYV01000105.1:0-4173 GCA_002429165.1 Gallionella sp. UBA6045 | reverse complement strand
GCAATGGCGTTCATCACCTTGCCGGATGCATCGCGCGTGGCGAGTCCTTTTGCATCGGCCTGGAATACCGGGATGTCCGCATCCCAGCCTGGCGGCAGTTCGTCGCGCAAGCGGCCCCGGAGCTCTTCGGACAGTTCCGGAAATGCCTTGGCGTAGGCGTTCAACAATACGTTCCATTTCAATTCATCTTGCGCACCGCGTTCCACCGCCTCGCGGAAATGCGCCAGTGCCTCGTCCGGTATCAGGAAATCTGGCTCGGTCGGCCAGCCCAGCTTTTGTTTTGTCTTGCGCACATCATCCACGCCGAGCGGCGAGCCGTGCGCCTTGAAACTATCCTGCTCGGGTGAGCCGTAACCGATATGGGTATGCACCAGGATCAGCGACGGACGAATGGTTTCCGCGCGCGCGGCAGCCAGCGCGGCGTCGATCGCGACGAGATCGTTGCCGTCCGCCACCGACACGGTGTGCCAGCCATAGGCCGCGAAACGCTGCGCGCGATTTTCGGAAAAAGTGATGTCGGTGCCGGCGGACAGGGTGACGTGGTTGTCGTCGTAGAGGCAGGTGAGCTTGCCGAGCTTGAGATGCCCTGCCAGCGAGGCCGCTTCGGAGGCCACGCCCTCCATCAGATCGCCATCGCTGACGAGGGCATAGGTATGGTGATCGATGAGCGCGTGACCGGGCCGGTTGTAGCGGGCCGCGAGTTGCGCCTCTGCGATCGCCATGCCGACCGCGTTGGCTAAGCCTTGTCCCAGCGGCCCGGTGGTAATTTCCACGCCCGGCGTGTATCCGTGCTCGGGATGCCCCGGTGTCTTGCTGCCCCATTGGCGGAACTGCTTGATGTCGTCCAGCGCAAGGTCGTAGCCGCTCAGGTGCAGCAGGCTGTAAAGCAGCGCCGAGCCGTGTCCGGCCGAGAGCACGAAGCGGTCTCGGTTGAACCAGTGCGGGTTGCGCGGGTTGACCTTGAGCCAGCGCGTCCACAGCACGTAGGCCATAGGCGCGGCGCCGAGCGGCAGGCCCGGATGCCCGCTGTTGGCTTTTTGCACCATATCCACCGACAGGAAGCGAATGGTATTGATGCATTGCTGATCGAGTTCGATGGACATGACTGTCTCCTGATTGAATGCATTGCGCGTGAATTGCTGGCGCGGATTATCCGGTCACGCGACCGGATTCATCTGTGCCTTGCCGGTTTGCCCGAGCCAGTCCCACGCGGCATCCTCGCGCACGAAGTCGAAGTGCCGCACCTGTGCATGGACGAAATGTTTTGCAATGTTCGGCATGATATTCGCCAAAGCCCCGTCCGCGACGACCGCAACTTTTTCGATCTTCTGGATATGCTCCCTGAGGAACTTCAAGTGAGCAAGCATCGCGGCAAAGTCTTTCCAGCCGGGAAACGATTTCGCGTGTATCAACACGCCGTGCAGCTTCCCGTGTCCCTCCAGATAAGTATCGACCTGGCTCGTTATCGAAATAAAATCTGCCGCTTCAAGCGGCCCTTCCGGATGCAGCACGAGTATGCCTTCGTCGTGTCGCAATTCGTAATTGAGCATTGGATATCCTCCTTTGGGTAATGGCGCGGATATTTCGCGCATGGCAAACATGCACAGGCACGTCTTTAACAGTGTGCATATAAACAAGCATGCCCGCTCCGGATGGACGGGTCTGTTCGTTACCGCACCCATGACATACCGGGTTGCCCGGTCTGTTCCCGCTGCATGGCATCGATGGAAATGAGCGCAGGGTATTGACCGGAACTGACGCTTATGTAAAAACCCTAATATGTGACGCTTCCTTGCCGCCTGGAATTTGCGTCACTTCAAAGGCAACCTTTTGGCCTTTTTCGAGTAACTTGAAACCGCTCATATTGATTTCGGGGTGGTGCGCGAACAAATCTTCACGGCCATTATCGGAAGTGACAAAACCAAACCCCATGTCATCGTTAAACCATTTAACTGTTCCAGTTGTCATGTGATCAGCTCCTTGCTTAAAAATCAGGGGGGCTCCCTGCGTGTAATTTACGGCATCGGGACTTCAATTGGTGTGCTCTTTGATTTTGATGTCTTTGCGGTTTTTGTGTGTTGCGTCGATCTCCGCTTCAGCGGCCAGCCAGTCAGACAGTGAATCATCGTCCACAAAGCCGCGATGCTCGGCATGGTAATAAGCCGCAACAGAGATCATTTCTTCGCGGTCAAGCCCTTCACCAATTTCATTTTTAAGTGTGGCAGGTTGGAGTTCCTTGTTCGGTTTGCCTGGAGTTGCTGATGTGTGTTTCATGATTTTTCTCCTTGGGAAATAGCCAACAATTTTATGAAATCAAAATTAAAAGAATATTTCGGAACAGATCACAGATCCAGTAATAAGTGCCGCTATGTATTCCCTGTGCAGTACACGTTGCTCTTCGCCGGTTATGGTAATGTCATGTTGGCAAGATCCCTTGCTGTTTTAGAATTCAAGCCTTGCCTGCGGTAATAGCGGTAGTTACCAATGAAGCGTATGAACCTGGCAAATGTGCGTAACATGATTGTTCCTTTCCATTCTCATTTTTGAATAATGCTTTTAAAACTCCAGATACAAGATGTCGATTAAAGGGGATTATGACCTGGCGGTTTCAGCAGGATTCACAATCAGCCTCAGCGTGAGCCTGCCATCATATTCAAGACGGACAAAACTCAATGTACTGGTAAAGGTATCGCCTTGCCGATTTTGCGCCTGGAATAGATTACCGCAACGACAGAGAAAATTAAGTCGCGGGTTAAATAGCCCATCCTGAACCAACGCAACTCCGGCAAGCTGGAGAAACAAGCATGAAACAGGCTGCCAAACCAATTCGCGGCGCAGATAGCCAAATAGCCTCTCGCAGGACTTGTTGCAATCTTGAATCATGCCGCGTTCGTTCAATGACAGTGACGGAAACTCATGCGATTTAGTGGGCGGTTCATCAACCCAATCGTGCAGTTCACCTTTGAAAGAAAAGTTGCTTCCGATTATTGCAATCCTTTCCTTCTGCAAACTCATTTCTCGCTCCTCGATCATATTTGAAGGGATGTTCATTACTGTGATACTGGACGTTCAATTACCGGTCCGGATTACTTTAGCGAACTATGCTTGTTCGCATATTTCCTGCTGATCTCCGCTCCCTGTTCCATGGCTTGAACCGTATGCCCCTGGGCTATCTGGGTATGGTGTGCGGCAGTTTTTAGGTCTTTGGACTCGCAACACTTGCCGGCTTCCTTGTGATGCCTGGATGCCTGCTTGTGGTGTTCTGCCGCATTCTCGTGATGTTGCTGCAGCGTTTGCTTATTCGATGATTCGCGTTCTTTGACTGGTGCTTGTTTCATTTTTTTCTCCTTAAAAATAATTGACCGGATTTCTATCCGCGTAAGCGGATGGTTGATGGTTCAATAACACAGAGAATTGCCGAACCTTGCAGAATCAGCAAATAGTCACAACAGGTGTTCCATGGAAATTAGTGGACGCAAGATACGGGTACGTACAAATCGCTTCTGTGCGGCAGCGCACAGAACATGCGGATAGGGAAGAAAACAATTTTATGGTAGGCGAGATATCAGCAATTATTACTGCCACCATCCAGAGATGCAGCCGTTCCTCACCTCATGCAACGGCCTTGATGGTCCTAATAAAAAGGAGAGTCGAATGTATCATTATTACTGGAACGACTGGTATTTTGGCTGGGGTTGGATTCTTTGGTTTGGCATTGTGTTCCTGCTGTTTTCGAGCATGGCAAACTGGGGTTATAGCTACCGGGCTCACCGGAAATATGACACGCGGCCACGGGAAGAAGCGATCAATATTCTCGATGTGAGATATGCCCGTGGAGAGATAAGCCGCGAAGAGTATGGCCAGATGAGATCCTATCTTTCAAGGCAAAAATAGTCAGGCGATAAGTGGGCGTCGATGCAATCCGCTACTCCATGTTCGCAATATGAAATGAGTGGATGGCACTAACCCGTGAAATATCTCTCAAGCCCCTCCCTATGAGCCGCAGCTTCATAAAGCTATAAATCGGATACCAGAATGTCAGAAAAATACCATAGCGCATCAAAACATCCGGGCATGGGGGCCATCCCCGGTGCAAGGGGTGTGACCTTTCGCGTATGTGCGCCCCATGCTGAAAAGGTTTACGTGACCGCAGTAGTGTCCGGTTAAAAGTCG
>DIYV01000187.1 GCA_002429165.1 Gallionella sp. UBA6045 | reverse complement strand
GGCGTTAGGTTTGGACGTGATCGCGGAAGGGGTTGAAATCCAAGCTCAGCACGAGTTTCTCGATTTGCACGGATGTCATGCCTTCCAGGGTTATTTGTTCGGCAAGCCGGTGCCATTGGATGAGTTTGAGTGGTTGCTGAAACGAACTTAGCCGGACTCTGTTTCGAATAACGAGGAACAGCCTGGATGCATCATCTTGTGTCTGCTACTGGGTGAGTTGAATAAATTGACCTGAACGCAAAATTCCGATGACCGCTTTCGGGATGACTATAATCACAGTTCGATGTGTAACTTGGTGCAAAAATCTCAGACACCTCCCAGCCCTTGGCCATTTTCGCCCAGCTAATTTTGCCGTGCTGCGCGAGTAAAAAATCTTTTGCCGGATGTGCGGTAGCACACAGTGTGTACGGGCTGCGAAGTAGAGAATAGGGCAACGGTTGATAGCGCCAGAACTTCTGCAATGTCATATTGAGGTGAGGTCATCAGCGCTGAATGATCGTCAAGCCAACTCGCGGGACACGTCCGCGACAATGTCGCAACTTAAGCAAATGTAATTCTACGGATTGGAGAAATATCATGCCACTAAAAAAAGGGACAAGCCAGGCAGTCGTCAGCAGCAATATCAAGACACGGATGCATGAGTGGGAAGAAGAAGGATCGATAGGCAGCAGCCATCCTGCGACGAAGCAAAAAGCGGTCGAGCAGGCCGTTGCGATCTCATTGAAAAAAGCCGGAAAAAGCCGCAACACCCAGCCTCGTGAACACAAAAAGTGACTTCCGGATACTCAATTTACTTATCGTTCGCAGCACTTACTATTGACCGGATTCTGGAGTGCTCCTCGGTAGTGCGCGCTGGGTCGATCCCGTCCGGCATGAAAGAAACTAAGCACGATGTGTTTTTCAGCAACAGCAAGTTTTATAGCCGGGGTTTCATTGTTGGTACTCGGTGTGGCAACCGTGAAAAAGGCGAAGCGAAAGGCAGAGATTCCGTTTGCGATGATCCCGCTTTTGTTCGGGGTTCAGCAAATCATCGAGGGAATGCTATGGCTGTCATTTCGGTTTGATGCCCTGCTGCTCAATGTGATCATGACGTACGTGTTTACGTTGTTTTCGCACGTACTGTGGCCAATATGTGTGCCATTCTCAATCGGCTTAATGGAAACGGTGGCTTGGCGCAAAAAAGTGATATCGGCATTCCAGATCACTGGGATCGCGGTTGGTCTGTACCATCTTTACGTTATCGTCAAATTTCCTGTCACTTCCGAAGTTATTGTGATTTTACAGCAGGATAATTTTTCGATATGTTTGCCAACGCATAGACTATACAATTTAAGTTTTGCGACTGACTGGAATGTGTCGTAAGCGGAAGTTGAGAGAAGCGCCAACTTAAAGATCAAGTATTGATTAATTCAAAAATCCCCCATGACCAAATCCCTGATCTTCGCCCATCGTGGTGCCAACAAGGAAGCGGCGGAAAATACCCGCTCGGCTTTCGACAAGGCGCTGGAATATTCCATCGACGGCATCGAGACGGATGTGCAATTGACTCGCGATGAGGTTGCGGTGCTGTGGCACGACCGCTTCCTCGGCAAGCTAGGTTTTTCCGCGAAGCACATCGACGATTTCGATCACGCGCAGTTACAGGCGATGAATTTTGCCGCGCATTTTTCAGCGCATGCCAAACCGGAAGGCATCATGAGCCTGAAGGAATTTCTCGATGCCTATCGCAGGCGCTGCCGCTTGCTGCTTGAAATCAAGAACCGCGATTGGGAATCGGCCTATCGCCATGAAATCAAGATACGGCAAATCCTGGAGGTGGTTGGTCCGGTCAGCGATGGTTCCATTCTGGTTTCTTCATTCAACCTGGCCAGCCTGGTCTATGCCCACGAGCGTTCTTCAGGGATACCACTGGTTTACAACTTTGAAACAGACCAGACGTTTTCGGATGCGCAGCGGGTGCTGGCCGGGCAATCCTTTCTTCACGGCTTGTGCTTGCCGATCAAGACGCTTGATGAGTCTATGGTCAGGCTGCTGCGCGATCACGGCAAATGCATCGCGGTCTACACCTGCAACAGCGACGCGGAAATCGGCAAGGCACTGGAGCTGGGCGTGGATATCCTGATCAGCGATGTGCCGCAAAAAGCTTTGCAGATGCGCATGAACATCTATTCATATTGATATGCTCCCCTCTCACACTTGTGGTAGAGGGGTCGGGGGAGAGGGTGCCGCATGATTGATTTGGTTTTAAAACGACTTGCCATCACCCTCTCCCTAACCCTCTGGATGAAACAACTAGTGTAGTGTTGCATGCTGTCTGGAACTTATGCCATCCTCAAGAACCGCATTGTAGGTCGGGTTTCAACCCGACATGTCGGGCTAAAGTCCGACCTACAAGGGCTTGCACATAAGTATCGCCAAGAGTGATGCACTACACTAGCCATTCGACTAGGCTGCAAACCGCCGCAGCCAAGTCGCTGGTTATCCCGCAAACGGGAGAGGGGATTGCAAATGAGGAATAGATGAAGCGCGATTTTTCTTCGCTGGCAGGGAAACACTTCGATCTGCTGGTTTGCGGCGGCGGCATCTATGGGGCGTGGACTGCTTATGACGCAGCCTTGCGCGGCTTGAGCGTCGCGATCGTGGAGCGGGGCGACTGGGCCGGCGCGACCTCTTCCGCATCCAGCAAGCTGATCCACGGCGGCTTGCGCTACCTCGAGACTTACGATTTCAAGCTGGTCAGGAAGGCAATACTGGAAAGGCAGTTGTTGCTGAAACTGGCGCCGCATCGCGTCTGGCCGTTGCGTTTCGGTGTGCCTTTATACAAGGGCAGCCGCATCGGCACGCTGCAACTGAAGGCCGGTTTGACCCTGTACGATATTCTTGCCGGCTTTCCTGGTGCGGACATCGCCCATCGTTACTTTGATCGCGCCGCATTTGCCGGACGCTTTCCGGTTCTGGATAGCGAGGGCCTGAAAGGCGGTTACACCTATGGCGACGCACAAACAGACGATGCGCGTCTGGTGCTGGAACTGATTGCGGGTGCGATGGCGGAGGGCGCGGTGTGCGTAAATTATTGCCAACTGACCGGGCTGATGGAATCGGGCGGTATGGCCTGCGGCGCAACGGTGCTGGACAGGATAAATGACAACAGCGCGCAGGTTTTTGCCCGGCAAATCGTCAATACCACCGGCCTGTGGTTGTCTGCGTCGCAACCGGGGCAGGACTGGTGCCGCTTATCAAAAGGCGTGCATATCGTGATGCCGGGGACGATGTTGGATGAGGCGTTGCTGCTGACCGCACAATTGGATGGCCGCGTGTTTTTCATGATCCCCTGGTATGGGATGACATTGGTCGGCACCACGGATGATGACTACAAGGGCGAGCCAGGCCCGGTGTCGGTCGAGCCCGAAGATATCGCCTATCTGCTTGCCGCGGCCAATCATTACCTCAAGACAGCATGGACGGAAGAGGATATCGTTGGAAGCTATGCCGGCGTGCGGGTAATGAAGCGCAGCGACAAAGCCTCGCCGTCGGATGTCAGCCGCGACTGGGAATTGAAGACCACCAGCAACGGCGTGCATTATTCGATAGGCGGCAAGCTCACCTCGGCACGGGAAGACGCGGCATGCATCGTAGACACAGTGTGTGAGCAACTTGGCGTCGATACGCCGTGCGCAACCAGAAGCCGCCGCTTCCCCTGGGCACCGGAAACGGATTTTGGGCAATGGTCTGCTGCCGTCTGCGCGCATGCGAACCAGCTCCTGTCTCTTATACACATCT
>DIYV01000024.1:2437-8175 GCA_002429165.1 Gallionella sp. UBA6045 | reverse complement strand
CGCACCGTGAAGACCTGCGTCGGCTCGGAGTGGTGTCGCTTCGGCACGCAGGATTCCACAGCGATGGGCATCAAGATCGAGAAGATGACCTGGGGTTCGTGGACGCCGCACAAATTCAAGATTGCGGTCTCCGGCTGCCCGCGCAACTGCGCCGAGGCCACCATCAAGGATTTCGGCGTAGTGTGCGTGGATTCGGGTTACGAGATTCATGTCGGCGGCAACGGCGGCATCAAGGTGCGCGTCACCGATTTCCTGTGCAAGGTCGCGACCGAGGAAGAGGTGCTGGAATATACCGGCGCATTCATGCAGCTGTATCGCGAGGATGCGCATTATATGGAACGCACCGCACCATGGATAGAGCGCGTCGGATTGGCGTACGTGAAACAGCATGTCGTCGAGGATGCGGCGGGACGCGCCGAACTGTATGCACGCTTCCTGGAATCGCAACGCTATTCGCAGGACGATCCGTGGAAGGAACGCGCGGAAGGCAAGGATGCGCATGAATATGAATCGCTGGCGACGATTGCGTAACACATGAACAAATTGAACGGAGCAACAACATGGCTCTCCCCCTGATAAGGGGGAGCTGGAGGGGGTTTGGTTTTTGCGGAAACACCAACCCCTCCCAGCCTCCCCTTATCAGGGGAGGAGCGATGCAGCTCTTTCGGTCTTGCAGCTTTCGGTATTGATAGTGAGGTGGAAATTATGAACTGGATACAAATCGGCAATCTGGAAGACATCCCGCGGCAGGGTTCGCGGGTGGTGCAAACATCATCGGGCGAGATCGCGCTGTTCCGCAGCGTGGACGACCAGGTGTTCGCACTGAACAACCGTTGCCCGCACAAGGGCGGGCCGCTCTCGCAGGGCATCGTGCACGGCAAGCGCGTCACCTGTCCTCTGCATAGCTGGGTGATCGATCTGGAGTCGGGCGTTGCGGTCGCACCGGATGAAGGCTGCGCGCATCGTCATGAAGTGCGGGTCGCACATGGCGTGCTGTTTCTTGGGGTTAAGGCCGGAGCATGCAAAGCAGCCTAGCCATGCCGGATGCTGTTCGTACTACCTGCCCGTATTGCGGCGTCGGTTGCGGAGTAGAGGTGAAGGTCGCGGCTGGCGCTGTTACCGTGTCGGGCGACCAGCAACATCCGGCCAATCTGGGGCGGCTGTGTTCCAAGGGAACGGCGCTGGATCAGACGCTGGATAACGAAGGCCGCCTGCTTTACCCCATCGTCAACGGCCAGCGCACTTCATGGGATAAGGCGCTGGGTCGCGTCGCTGAAGGGTTTAAAGAGATCATCGCGCAGCACGGGCCGGATGCGGTGGCGTTCTATGTCTCGGGGCAACTGCTGACCGAAGATTATTACGTCGCCAACAAACTGATGAAAGGTTTCATCGGCAGCGCGAACATCGATACCAATTCCCGTCTGTGCATGTCGTCGGCGGTGGCCGCGCACAAACGCGCGTTCGGCGCGGATGCGGTACCGGTCTGTTACGAAGATATCGAGATGGCCGACCTCGTCGTGCTGGTCGGCTCCAACTATGCCTGGGCGCACCCGGTGCTTTACCAGCGCCTCGCTGCGGCAAAGAAAGCGCGCCCCACAATGCAGGTGGTGGTGATCGACCCGAGGCGCACCGCCACTTGCGACATCGCCGATCTGCATCTGGCGATTGCGCCGGGAGCGGACGCATTTCTGTTCAACGGCCTGCTGCATCACCTGCGCCGCGAGGACGCAATCGATTTGAATTTCGTCGAGGCGCACGTGGAAGGTTTTGCCGGTGCCTTCGAGGCGGCGCGCGCGGTCAACTCGATACCGAAAGTGGCGCAGGTGTGTGGCGTGCCTGAGACACAGGTCAGCGAATTCTTCCGCCAGTACACTTGCACCGAACGCACCGTGACGGTTTTCTCGCAGGGCATCAACCAGTCTTCCAGCGGCGTGGACAAAGGCAACGCGATCATCAACGTGCATCTGGCTACCGGTCGAATTGGAAAAGCGGGCATGGGGCCGTTCTCGGTGACCGGCCAGCCGAATGCGATGGGCGGACGCGAGGTCGGCGGGCTGGCGAATCAACTGGCGGCACACATGGATTTTTCCGATGCGGCGAGCATAGATTTGGTGGCGCGTTTCTGGACCGCAAAGAATATGGCGCAGACACCGGGGCTGAAAGCTGTGGACATGTTTCAGGCCATCGCGTCGGGCAGGATCAAGGCGGTGTGGATCATGGGCACCAATCCGGTGGTCAGCATGCCGGACGCGGACAAGGTGCGCGAAGCGTTGCTGGCTTGTGAGCTGGTGGTGGTGTCCGATTGTATGCAGCACACCGACACCACTGCCTGCGCCGACATCCTGTTGCCCGCATCAGGCTGGGGCGAGAAGGATGGCACCGTGACCAATTCCGAGCGGCGCATCTCGCGGCAGCGCGCGTTCCTGCCGGCAGCTGGAGAGTCCAAACCGGACTGGTGGATCATTACCCAGGTGGCGCAGCGCATGGGCTTTGCCGAAGCATTTCCTTACACACAACCCGCGCAGATATTTCGTGAACATGCGCGGCTGTCAGGCTTCGAAAATACTGGCAACGGGCAAGCCCGTTTCCCTCTCCCCAACCCTCTCCCGCAAGCGGGCGAGGGGGCAAACGAATCGCTACGCGAATTTCATACTAACCGTGCTTTCGACATCAGCGCGTTGAGCGTTATCGACGATGCGCAATACGACGCAATTCAACCGGTGCAATGGCCGGTGAACAGCCAAACACCGCAAGGCACGCAGCGCCTGTTCGCCGACGGAAAGTTTTATACACCCAGCGGCAAGGCGCGCATGATCGCCGTTGCGGCGCGACTGCCGGCTGTGGCAACGGATATCGAATTTCCGCTGGTGCTGAACACCGGGCGATTGCGCGACCAATGGCACACGATGACGCGCACCGGCAAGGTACCGCGCCTGAATGCGCATTCGTATGAGCCTTACGTGCAGGTGCATGAGCGCGATGCGCAAAAGTACCAATTGCAGTTCGGCGGGCTGGCGCGATTAAGCAGCCGGCACGGCAACATGCTGGCGCGCGTGCGGGTCAGCGACGAGCAGCGCATCGGCTCGGTGTTCGTGCCCATGCACTGGAACGACGCTTATGCAAGATCGGCGCGGGTGGATGCGCTGGTTGCGACTATCACCGACCCGATCTCCGGCCAGCCGGAATTCAAACACACGCCGGTGTATGTCGCACCCTACCGTCCAGCCTGGCAGGGTTTTGTGCTGAGCCGCGAGCGGCTTGCGTTGCCGGAAGCCGATTATTGCGCCCGCACACAGGGCGCGGGTTATTGGCGGCATGAGATCGCGGGAGAGGTGGTGCCGGAGAACTGGCGAGACTGGGTGCAGGCAGCGCTGGCTTGTTCAGGGGACCTGATCGAGTACCGCGATGCCGCGATGGGCCGCTATCGCGCCGCTTGCGTGCAGCACGGCCGCTTGGAAGCCGTGTTCTTCATCGCACCAGATCAGCGTTTGCCGGAACGCGAATGGCTGGCAAGTCTGTTCAGCCAGGCCGCGATCGATGCGGCGGACTTGGCCGGATTGCTGGCCGCGCGACCGCCGCAGGGTGCGACCGCCAATACCGGACGTACCGTGTGCGCCTGTTTCAGCGTCGGCGAAAAAACCATCCTGAATGAGATACAACAGCAGGGGCTGGATAGTGTCGAAGCAGTTGGAATATGCTTGAAAGCGGGTACCGGATGCGGTTCCTGTGTGCCGGAGATCCGCCGCCTTGTTGCAAGGCTGGCCTGACTCCCATGTCATTTATTTTGAAACAATAACCAATCCGCGCGCTTTATTGCTGGTTGTGTCTGTCGTGGCGATCGCCTGACGCAGCAGGCTGATGCTGACCCATGCCGGGGGATATTTGTACTTGGCCACATCGAGTATCAGCACGCTGTCGGACTGCGCATCATAGGCGGCCAATGCCGACCAGTGTCCTCCGCCGACCTGCCCCAGAGCCCCACGATAATAATTGGCCAGCACGAACTGCCCGTCATCGCCCAGCGCTTTCTTCAGCAGGGTGCGCAGACTCTCCTCGCTGAAGGTATCGCCAGCAATAGAGATTGCCTTGACACCCTCGCGCGATAGCGTTGCGGCCATTTCCTCGCGCGTCATGCCCATCTCGAGAACCGTCTGCGGGCTGATGATCTTTGCGACCGCGGGGGTAAAAAAGTTGCGCTGGGTAAAGTAGGCGTAGGGCGCATAGGTCGGATCGACCGGTTTCGCGATCGGCATCGAATTGAGTACGGTGATGGCGCTGGCCACGGAGCAATACGACTGGGTGATCTGCGCGGCGAAGTTCGGGGCAAGCTGCCAGTAATCGGCGTCGGCCGGCATGCGGGCACGCAGGACTTTGCCTTCGGCCGAGTCCCAATACACGACGGCGGGTTCGGCAAATGCAGATTCCGCAGCCGGTGACTGGCCAAAAGCCGGCGATATAAAAGTATAGAGAAGTGCCGCGAATAAGAAGTTCTTCATAGTTTACCTTTTAGCCCCGACAAAAATCACTTCCGAATCTGGAATCAGCGAAACACGATGGTCTTGTTGCCGCACACCATTACGCGATCTTCCACGTGATAGCGCAGACCTCTCGATAATACAGTTTTCTCGATGTCGCGCCCATAACGCACCAGATCCTCGACCGTGTCGCCATGGTCGATGCGCATCGTGTCCTGCTCGATGATCTGCCCCGCATCCAGCTCGTCGGTGACGTAATGGCAGGTCGCACCGATCAGTTTGACGCCGCGCTGATAGGCCTGGTGATAGGGCTTGGCGCCGACGAAGGACGGCAGGAAGCTGTGGTGTATGTTGATGATGCGCCCGGCATAACGCCGGCACAACGCGGGCGGCAGAATCTGCATGAAGCGTGCAAGCACCATGCAATCGCCGCGATGCTGCTCGAACAGCGCGGCGATCTGGTCGAACGCGGCGGCCTTGCCGGCGGTATTATTTCCCGGCATGTCCACATGGATGAACGGGATGCCGTGCCACTCGACGAAGCTGCGCAAATCCCCGTGGTTGGAAATCACGCAGGGAATGTCCACCAGCAACTCGCCGCTGCGCCAGCGGTGCAGCAGATCGTTCAGGCAATGATCCTGTTTGCTCACCAGGATCACCAGCCGCTTCTTTTGTGCCGAATCTGATAACTGCCAACTCATCGCGAACTCCTGCGCCAGCGCAGTAAAACGGCGGCGGAACTCATCGGCATCGAACGGCAGGGAATCGGCGCGTATTTCCTGGCGCATGAAGAAGAGTTGCGCCTCCTGCTCGGTGTGATAACTTGCCTCGACGATGAAGCCGCCATGCTCCGCGATAAAGCCGCTCACCGCCGCGATGATGCCCGCCCGGTCGGGGCAGGAGATGGTCAGGGTGTAACGCCTGGCGTTGTTCATGCTGATGTTCCTTTGTGCGTGGCGGTCATTCTAACTGCCGAACAATGATACTGAAGAAGAACGCGGATAAGCCAAATCGAACTTTTTTATATTGTTTTCTAAACAGCTGTTTGTTGATAGTACAATTATCATATTGGACAGATTGAACTGGAAAACTAAAATGAACCATGTATCAAACCCGATCACACGCATATTTGCAATCTTCTTGCTGTTGTCCGGTTGCGCCTCCGCACCGCAACATTTGACCGAGCAGAGTAAAAGCGTGATCAAGAACATTGCTATTGTTTCCCTCGTGCCGGAAAGCGTCAATTTTGACAAAATCGCAATA
>DIYV01000024.1:0-2234 GCA_002429165.1 Gallionella sp. UBA6045 | reverse complement strand
CGCGCAAGGATCGCGAAATCCTATCCGGGTTGGACCGTAAAAAGTGTCGAGTATGACCGAACAGCATTAGTGGCAAAATTGAATTCGGCGAGAGGTTTTGATGCTGCCGGCGCCAAGGAGGCGTTTGCCGATCTGGCACGCGATAATGGTCTTGATGCAATATTTGTTGTGCGGGCTGTTGCGGACAAGGTGGATGCCATGCAACAGGATTCACCCCAGGAAAATTATTTGCGTGAAGGCATGAGTGTATTGCTTAAAGATAACAATCTCGGCGGGGACGCAAAGCTGGTATTTCGCGCCAACCTGAGTGTTTCGATTGTCGGTAAAAACGGGGAGGTCATGGCTGTCGGTTCAATACCTGCCAGGCTTGACCATGCCAAAGAGCTGGATCCTGATGATTATGGCGTGAGCCGCGATATGAAACGTAATTCCCGTCCCGAGACACTGGACAAGTTGGGGCGCGGGGTTATTGTTGATCTGGCAAGAAGGCTTAACCTTTGCATTGATTCTCTGGGTTTCACTAACGGATCCAACCCGGAGTTGCAGCACGTAGAAGTCGTTCCGCAACCCGATGCGGTTATCGAGCCTGAGGAAAAGCCACCCGTGCAAGCGGGGTCGACCCCGAATTCCTTCGACCTGTGCTTTTCGAGGTGCAGGCAGTACACCGATCGTACCAAGGAGCAATGCTTCGACTCTTGTAACAAGTGACCACTCATGCCCTTTGCTTAAAAGGCCCGCACCGCGTCATCGATGATCAGCATCACTTACAAACGGCGACAGCAGTCCTTGCGGGGGGCACATGCGCTTTAAGCCGCCGGTATGTGTTCATCTTTCAGGCTGGCTTATTGAATCGACCTGCCACGCGCCGTCGCGATAGACCACTTCATCGTCCAGCGTGAACGATTCGGTAATCGCAAATACATCGACATGATGCTTTGCCGTCGCCTTCCTGATGTTGGGTTTGTTGTAGATGCCGTGTTTGGCACCCAGCGACAGATGCACGCCGCACATGCGCTCGAAGGTGCCGATGTCGCTGACCAACCTGTCCGGTGTGAATGCCCTGTTCAGCCCCAGGCCCAGTTCACGCAACCAGACTTCGCCCTCGTCGGCGCGGATATTGGCGAGCACCCGTTCGAACTCGGGAGTGGAAGCTATGGTATCGGTTACTCGTCCGTTGCTGATAACCAGCGTGATCGGATGTTCGGGTTTGTTGACCGTAAATTTCGTGTCGCCAAAAATGAAGATGCGAACGAGGCCATGCACCGCTTCCAGATCCTTTGATTCTGTGAACACTTCGCCGATGGGGAACTGGCCGCCGACATTTTGCATGTTGCGGTAATCGCCGACATTGAGCTTGGCGGATTCGAATCCGGATGGGAATATCAATTGCTCGCCGCCGCTGTCGATGACGCCGACTTTGGCATTATCAAGGCGGGTTTTCAGGGCGTTACCCACCCCGCGATAGTAGGCCGGATCATAGGCCAGCGAGTCTATGTAGGTCAGCGCTTCTTCACCATTCATGCGTTCCAGATGCGGGTGTTCGATCACCTTGAGCGAACGCTTGAAAAGTTCGACGCGGATGCGAAACGCGTCCAGGCGAAAGCTGGTGGACTGGATCAGCACCACGAGGTCGCCGGGTGAGAGTTGTTCGAATGCGGTGAGCACAGACTCGGGTGCACTACTGTCGAATTCGATAAATAGCGCGTCGGGCAGGCAGCGCCGGTAGGCTTCAGTGAGCGCGACCGCGAGATCACATTGCCCATCCCAGACCACGATCGCGGAGCGGGCGGGGGTGTGCTCGATGGACAGCGCCAGGACGTCGTGCAGATTCTTCTCGGCGCTATCGATCGCCGCAGCGGGAAGGGGAGTTCGAGCTTTTATAAAGCCATGCCCTGATCGCGCAAATACTCTTCATAGGTACCGTGGTAATCGGCTATGCCCTTTGCGGTGATCTCGATGATGCGCGTTGCCAGCGATGAAACGAACTCGCGGTCATGGCTGACGAACATCAGCGTGCCCTTGAATTCCAGCAACGCGGTGTTGAGCGACTCGATGGATTCCATGTCCATGTGGTTGGTAGGTTCGTCCATCAGCAGCACGTTGTTCTTTTGCAGCATCAATTTGCCGAACAGCATGCGCCCTTTCTCGCCGCCGGACAGCACCTTCACCTGTTTCTTGGCTTCGTCGCCCGAGAACAGCAGGCGGCCCAGCGTGGCGCGCACGGTCTGGTCGTC
>DIYV01000109.1 GCA_002429165.1 Gallionella sp. UBA6045 | reverse complement strand
GACACCTTGGCGCGCAACACCGTATCGCCGGAACGGCTGTGGATGCCCACCCAGCCGCCATCCACAACACCGCGTTCTTCTGCATCATGCGGATGGATCTCCAGCAGATCCTGCTCATGCCACTGCACGTTCTCGGTGCGCCGGGTCTGCGCGCCCACGTTGTATTGCGACAATATCCTGCCGGTGGTGAGTATCAGTGGGAATTTGCGCGTGACCTTTTCGTCGGTCGCCACATACTTGGTGATGATGAACTTGCCTTTGCCGCGCACGAACTGGTCGATGTGCATGGTCGGTGTGCCCAGCGGGGCCTCGTCGTTGCACGGCCACTGTATGCTGCCGAGCTGATCGAGCTTTTCGTAACTCACGCCATGGAAAGTGGGCGTCAGGCGCGCGATCTCGTCCATGATCTCGGACGGGTGCGCGTAATCCATCCGGTAACCCAGGCGCTGCGCCAGCTGTATCGTCACTTCCCAGTCTGCATAGACGGCCTTGGGCGGCATGACCTTGCGTACCCGCGAGATGCGCCGTTCCGCATTGGTGAAAGTGCCGTCCTTTTCCAGGAATGACGAGCCCGGCAAAAACACGTGCGCATACATCGCGGTCTCGTTCAGGAAGATATCCTGCACCACGATGCACTCCATGGCAGAAAGTGCCGCGGTAACGTGCTGGGTGTCCGGGTCGGACTGCACGATATCCTCGCCCTGGCAATACAGCCCCATGAAACTGCCGTCCAGCGCGGCATCGAACATATTCGGTATGCGCAATCCCGGCTCGGGCTGGATCTCTACGCCCCACGCCTGTTCGAACAGATGGCGGGTAGTCGAATCGGAAACATGGCGGTAGCCCGGCAATTCGTGCGGGAAAGAACCGATATCGCAGGCGCCCTGCACATTGTTCTGCCCGCGCAACGGATTCACACCCACGCCTTCGCGGCCGATATTGCCGGTGGCCATCGCCAGATTTGCGATGCCCATCACCGCGGTCGAACCCTGCGCATGCTCGGTGACACCCAGCCCGTAATAGATCGCGGCATTGCCGCCGGTCGCATACAGCCGCGCCGCACCGCGCACCAGTTCCGCCGGCACGCCGGTGGTCTGCTCCATCGCCTCGGGTGAATTCTCCGGCAGCGCGACAAAGTCACGCCACTGCTGGAAGGCCTTGTCCTCGCAACGCTGGGCGATGAATTCGGTCGCCAGCAGGCCCTCGGTAACGATCACATGGGCGAGCGCTGAAACCATCGCCACATTGGTGCCGGGTTTGAGCGGCAAATGAAACTCGGCTTTGATATGAGGCGAACGCACCAGTTCGATCTTGCGCGGATCGATCACGATCAGTTTGGCACCTTCGCGCAAACGCTTTTTCATCCGCGAGGCGAACACCGGATGGGCATCGGTCGGGTTCGCGCCGATCACCAGGATCACATCGCTGTGTTCGACCGATTTGAACGTCTGTGTCCCGGCGGATTCGCCCAGCGTCTGTTTCAGGCCGTAGCCGGTCGGCGAATGACACACCCGCGCGCAGGTATCGACGTTGTTGTTGCCGAACGCGGTGCGCACCAGCTTCTGCACCAGGTAACCTTCTTCATTGGTGCAGCGCGAGGAGACGATGCCGCCGATCGAGTCGCGTCCGTATTTTTTCTGGATGCGCTTGAATTCCCCAGCGGCGTAATTCAGCGCCTCATCCCAGCTCACTTCCTTCCAGGGGTCGGTGATCTTGCCGCGTATCATCGGCTTGAGGATGCGATCCTTGTGCGTCGCGTAACCCCAGGCGAAGCGGCCTTTCACGCACGAGTGGCCTTCATTGGCCTGGCCGTTCTTGTCGGGAACCATGCGCACCACCTCGCTGCCCTTCATCTCCGCCTTGAAGGAACAGCCCACGCCGCAATAGGCGCAAGTGGTCACCACGCTGTGCTCGGCCTGCCCCAGCGCAATCACGGATTTTTCCTGCAGGGTGGCGGTCGGGCAGGCTTGCACGCACGCGCCGCACGACACGCATTCCGAATCCATGAATGGCTGGTCCTGGCCCGGCGAGACACGAGATTCGAAACCGCGCCCAGATATCGTCAAGGCATAAGTGCCCTGGGTTTCCTCGCAGGCGCGCACGCAGCGGTTGCACACGATGCACTTGGAAGGATCGTAAGTGAAATAGGGATTCGATTCATCCTTCAGGCTGTGGATATGATTCTCGCCGTCGTAGCCGTAGCGCACCTCGCGCAATCCGGTGACGCCGGCCATGTCCTGCAATTCGCAATTGCCGTTGGCCGCGCAGGTCAGGCAGTCCAGCGGGTGGTCGGAGATGTACAGCTCCATCACGCCCTTGCGCAGCGCCTGCAGCTTGGGCGACTGGGTGCGTACCTTCATGCCCTGTTCCGCCGGCGTGGTGCATGACGCCGGATAGCCCTTGCGCCCCTCGATCTCCACCAGGCACAACCTGCATGAACCGAACGGTTCCAGGCTGTCCGTCGCGCACAGCTTGGGCACGTTCACGCCGCTTTCGGCAGCCGCGCGCATGATCGATGTCCCCGCCGCGACGGTCACCTGCATGCCATCTATCTCCAGCGTGACTTCCTGTTCTGAGATGCGTTTGGGTGTACCAAAATCTTTTTCGTTGAGTTGCTCAAGCATGATGCTCTCCTGTGGCCGTGTATTTATTTAACCCAGATAATCCATTAGAACCAAAATGCCCTGTAGGAGCGCAATTTATTGCGCGATGCCATGGCACACAATCGCCCGATAAATCGGGCTCCCACATTGGGGTCGAAAGCTTCACAGATGTATCGAGTATTTTTAAAATTCCTAATAGGTTATCGGGAGTTAACCAAACCAAAATCTTTTGGAAAGTGATTCAGCGCGGACAGCACCGGGTAAGGCGTCATGCCGCCCATCGCGCACATCGAACCGTTCAGCATCGTATCGCACAGGTCGCGCAACAACTCGACCTGCCCTTCCCCGTCCTGTCCGGCGATGATCTTGTCCATCACCTCGACGCCGCGCGTCGCGCCGATCCGGCACGGCGTGCACTTGCCGCAGGACTCGATCGCGCAGAATTTCATCGCATAGCGCGCCAGTTTTGCCAGGTCCGCGCTGTCGTCGTGAACCACGATGCCGCCGTGCCCGAGCACCGCCCACAATGAAGCATAAGCCTCGTAATCCAGCGGAGTATCCCATTGCGACTCGGGCAGATACGCGCCCAGCGGACCGCCCACCTGCACCGCCTTGATAGGCCGACCCGATGCCGATCCGCCGCCGAAGTCGTACATCAGCTCGCGCAGGGTCACGCCGAATGCCTTTTCGATCAGGCCGCCCTGTTTGATGTTGCCCGCCAGTTGGAACGGCAGCGTGCCGCGCGAACGTCCCATGCCATAGTCCTTGTAAAAGGCTACGCCCCTGGCCAGGATGATAGGCACACTGGCCAGCGAGATCACGTTGTTGATCACGGTGGGCTGGCCGAACAGACCGGCGATCGCGGGCAGCGGCGGCTTGGCGCGCACGATGCCGCGTTTTCCCTCCAGGCTCTCCAGCATCGCGGTTTCCTCGCCGCACACGTATGCACCGGCGGCCTTGCGCACTTCCAGTTCAAAACGTTTACCCGAGTTCAATATGTCCGCACCGAGGTAGCCAGCCTTGCGTGCCACACCTATCGCCTCGTTCAATACCGTGATCGAATGAGGATACTCGCTGCGCACGTAGATATAACCCTGGGTCGCGCCCACCGCGAGCGCGGCGATGGTCATGCCCTCGATCAGCACGAATGGATCGCCCTCCATCAGCATGCGATCCGAGAACGTCCCCGAGTCGCCCTCATCCGCATTGCACACGATATATTTTTGTTTTGCCGCGGCATTCAACACGGTCTTCCATTTGATACCGGTCGGGAAGGCCGCACCGCCGCGTCCGCGCAGGCCGGAATCGGTCACCTGCTGAACGATGTCGGCGGCTTGCATGGACAACGCGTTGCGCAGCCCCTGATATCCGTCGTGCGCGAGATAGTCATCCAGCGACAGGGGATCGGTGATGCCCACGCGCGCAAAAGTGAGCCGCTCCTGTTTTTTCAAGTACGCCAGTTCCTCGGTCAGGCCCAGACCCAGGGCATGCTTCCCGCCGTGAAGAAAGTCCGCATCAAACAGGGCGGACACGTCTGCCGGACTCACCGACCCGTAAGTGACGCGCCCCTTCGCGGTCTGCACCTCGACCAGCGGTTCCAGCCATAGCATGCCGCGCGATCCGTTGCGCACCAGCTTCACGTCCATGTTGCGCCGCGACGCTTCGGCCAGTATGGCTTGCGCGACGGCATCTGCCCCCAGCGCCAGTGCGGCGGAATCGCGCGGAACGAATATCTTTATGCTCATGGTTTACCCCCGGGATTCTTGAGCCCAATGTTCTTTATCAGCGCATCGAATTTTTCCGGCGTGACGCGCGCGTGCAATTCCTCGTCTATCATCACCGCCGGAGATATCGCGCACAGCCCCAGGCAATATACCGGCTGCAATTCGCAATCGCCCTGTTTGCGGCCTGCCAATTTTTTCTCGGCATGCTCGACCAATCGTTCCGCGCCCATGCTCTGGCATGCCTCGGCACAGCAAATCTGTATCGTGTGCCGGGCCGGTGGAGTGGTACGAAAATGGTGGTAGAAAGTGATCACGCCATGCACTTCGGCGCGCGACAGGTTTAATGCTGAGGATATCTGCGCGACCGAATCGGGAGGGATATAGCCGAACGCATCCTGGATATCATGCAAAATAGGCAACAATGCGCCGGGACGGCTTTGTTGTGCGGCAAGGATGGCAGCGA
The DNA here is from genome assembly GCA_002429165.1 of Gallionella sp. UBA6045. Taxonomy (GTDB): domain Bacteria; phylum Pseudomonadota; class Gammaproteobacteria; order Burkholderiales; family Gallionellaceae; genus Gallionella. The sequence continues at coordinate 1,585 of DIYV01000109.1, read as the reverse complement.
TCTGTTCAGCTTGATGGGCCGGATTCATTTTGCTTTTCCTTCGCATCTGGACAGCTTGACTGAATATGCAAACTTAAACATAAATACACCTTATAATTGTGATCAGTATTTGTTTGGACAGAAGGTAACACACCACCTTGACACCCTCAATAGGTTATATATTGCATATATGAGTTTTGAAATCCATCCTGAATGGAGCCTGAAAAAGCGCAAGGGAAGCGCGGTTTCCCTGCAGTTGCTGCTGCAATTGCTCGCCGCCATTCGCGATCAGGGCAGCATCAGCAGCGCGGCCTCCAGCGCAAATCTTTCCTACCGGCACGCTTGGGGAATATTGCGCGCATTCGAAGTCGAGTTTTCCGCGCCGCTATTGCAGAAATCCAGGGGCAAAGGGACGTCGCTGACGCCGTTGGCAGAAAAATTGATCTGGGCCGACAAGCGCACCACCGCGCGCCTGACGCCGATACTGGAAAGTTTCGCCTCCGAGCTGGAGTCCATCCTGACCAGCGAATCGGCCGCATTGCGCATCACCGCATCCCACGGCTTTGCTGTCGATGCGCTGATCAAACAACTCAACGCAGACAACGTTCCCGTCGAAATCAATTACCGCAGCAGCCTCGAAGCGGTCGCGGCCCTGGCACACAACGAATGCGACCTGGCGGGGTTTCATGTACCGGTCGGCGAATTCAAGCAGGCCGGCAAGCACTACCTGAAATGGCTGGATCCGAAGCAGCATGCGCTGATCCATCTGGCGTATCGAACCCAGGGGCTGTTCATCGCGAAAGGCAATCCGAAAAAAATAAAGGGTCTGGCGGATTTGCTGCGCAAAGACCTGCGCTTCGTCAACCGGCAAACCGGATCGGGCACAAAGATATTGCTCGAGTTGCTGCTTGCCAAGGAAAAAATCAACACCCGGAACATAGCCGACTATGACAGCGCGGAATTTACCCACGCGGCCGTGGCTGCTTACATCGCCAGCAATATGGCCGACGTGGGATTTGGCGTTGAGACCGCAGCCAGGCGTTTCGATCTGGACTTCATTCCGATCGCGCGCGAGAACTATCTTTTCGCCTGCAAAGCCGGCGCCCTGGACCAAAGCCTGCTGAAATCCACGCGCAACATCCTGCACAGCGCGGCGTTCCGCGACACGGTCAACGCGTTGCCCGGATACGACGGCACACAATCCGGTGCTATCGCCACCTTTGCAGAAGCCTTTTCATAGTCACCGACCGGTCCTGTCCGCAAATTCTTTCTTTGCGGTTGCCACATCCTGCGGCGTATCCAGATCGAAGAAACTGCGCAGCAGCGGATCGGCTTGCAACAGCTCCTGCTCATCCACATATCGCACCTGCAACTGCTCGAGCACGGCGCGCAAACTGTTTTTGCCGCCGCCCGCCAGATGCGCGCGCAGCTTGCCCAGACTACTGCCCGCATAGAATGCCGCCAGCGGTTGCGGATGGCCATGCACGACCGGAACGACAGCCTGGCATCGAACCCCTCCCGGCCTCCCCAACCCCCCAGCCCCCTTGTCAGGGGGAGAACCAGGGGAGGAGAATCCGCTTCCCCCCTGACAAGGGGGGACTGAGGC
>DIYV01000060.1 GCA_002429165.1 Gallionella sp. UBA6045 | reverse complement strand
GTTGGTCTGCCCGCCGCGCGGGCGGCATCTGCGCCGGCTTCTGCAGCCTTCACCTGCGCGGCAACTGCTTGCAGATCGGGGCGGTGCTGGCGCGCCTGTTCGATCAGCGCGCTGATATCACCTTCAAAATTATCAGGGATTGCGGCCGTGTTCGCAGGCGTTAACGACACATCACGGTTGGCATCCAGTCCGATCATGTTTGCCAGCGTACCTTGTGAATTCTTCAGGTTGCCATCGGCGGTGATGCGGTTCAGCGTGGCTTGTGAATAAGCGGTCTGGGCCTGCAGTTTGTCGGCAGGTGTCGCACTTCCGGCGTTATAGCGGGCTGCGGCGGCGTCAAAACTTTCCTTGGCCGCACGTTCCGATTCCAGCGCTGAATTCAGCGCGGCCGAGGTTGCCTGTACCTGGTAATAATCCTGAACCGCGGCGAGAAAAACCGACTGCACGGTACTGTCTTGCGTCGCATTTGCGGCAGCGAGCAACTGGCGGGAATTTTCCAGGTTGGCGGAGCGCGAGCCGAAATCATACAGCAAATAGGAAAATGTCACGCCAACGCTGCTGCGTTGATCGACCCCGGGAGCCGTTCCTGAAGTGCGATTGTCAGCCGCATTCAGGCTGACACCGGGCAAATAGGCCGACTTGCTCACGCCGACCTGCGCAGCCTGGGCCAGCGAATTAGCCCAGACCACATGGGTTTGCGGGTTGTTGCACAAAGCAAGGTTGACGACTTCCTGCAGGTTGAGCGCGTGATCAAGCGGCTGCGCAGCGCACGGATCGCCGCCTGCCCCCTCGATTCGCAAAGCTGGCCTGGGCGGCAGCATCGAGTCGGTGCCGAATGGGTCGGATGTTTCCCTGGCAAAGGCCGGACAGTTCGAAAGGACAAGCAGCAAGGGTAAAAGCAACAAGCCGGCAATCGCTTCAGGTTTACATGGTCGGGCGGCTAGCGGCTTCATTAAGGGTTCTACCGAATTGGAGTGCATTAAGTCAGTATCATCAGGCTTGGAATATCAAGCGAGTATAGGACAAACACATCAATTAATCACAAATCCAGATAATGATAAGAGACTGTGATGAACGCCTTCAAATATCGATGGCTCCTTACGATGCACCATGTTGGTCCCGGCCATGCTCTTTTTCATCACGATACAGTCCGTGATGAGCATGGCTTACACCCTGACCGTGGCGAAGAAAACGATGCGCAGTCTGGTTGAAGATTTTTCGTTGGTCTTCAGAGAGCATAGCTTGCAGCCTGGAGGTTGCATCTGCAATTCTGTTCAATTTGCTGGCAAATACAGCCGCCCTGTCCGCGCGGTAGTGCGCGATAGTTGCCGCATCCGCATCATCATCCGGTTTCTTTGCATTTTGATCTGTCAGCATTTCCACCGACTTGGTGAAGTCTTCCCAAACCGCTTGCTGCGATGCTTTGATTTCCAGGCGCTGTGCCAATCTGTCCAGCCCGATCTTCATGTGTTCCTGCCGGTATTGTTGCATCTGTTCCGGGTTCATTTGCTTGTGGTCGCGATGTTCGGCGGGGTTGGCCATCGCAATCGAATAGAATGCGGTCATCAGGATTGCCCCGGTAACGATGGTGGCCAGCAAGCCCAGCTTGGGATTCATGTCAGTTAATTTCATTTTGCTCTCCAAATAATAAATAGATAATTTCCAGTCAGAACATTCAGTCTTTCGAGGGAATGCGGATGTAATTTAATCCAGCCTGGTAACCACGGTATGTCTGCTTTGTAAGCAGTCTGAACATTTTTGTAAGTTCTTTGATACAAATATTCCCGAATATAAAAACCGATTTACCTTGAATCGCGCTGTGAATGTATTTCGCGGTCACACTTTTCCGGCTTGGAATGCTTCTTGTCGAATCTGCTCTCGGCTTCGTTGAGATGATTGATCAGGATATGGGACACCACGTTAATGCCGGTCCCGGCAAAAAGTGCCGGCAATATGTAAAGGGCGACCGATATTTCGGAGGAAAATATTTTGTCATCCAGCATGGAGGACGAATGTTTTGCCATGTTGGACAGGATCTGCAAAAGGTATATATCCATCCCGGAAAGAGCGATCAGCACAAAGCCAAATAAAAGTACCGTACTGCGGGATATGGCGCGCCTAAACCACATCGTGCCATATATCAATGCCGGGAAAAGCAGTGAGAATACCACCAGTAATAAAAACTCTTTTTCAAGAAAAATGCTTTCGCGCAAACCGGACATCATCAAATTCTCCAAAACCGAAGTTCAATAACGCTTCGGCAAGATCAGCGTGGCAACCAGGCCGCCTCCCGGCGCATTTTCAAGGGTGACATCTCCCCCTTGTTTTCTGGCCATGTCCCTGGCAATGGAAAGCCCGAGGCCGACTCCGCCTGAATGGCGGCTGCGGGAAGAGTCAAGCCGATAAAAGGGGTCAAAGACTGCTTCCAGTTTCTCTTCCGGAATTCCCGGCCCTGCGTCCCGAATGGCAATGACAACTTCGTCATCAGTCTCATCCATGGCAATGGTTGCACTTTCTCCATAGCGCAAAGCATTCTCAAGCAAATTATTCAGGCAACGCTGTATGGCAACCGGTTGCAGTCTTATCGGATGCACTTTGCCTGTCACAGTTATCACGTTGCCGCTCTCGCTGACATCTTCGGCCAACGAATGCACGAGCGCGCCGATATCGAAAAGGCAGGTCGCTTCAGGCTGTGCATCACCGCGCAGATAATCGAGTGTCGTATCGATGATACTGGCCATTTCATTGATGTCGTTCTGGACATCGGATTTCAATTCATGCTGGTCTATTTTTTCCGCGCGCAACGTAAGGCGTGTAAGCGGAGTGCGCAAATCGTGCGATACCGCTGCCAGAAATCTGGTGCGTTCTTCTATCTGCTGCTTGAGGCGCGCCTGCATCTGGTTGAATACCTTTGATGCCTGCCTCACTTCGAATGGACCGGATGCTTCGTCTATCAGCGGGCTGTTCAAGTTCTTGCCCAGCTTGTCTGCGGCATTTGCCATGCGCTTGATGGGATAGGTAAGCCAGCGAGCGGCGATCCAGGAGGTCAAGCCGACAGCAGCCAGCCGGGTGAGGAAAGCGTACAGCCTGAACGGATGATGGGGCGGGGGAGGAGGGGGCTGATCGACACCAAGGCTGACCAGTATCTCCCTTCCGGCAAAAAAACTGACCGAGAGAATGACAAACAACAGTAAAAACAGTCTTGTGAATAGCGAATCAGGGATGGAGATTTTCATCAGGTGACTTTCGCATCGAACAAATAACCTTCACCACGTATGGTTTTTATCAGGGTCGGCGTCCGCGAGTCGTCACTGAGCTTCTGGCGCACCCGGGAAACCAGAATATCGATACTGCGATCGAACATGTCCATGTCTCTTCCCCGGGCAGAGTCAAGCAAAAATTCGCGGGACAATATCCTGTTGGGGTGTTCGATGAATACCGTGAGCAAACGGAATTCCGCGTTGGAGAGGGGAATTACCAGCTCCTGAGGCGATACAAGATGGCGCATCATATAATTCAAACGCCAGCCCAAAAATTCAGCCTCGTTTTGTTCCTTGTGGATTTCGCGGTTTCCGCGCGTTCTGCGCAATATCGTCTGGATGCGGGCGACCAGTTCGCGGGGTTCGAAAGGCTTGACGATGTAATCGTCGGCTCCCAGTTCCAGTCCCACCACCCGGTCCATCGCCTCACCACGTGCGGTGAGCATCAGGATCGGGATGTCCGATTCGGCACGCAAACTTCTGCAAAGTGATAGGCCGTCTTCCCCGGGTAGCATTAGATCAAGTATGATCAGATCGAAAGATGATTTTTTCATCGCTTCGATCATCGCTTTCCCGTCGGCAACGGCAACTACGGACATTCCGAAACCGGACAAATAATCGCTCAGCAACTGGCGGATCTGAGCATCATCATCAACCATCAGAATAGATAGCATGGCAACCATTTCATATTGGATTTATCGTACGGTTCGGATTATTTAACATTCTGGTAAAAACTATCACGGCTTTATTATCACCTTGCCAAGTAGGCATGATTATCTATTTATGTATCGGCAAAATATCGCTTTTGTACAATTCGCGTTACAAAAGGACACCAGACCTTGATTTTGCTGTATGCAATGGATGGAACAGGTTTGATTCATTACCAACCAGATATATCCATCCGTCTGATATATTTTCAAATCGGAATACATCGGCAGTATTTTCCAATCTGGAAAT
>DIYV01000006.1:7513-16159 GCA_002429165.1 Gallionella sp. UBA6045 | reverse complement strand
TGCTCAACCCGCTGATCATCGCGACTGCGGGCGGAATTACTTTCAGCTTTGCGGGTATTTCATTGCCGGCGATGCTCAATTCCACGCTGGGTTTGTTATCGCAAGCCTCGCTGCCGCTGGGCCTGGTCGCTGTCGGCGCGGGACTGCGCATGCAGGGGCTGCACAGCCATCCCGGCACGCTGTGGTATGGCGTGGCGGTGAAACTGCTGGTGTTGCCCGCGATCGCATGGGGTCTGGCTACTGCGTTCGGGCTGAGCGGCGTGTATTTCCACATAGTCGTATTGCTGGCCGCGTTGCCGGTTTCGACGGTGTCATACGTGCTGGCGAAACGCATGGGCGGCGACGGCGACACGATCGCCGCACAGGTGATGCTGAGCACGCTGCTGTCCGCGCTGACGCTGCCGCTTTGGCTGCTGCTGATGGGGCTTTGAATCAATTGGCCCGATGCCGCCAGCGCCGCATCGAAAACCGGTCCCTGCCCGCCGTCAGAATTTTACAACTCTGTCATTCTCGATTTTGACCGTTTGATCTATGGCGAGACTGGGTGCGGTTGCCTGATTAAAGGTGCGCATTTCGCCGTTATCCATTTTCACAGTGATATCGTAGGACGTGGCTTTCTTGGCATTTTTCTCGATCTTGTTGCCGGCAACCGCGCCGCCGACCGCGCCGGCGATCGTCGCCAGGTCACGCCCCGAACCATTGCCGACCTGATTGCCCAGCAAGCCGCCCAGGACTCCGCCGGCAATGACGCCCAGACCCGATCCCTGCCCTTCCTTTTCAACCGGATTGATGGATACCACCACCCCGCAGTTGGCGCAGACGACTTCATGTGCCGGGGTTTGCGTGCTTGCGAGGGCATGTTGCGACTTGGCTCTTTCTGCAGCCTTGTGTTGTTCGGCAAGGCGCTGCCTTTTCCCGGCTGCTGCAGTCTCTTCCTGTTTGCGCTTTTCTTCAGCCTGCGCAGCGGCATCCTGCCTGGCTTTTTCTGCTGCCTGCTGGTCGGCGATAAATTGTTGTTTTGCTTCTCCGACAGCCTTGTCGACTGCCGCCTGAATCTGTGCCGAATTTTCTTCTGCAGCAGGCTTTTGCGAGCAACCTGTGACGAGAGTGATCGATGCCAGGGCCAGTACAACAGTAATGATATATACGGATCGCTTGTGTATCGGGTTTTTCAATTTATTCTCCATTGACCAATCGGGTTGGTTGGTATGTTTTCCAACCGGAATAGGACTTGGCAATGGTTCAATAGTTCAGTGTGCCTCGATATTTCGGCGCACCGTTCTCACGGCGCGCCTGTCATGCGGTTACACTGCCAACCCGGCAAAATCAAATCGCTTTCAATGCCGCCAGTGCCGCGTCGTAATTCGGTTCGTTCTTGATGTCGCTGACCAGTTCGGTGTAGCGCACCACATTGTTGCCATCCAGCACGACCACTGCGCGTGCGGTGACGCCGGACAACGGTCCATCTGCGATCTTGACGCCGTAGTCGCGCATGAAATCGCGGCCGCGCATCACGGAAAGATTGTCCACGTTGTTCAATCCCTCGCTGCTGCAGAATCGCGCCATCGCAAATGGCAGGTCGGCGGATATGTTGATTACCACGGTGTTACTCAGGCCCGAGGCTTCCTTATTGAAACGGCGCGCAGATTTCTGGCAGGTCGGCGTGTCCAGACTGGGCACGATGTTCAGCACTTTGCGCTTTGCGCCGTAGCTGCCGAGCGTGATGTCTTCAAGATCCTTGTTCACAAGCGAAAAAGAAGGCGCGGGTTTGCCCACCTGAGGAAATTCGCCGTACAGTTTTACCGGTGTGCCGCCAAGGGCTGTAGTCAGGCTTGTGCTTTTGGTCATGCTGTTCTCCTTTTTACAAAAATGGGTAAAGGGATCAATTTCAAATCAATTTGACGCCGAGAATGATACTCTTCCCGTCGCCAGCCCCAAATTATTTTAATATTAAAAGCCACAACTATAGTGCCGAAACGTAAATTATCATGCTAAGCAAACACCAAGCCAACCAGCTCGCACGTCTGCGTTGGACCTCCTTTGTCATCGTCGGGCTGGCGTACGTGCTGTCCTACTTCCATCGCTTTGCACCGGCCGCGATCTCATCTGATCTGCAGCAGACATTTCATGCCAGCGCTGCGGAACTGGGCGGATTGGCAGCAACCTATTTCTATGTGTACACCGTGATGCAGATCCCCACCGGCATCCTTGTCGACACGTTGGGGCCGCGCCGCGTGGTGGCGATGGGCGGTTTGATCGCGGGTATCGGTTCGCTGCTGTTCGGCACAGCCGATACCATCGCTGCTGCATCGCTCGGCCGCCTGCTGGTCGGGCTGGGTGTATCGGTCACGTTCATCTCTATGCTAAAACTCAACGCCGCATGGTTCCATGACCGGCATTTCGCCACCATGACCGGAGCAACCATCCTGATCGGCAATGCCGGTTCATTGCTTGCCGCTGCGCCGCTGGCTTGGGCTTTGGCTTATGTTTCATGGCGCACCGCTTTCGTTGCGGTGGGCGGATTCTCTTTGTTTCTGGCAGCACTGACCTGGTGGCTGGTGCGCGATCATCCGGGCGAGGTCGGCTTGCCCAGCTTGCGTGAACTCGAAGGCAAATCGGCGCATCCTCCGCGCAGCGGACATTGGTACGACGGTCTGAAGGTCATTTTGAAAAATCGCGCCACTTGGCCGGGATTCTGGGTGAACATGGGCCTGTCGGGCACTCTGTTCACATTCGCCGGATTGTGGGCGGTGCCGTTCCTGCGCGATGCGTATGGCATGGATAGAACTGCCGCCGCAAATCACACTACCTTGCTGCTGGCGGGATTTGCCATCGGAGCAGTCTTTATCGGAAAATTTTCCGATCGCATTGGGCGGCGCAAACCGGTGATGACTGCGGGAGCGCTGGCATATTTCCTGTGCTGGCTACCCATGCTGTTCGGTATGGCCATGAGCGACATCATGAGTTACGGATTATTTTTTGCGATGGGGTTGTTCGCGCCGAGCTTCGCGCTGACCTGGGCGTGCGCCAAGGAAGTGAATCCGCATGCGCTTTCCGGCATGGCTACCAGCGTGGTGAATATCGGCGGATTCCTCGGCACCGCAATCATGCAACCGCTGGTGGGTTGGGCCATCGACCGCGCTCACTCCGGACATATCGATTCACCGCTGACCCTGAGCGACTACCGGATGGGGATCGCCATCTTGGCGGGATTTACCCTGATGGGATTGATCGCAACGCTGTTCATCCGCGAGACTTATTGCAAATATGCGGATAGCGGACAAATCGATTAGTCATCGCCGTATCGAATCTATTTGGCGTAGCTTGTACAATGCCCCCAGCTAGCCCGGAAATTCGCGGGCGATTCTACAGGACTATCAATTGTTCTCAATAGATCAGCATCGTGATTCGATGGCTCGTTTCGCCGCATGATGCAATGAAGAAGATAGCATATGCAGGAAATCTTAAACCATTCCATATTTGGCAACTCCGTATTCGATTACCTGTCATCGCTCGGATTATTCCTGGGCGGAATGGTCATCGTTTACATATTCAAGCGATATGTAATCAGCCGGCTGCAAACATGGGCTGACTCGACCGTGACATCAATCGATGATCTGCTGGTCAAGGCTATTGATAAGGCACTGGTCCCGGTCATTTATATCGGCGTCTTTTATACCGCGTTGCACACCCTGGTTCTTTCGCCTGATTTCAAGCATGCGTGAGAATAGCGGCGATTGTGCTGGTCACCGTGCTGGTGGTCAGGGCTATTATTGCCGCAGCAAATTTCGCGCTGGGCTCTTACTTGAAGAACAATGTCGATCCACATGGCAGCGAAAAGCAGCTCAGGGGAATTCGCGGACTGGTCAACTTTGCGATCTGGGTGATTGCACTGCTCTTTCTCCTCGACAATCTGGGCGTAAAAATATCGGCCGTGGTTGCAGGGCTGGGAGTCGGCGGTATCGCGGTTGCCCTGGCTGCGCAGGCAGTGCTGGGCGATCTGTTCGGTTACTTCGTGATCTTCTTTGACAAACCGTTCGCGATCGGCGATTTCATCGTCGTGGGCGACAAGATGGGTACCGTTGAATATATCGGGATCAAGACCACGAGAATACGCGTGCTCGGCGGCGAGTTGCTGATTTTCTCGAACAAGGATCTAACCAATTCTTGCGTGCACAATTTCAGGAAGATGGAAAAGCGCAGAGTTGTATTCAAACTGGGGGTGACCTATCAGACGTCCGCCGAGAAACTGAAAGCCATTCCCCTGATGGTCAAAGCAATAATCACCCAACAGCAGGATGCCACTTTCGACCGGGGACATTTCGCCACTTATGGCGACTTCAGCCTGGGGTTTGAATTCGTTTATTACGTGAACGGCGCGGACTACGCCAAATATATGGATATACAGCAGGCTGTCAACCTGGAAATTTTCGAATCGTTTGAGATGGAAAAGATAGAGTTCGCTTACCCTACACAGACTCTTTTTGTCAGCAAGGTCAATTAGCAGTTCAGCGGGACAGTGCTCCATTTGCCCACCGATCAAACTGTTCGGATTGGTCGGTCTTGCTAGTCAGATTCGCGTTGAATGAACGCGGTCTGGGTCCCGACATCCTTCTTGGGCGGTGGCGGCTTGTAGATGAAATTTTCTGACAACGAGTGGTATATCGGTGTCGGGCACACCAGCCGCGAGCAGGCTTTGGCAATAAATGCGGCAGCCATCAGCGGCAATACCATCTCGTGGTTGTCGGTCATTTCCATGACAATGACGAAAGCAGTGATCGGCGTCTGGGTGACGCCGGTGAAGTATGCGACCATGCCGAGTATGATCGTCGCGCCAACGGGTACAGAGGGAAAGAAGGGTGCAATATTGGAACCGAATCCCGCACCCGCGGAAAGTGTCGGCGCCATGATCCCTCCCGGGATTCCGCTGATGGCAGTAATCGCCGTGGCGAGCATTTTCAGCAGGCCGTAGCTTTCCGGCAATATCGAATTGCCATCGACCAGTGTTTTCGCTTCGATGTATCCGCTGCCGTATGTGTTGTTGCCCGAAACCAGCCCCACCACTACCAGCAGCAAGCCGCAGACTGCCGCGAATGCAACCGGCTTTTCATGAATCCAGGCGCCGATACGGCCATTCAGACCTTTTTTGTTGACCTCGATGAGTATACGACTGAATATTCCGCCCAGCAGCCCGCCCACGATGCCGCATAAGACCACCACATACCATTCCTTGCCGAAGCCCATCGATTCGGAGGTGTGGCCGAAATAGGAATAATTCCCGAGCACGGCAAGCGAAGCGATCCCGGCAATGATGACCGTCATGAGGATGGTCGTGCTGTTGTGCTCTTCGAAGGAACGGCTCATCTCCTCGATGGCGAACACGATACCCGCCAGCGGCGCATTGAAGGCGGCGGCAACGCCGGCGGCGGCACCGGCAAGGATCAACCCCTTTTCCAGATCATGTTTGGGGAAGCGGGCGAGACTGCCCAGTTTGTGCATGATGGATGCGCCGATCTGGACCGTGGGGCCTTCGCGTCCCACCGCCGTTCCGCACATCAGCCCGACAACAGTGAGTGCAATTTTTCCGAACATCACGCGCAGCGACAGCACCTGCTCGCGCACTTTGCTGCTTTCTGTCGGGTCCAGCGATGCGATTACCTGTGGAATGCCGCTGCCCTGTGCGCCCGGGAAGTACTTGCGAGTCAGGTAAACGATCAGCGCGATTCCAACCGGGGTGATCAGCAGGGGCAAATAAGGTGAGATGACAAGCAGTTTGTGAAAAACGCCGTCCGCCCATTCGCAGGCAACTGCAAACAGGATCGCAGCCAGCCCCACGCTGACGGCCCCGCTCCAGAACACAAGGCGGCGCTTCCATTCCAGAATCGTGCCCTCTTCCGGCAGTGGGAATTTCATCGGTTACTCAAGGTTTCCGCTCAGCGGCAGTGAATTTGCAATATATCAATTGTGCGCTTAATCTTACAGAAGCCTGATAGCCGTACATTTCAGGATGGAAAATATTTTCTGAAACAGTAAAGCCGCGATGCCGGGTACGGGCATCACGATTATTTGCGGCGGCCTTTTTTGGAGCAGGTGACGGATACGATGTTCAGGGTGTCCTTGTCAAAGGCGGCGCTGGTGGATTTGATCGTGCACTTCAGTTTGGCCGGTATTGCTTTGATGGCGACACTGTAGTCGCTGCCATCGGGCAGGCGAATATCGGGAAAAATGAATTTGCCATTGCTTGCAATCGCCAGGTCGTTTGCGCCATTGAGCTGGAGAATCAGCTTATTCCCGGGCCCTTTGCCGGGAAGCCCGGAAACCGTGCCGCCGACGGCAAAGCTATTGGTGGTGCAAGCGACAGCGATGTTGTTGATTTCCGCGTTGGCGATTTTGCCGCTGCCTTGAACGACCGTGCAAGCCTGTTTGACTGGCGAAGAAGGCGAAGCTTTGACTGTGACGGAATAGGCGCTGCCTTTGGCCAGCGCTTTGGGAAAACTGAATGTACCGTTGGAGCTGACTGCCAGATCGTTCGCTCCGTTAAGCTGGAGTACCAGTCCGCTGCCGGGAAGCCCGGAAACCGAACCCCCTACTATGTGCGTGGTCGTCGGAGGCGGCGGCACCGGCTTGGTGACCGGCTTGGCCTGCTCGTTCTCACCGCAACCGGCCAGTCCGGCAATCATGGCCACTATCCATATCGCATGTCCCGTATGTGTGAACTTTGCCATCTGCTGCTCCTTAGTCGTTCAATTCACCGACATTGGTGAGGTTTGTAATTCGGGCGGTAATCCATGCCCGGAAATAGCGCCAAGATTTTATGTCGTGCGAGATTGTACACAATTTATACGGACGATTTGTCCAGGGTAAGCAAACCTTGTCGCCATTTTTCGCTGTTACTATCGTCCTGAGCAATGAATCCGTCATAAGGGTGGCGTTAAGGCGGGAATAATAAAGCATTTGGCTTGTTGCAGGCGCATGACCACCTATTCATATTTGTACATTTTTGTCCTGACTTAAAGGTACACTTCACGCGCCCCGAGCAAGGAGGACGACAATGCAAAGCCAAACTCTGTCAGCGCCTTTACCCGATAATAATGACCAACGACGACAGTTGGTTGCCAAACTCAAGGCGTGCCCGCCGAACGAGGCTGCCGCGCTGCTCGTATCGGCAGAACCCTTGCTTGCCTGCGCAGCGCTCGCCGAACTCAACCCTTCGTTCATCCAGGACATTCTCGGCGCGCTGCCAGACGGGCAGCGTCAGACAATTATCAACAGTGCCACGCCGCAACTTGCGCACCAATGGGAGCGCAACCGGGTATTTGAATACGGCACCATCGGATACTTCATGGAACCGACTTACGCCATGTTCCATCCGGAAATGACGGTGGATGAGGCGATCGAAAAGCTGCGCGCGCTGGTCAAGACGGTGTTCATCACCTATGGTTATATTGTAGATGCCGAATCGCGGCTGCTTGGCCTGGTCACGATGCGCGACCTGTTGTTTGCCGAGGGAAAGACGCGGCTCGCCGACATCATGCTCAGCAATGTGTTTGTGTTCCAGCCCCGCATAGCCGTACCGGAAGCGATGAAGCTCATGCTCAGCCGCCATTATCCGGTCTACCCGGTATGCGACGATCAGGGCAAGTTGCTGGGTTTGGTGCGCGGGCAGGTGATCTTCGAAACAACAGCGTTCAACATCACCGCGCAGGCCGGCAGCATGGTCGGTATCGACAAGGAAGAACGCATTTCAACGCCCATGCTCCGCAGCTTCCTGTTTCGCCATCCGTGGTTGCAACTCAACCTGCTGACTGCCTTTCTGGCGGGCGGTGTGGTGGCGATGTTTCAGGGGACGATAGACCAGCTGGTCATCCTCGCGGTATTTCTTCCGGTCCTGGCTGGCCAGTCCGGGAACACCGGCTGCCAGGCACTGGCAGTCACGCTGCGCGGAATCACACTGGGCGAGATAAAAAATGGCGATGCACGCAAGCTGATCGCCAGGGAAGGCATGCTCGGCGCGATGAATGGGGCACCGGTCGGCGTGGTATCCGGAATCGCGATGTACATCATTGCCAGTGCGCAACACTCGACGCATGCCCCGGCGCTGGCTATGGTGGTTTTTCTGGCCATGGTCGGAGCCTGCACTATCAGCGGTATTTCCGGAGCGCTCGTGCCGCTTACGCTCAAACGCTTCGGCACCGACCCCGCGACGGCATCCAGCATTTTCCTGACCACCGCCACCGACGTCGTGAGCATGGGTTTGCTGCTCGGGCTGGCCACGATACTGATAAAATGAACGGGAAGATCGCCGGGCAGCGCAAGCAATTTTAGCGGCGCCCGTATCCGGCTGACCGGAAGTTCATGCCATGGCTATGCATGGCCGGCTTCGCTCCCAACGATGGTTGTTCTGCGCGTTGAATACAGCAAGGCGGCAGCGTTGAAAACGAGATAAACAAGATAGCTGGCAAAATACAGCCATGCCGTCCGCTCCAGAGTCATCCCGTCGGCAAACAACCACAACAACAGCGCGTAAAGCGGAAGCGACAATATCTCCCCTGCCATGATCAGTCCGGTGCGGTGCGCTGAGAAAAGACCGAACAGGAACACCCACGAGGCGATGCGTATCCAGCTGCCCAGCATGATCAGCGCGGC
>DIYV01000006.1:0-7396 GCA_002429165.1 Gallionella sp. UBA6045 | reverse complement strand
GTTTGAATCGCGCCGTGCCGTAAGTGCTGCTGAAGCGCGGCAGGAAGATCAGCGACAACACCCCCGCTGCCGTGGCGGTAACCCACTCGGTGGAGCGCCACAGTGCCTGCAGAAATCCCACGTCGTTCCACGAAATCGAGCCCGACAACATGCCGCGCACCAGCAGCATGGAAACCGGGCTCATGATGCCGATCGCCAGGCCGACCGGCACGAACTTTACCAACTTGCGGAAATATTCCCTGCCGTGCTCATGCTCTTCTTTGGGTTGTGACAGCTTGCGCAAATAATGCCAGATCGCAAGGCCGAAGATGGCCAGCAACAGGGTTTGCACCCATATCATCCCGCGCAGGGAAATCCCGAACCATGCGCTCCCTGCCACCAGCAGCAATATCAGGCTGGACAGCAGCGCCAGCCCCAGCATGCGCTGTTGCTGGTGTTTCCCCAGCCAATAAGCATTGAGCGTGGCAGGAACGACGCTGACACAACCGGCCGCTGCAGCCAGCACAAACAATCCCATTCCGATCCTGCCCCGGGTGAGCCAGGCCGCCAGCTCGGGCGAGGCCAGCGCCACGATCAACGCGACCACCAGCGAAGTGCCCAAGCCCAGTTTGAAGGCATCCCGCAACAGACTGCGCTCGTCGCGTGCAGTATTCACCTGGGTGATCAATACCGTGAGCCCCTGCAACACCCCTGCCATTGTTACCGCACTGACCAGCTCAACCACCGACTGCAGTTGTGCCCAGAGCGCCACCATGGTTGGGCCACCGGCCAGCGCCAGCACCTTGTCCAATCCGGCACGGCCCAGAAGATCGGCCAGGATGATGATGAACGCGGCCAGAACGCTTTGGATGGAAGTCAATTCAGCCTCATGTTGTATTAACCTGAAAAAATGAAAATCCGTCATTGCGTTCTGCAAGGCAACGGTGTTTTTGGTTGATGATATACCCCGCCCAACTTCAAGGAAAATTATAACGGCACTGCAACACCCTCATTTCATGCCTTGGCAGGGCAAGATCGTTACAGAATCAACTTGTTCCTCGATCGCGAGGACGTTCTCGATTGCCCACCCGTTCAGCCTGATAGCGATACAATGCGCAGCCGGAAATCCAACGTAACCATGTCAGCGACGAAACAGGTTCGCGCGTTAGATGGTTTACAACCACAAAAGGAAAATCATGAAGACCCTGTTAGCCGCTTTTTTTACAATCTTTTCGCTCACCAGTCTGTCAGCCCATGCCGGAACGGCCATCATTAACCTGAGCGTCGGCGGCGAGATCAGCCCGGGTGTCTACGGACAAGTACAGTTCGGCAATGCGCCTCCCCCCCAGGTTCTCTATGCCCAGCCGATGATGATTGTCCGTCAACCCCGTGACGTTGTGGTCGAACCGATGTACTTGCATGTTCCTCCGGGTTACTCGCGGCACTGGGCCAGACATTGCCGCGAGTACAACGCCTGTAATCGCCCCGTATATTTCGTAAAGTCTGGCAGGTACCAACCGGATTACCGCAATGACCGGCACGAAGACCGTGGAGATCGTGGGGACCATGGAGATCGTGGGGACAGGGGCCATGGCCGTGGAGACCGTGGCCATGATCGCGGGGACAGGGGAGACGATTGAGCAGAAGCGTGATCCGTTTTCAACCCGCATGAACAACAAGGCCAGCTCGACGCTGGCCTTTTTTCTTTGTGCGCTGTGAAGCTTGACGCTCTGCCCGCTGCAACACAACTTTGGCATTTCAAATCATTCCAAAGCAGGCTGCCCACCGGAATGTTCCAGCGTGGCGGTGCGCACCCCGGGTGTCTCCAGGCTGATGCGGCCCAGTTTGCCGCTGCGATATTCGGTCAGCAAAATCATCGCCGCCTTTTCCATATCCGGTTCACCGCCCCGCCCTTTGAGCAGGCAACCGCGCTTCTTTGCGATGGCTTCGATCACATCCACGCCGTCCAGTCCCGCCTCGGCAATACCATAACGCGCGGCGAGCAGGCCCGGGTAACGCAAAAGCAGCGTGGCTGCGAGAAATTCGGCGACCTCTTCTTCGATGACGGCATTGCGGCCGATGGCGTGTATGGTGGCGAGCTTCAGGCCATCTTCCGGCTTTTCGATCTTGGGCCACAGCAGGCCGGGCGAATCGGTCAGGGTCATATGGTCATTCAGCTTGTGGCACTGCTGCGACTTGGTCACGGCGGGTTCGTCACCGACATTGGCAACGCGGCGTTTGAGCAGCATGTTCATCAGCGTGGATTTGCCGACATTGGGAATGCCCATGATCATCATGCGCAGCGGTTTGTGGGTGCTGTCGCGATGAGGGGCGAGCGGCTGACACAGGTTTGGCACCCTGGCGGCATCACTTGCATTCTTGCAGCTCATTGCCACCGCCTTGACGCCCGGCTGCCTGTTGTAAAAATTCAGCCAGGCTTTTGTGGCTTCAGGATCGGCAAGATCGGCCTTGTTGAGTATCTTCAGACAGGGGCGCTGGCGATGCAGGCGCAATTCCGTGATCATCGGATTGCAGCTCGCTTCGGGCAGGCGTGCGTCGAGCACCTCGATGACGACATCGGTGAACTCCATCGTCTCGGCCGCTTTTCTGCGCGCCGAAGTCATGTGACCGGGAAACCACTGTATGGACATGGATGATGGACTGGCTAATCAAAAGCGGATTTTACCCTGCTCCGCAAGCCAAATCTTATTTCATGTAAGAAACCAGTCCCTATCACCACCCGTAAGATAGCTTCAGGCTGGCACCAACAGCGCAAGTTGAGTATCGTCGAGATAACACCATTCGCCTTCCGCCAGCCCCAGCGCATCGAGTTTCAAGCCGCCGATCTGCGTGCGCCGCAACGCGACACAATGGTTGCCGGCGGCAACCAGCATGCGTTTGACCTGGTGGTACTTGCCCTGTTCCAGCACGATCTCGATCCGGTGGCTATTGACCATGCGGCAGGTCACCGCCGCGAGCGGTGCAGGTTCGTCGTGCAGTTTCACGCCGGACAATAATTTTGCGACCAGTTCCGGCGTGACCGGATCATGCGTGGTGGCGACATAGACTTTGGGGATGTGCCGCTTGGGCGAGGATTGCTGGTGGATGAAAGGGCCATCATCCGACATCAGCAACAGGCCGGTGGTGTCATTATCGAGACGGCCCACAGGTTGCACATCGCGCCGCGTGAATTGCTCCGGCAGGATGGTCAGCACACCCGGGTGGTGGCTGGCCTTTCTGGAGCATTCGAAATCGGCCGGCTTGTTCAGCGCGATATATATATGTTCGCGATATGCCCATGACTCGCCGAATATCATGAATACCAGTCCGCCGGTCTCGATGGAGACACGGTTGTCGGTGATGGTCTGTCCCGCGATGCTCACCTCTCCGTCCGCGACCAGATCGCCGCACCACTTGCGCGTGCCAAAGCCCTGCGATTGCAGGATACGGTCCAAAGTCAATTTGCTCATGAACGGACTCTATCAGAAGCCGCGTGCGATGCCATTCCTGATATTTTGCATAGATCGGAACTTGCGCGCCAAAGTTGAGTGCGTCTAAGATGCCTGTATGAGCCATTTTCTCCCCCTTTCCCGCGTCACCAGGCTGGTTGGAATATCCCGGCATGCCTTGCAGGAAATGATACGTTGCGGCACGCTGGATACCTTCGACGGCATGGTCGAACTGAACGAGTTGCTGCGCGCCTTTCCCGATGCGAAATGGGAAGACGACGCGGAATTACGCCGCGTCACCGAGATCAAGGAGAAAGCCTTCGGCAAGCGTGTGTTCGAGCGTGCCATGCCGGACAAGGAGGTATTGTCGGCTCGCCTGTTGGAGTTGGGCAACGAGTATGCCGCCACCAAAGCGTTGCTTATGCATTACAGCCAGGTGCTGTCATGGCTGGA
Source organism: Gallionella sp. UBA6045 (assembly GCA_002429165.1). GTDB lineage: Bacteria > Pseudomonadota > Gammaproteobacteria > Burkholderiales > Gallionellaceae > Gallionella. The sequence continues at coordinate 3,515 of DIYV01000006.1, read as the reverse complement.
CGAAAAGATCGACGAGATCGAAGAAGACCAGAGCAAGGAAACGCGTCATGCATTGCACAGCTTGCGCGCATTCATCGTGCGCCATTTGGCGGAAATACCGCCCGATGCGGCAAAAATACAGGCAGTTATTGCACAGGAAAGGATACTCAAGATTATGTCGGCTCAAGTCACCATCCGCCCCAGCGGGCACGAATTTACCGTCGAGGGCAATGACACGCTTCTGGAGGCCGCACTGCGTGCCGGGGTGTCGCTGAACTACGGTTGCAGCAACGGCAATTGCGGCGAATGCCGGGCGCGGCTGATATCGGGCGAAGTCAAGAAAGTCCATGCCCATGACTATGTGTTGAGCCAGGCAGAGAAGGATGCCGGCGTGTTCCTGATGTGTTCCTGCGCGGCGGTCAACGATGTGGTGATCGAGGCCGGCGTGGCCGGTGCGCAGGACATCCCGGAACAGCAACTGGCGGCCAGGGTCAAGTCGGTGGAGGTGTTCAATCCGCAAATTGCCGCGCTGCATTTGCTGGCACCGCGCAGCCAGCGCCTGCATTTTCTTGCCGGGCAGTCGATCCGCCTGTCGGCGCTGGGCGCAAGCGGTGAATATCCGATTGCCAGCTGTCCTTGCGAGGAAAGGCACATCGAGATCCAGATATTGCGCAAACCGGACGATGCTTTTTCGGAACTGCTGTTCGGCGGTTTAAAAGTGCATGACAGTGTGGAGGTGGAAGGACCCTACGGCGAATTCGTGCTGGAAGACGCTTCCACACGCCCCCTTATCTTCGTCGCATTCGGTGTGGGTTTCGCGCCGATCAAAAGCCTGGTCCAGCACGCCATGTCGCTCGATCTGGCCGAGTCTATGGACATGCACTGGCTGGCGGACGATGCCGGGCACTATCAGGACAACCTGTGCCGTTCCTGGGCGGATGCGCTCGACAATTTCACCTACATTCCGCATGAGCAGACAACCGATACCGAAACGGCGCTGGCCAATATCGTCAGTGATTACCCCGATCTGCATCGCTTCGATGTTTACGCGGCAGGTACGCCAGAACAACTGCAGAGCGCTAAACGCTTATTCCTGAAACAGGGGCTGCCGGAGCAGCATTGGAGGGCCAGCCCCGATGATTCTCCGCGCTCTGTCGGGTAGGCCCGCTCCTGCAAGATTCAGCGTTTCACAAGTTCAATCATTCGTTGCGTTAATAAATTCCCCATCCAGATAAAACCACTTCCCATCCTCGCGTACAAAGCGGCTGACCTCATGCAGGCGCGCGGCACGACCGCCGATCTTGTAGCGTGCGACGAATTCCACGGTGGCTCGATCCGCTGATTCAGCATTGTGCTTCCTGATCTCAAGTCCTATCCATTTCGTGTTGTCCGTTGCGAGATCAAGAGCGGCGGGACGGGTACTGTCATGCCAGGAGGCAAGCAGATAAACTTCCAGCTTGAGCACATAGGCACTATAGCGCGATCGCATCATAACCAGCGAGTTGGCCGGCGTTTGTTGACGGCCTACTCGAATGGCTAGTGGTTCTATCAGGGTTAAGGCATCCGGAGCCGATGCGCCGTTGTGATAACGTCCGCAGCAAGTGGCATAGTCCGCACCGCCGCAGGGGCATGGCAATGGTTTCGCGGTCATCCTCGGTTCATCCCTGGTTCTTCATGATGCCGGACGAAAACTGCCCTGCAATACTTTCGGCTCGATCTCTATCATGCCGGCATCGCTGGTCACCATGATGTGGCCTTCCTGTATAGTGCATTGCAGTTGCATGGTGCGGCTGGCCAGCGCGGCAAGGGCCAGCGTGGTTTCGTTCGGCAGCCTGAGCACAGTGAGATTGTTCAGGCGTTGCAGTTTGTCGCGGTTCTCGTTCCACCAGATATCCGCGGCGCGCCCGTAGCTGACGACCACGACTTGATTCGCGCGTCCGCTGGCTTTGCGGATGGCGCGCTCGTCGGGCAGACCGACTTCTATCCAGCGTTCGATCGCGCCGGTGAGGTCTTTGTGCCACAGGTCTGGCTCGTCATCGCTGCTCAAACCTTTGGCGAAGGTCAGTCCTTCGTCGGCATACAGCGCGAAAGCGAGCAGGCGCACCATCATGCGCTCGTCGGTTTCAGAAGGATGCCGAGCCAGTGTCAGCGCATGATCGGCGTAGTAGTGACGGTCCATGTCGGCAATCTGGAGTGTGACTTTGAATACGGTTGCTTTGATGGTCATAGTCTGTCGATTCGATCGGGTATTTTGCTGCCGCGCATTCTAGCCCGAATGCATGATGAAAACCCAACGGCAGCCCTGCCCGGCCGGATGGCTTTACATCACCGTTCCGACTATAATCCGCACCAATTTTAGAGTTCACTGTTCGAGATACGCTAAAGATGCAGTTATTCACCTTTGGTATCAACCATCAAACCGCGCCGCTTGCCGTGCGCGAGCAGGTCGCGTTCAATGAGGACGGGATGGAGAACGCCCTGCGCGACCTGGTGGAGAACGGTGCGGCGAAAGAGGCGGCGATCCTGTCCACCTGCAACCGCATGGAGCTGTACTGCAACGCCGCGCACCCCGAACACGCCATCGACTGGCTGGCACAATACCATCACATGCCCCGCCAGGACATCGAACCCTATCTTTACACTTTGCCGCGCGAACAGGCGATAAAGCATTCGTTCCGCGTGGCGAGCGGACTGGATTCCATGGTGCTGGGCGAACCGCAGATCCTCGGCCAGATGAAACAGGCTGTGCGCCAGGCCGAGCAGGCGGGTACACTGGGTTTCCTGTTGCACAAATTGTTTCAGCGCACTTTTTCGGTGGCCAAGGACGTGCGCACCCAGACCGAGATCGGCGCAAATCTGGTGTCGATGGCCGCCGCCGCTGTAAGGCTGGCCGAGCGGATTTTCCCCAGCATCTCCGAGCAGCGCGTATTGTTCATCGGCGCGGGCGAGATGATCGAACTCAATGCGGTGCATTTCGCGGCGCGTTCGCCCATGCACATCACCGTCGCCAACCGCACGCTGGAGCGTGCGCAAACACTGGCGCGGCGCATCAACGGCACGGCGATCACGCTGACCGATCTGCCGGAACAACTGGCACACCACGACATTATCGTCACCTGTACCGCCAGCCAGCTGCCGATCCTCGGCAAGGGCATGGTGGAAAGTGCGCTCAAGGCACGCAAACACCGTCCGCTGTTCATCGTGGATCTGGCCGTTCCGCGCGATGTGGAAGCGGAAGTTGCCACACTGAATGATGTGTTCCTGTACACCATTGACGACATTGCCGCAGTGGTGAAGGACGGCCTGGATGCGCGCCAGGGCGCGGTCAAGGAAGCCGAGGTCATCATCGATTCCAGCGTGTCCGATTTCATCCACTGGATGGAATCGCGCGAAGCGGTGCCGACCATACGCGCGTTGCGCGACCATGCCGAACGGAACCGCCGCAACGAAATGGAAAAAGCCCTGCGCCTGCTGGCCAAAGGCGAGAGTCCTGAAAAGGTACTGGAAGCCATGAGCAGCAGCCTGACCAATAAATT
>DIYV01000160.1 GCA_002429165.1 Gallionella sp. UBA6045 | reverse complement strand
TCGGTCGAGGCCACACTCTTGGCAGCCGCCCCTACTTTTTTCTTCGCAGTTGCGACCGCTTTTTTGGCGGACTTTGCTGCTTTCTTCTCAGTCGAGGCCACACTCTTGGCGGCCTTCCCTATTTGACGTCCGGCATTTTTTGCACTTGCCTCTACCTTTTTAAGTATTGCCATGATGTTCTCCTTTGGATAATGTTTGCTTCCCGAATGTGATTCAACTGAGCATCCGCCAACCACAAATAAAAATCGCAAAATATTTTTTGCAGAATGCGCCTTTCCAGTCCTGTGGTCAATACACTAAACGTTCCGAGTATTTTACAGACCGATCTGACAGTAACCGCGACCGCTCGATTTTGGCTCCACGGCCAGAGGTTCCGGCGACCCGTTGCTGCCCCTGAGTCGAATCGGTTTTGAGCAGCATGACCCCAAAGTAGCCCAGTGAAAATTAAACGCAGGATTTTGGCTAAACGGTGGGAGGAATCCCGTTCGCCCCCGCGGTTGCCACGCTTGCAGAGGTCGCGGTCATAATATCGGAGTCGGCAGTTGCCTCACCGTTAGCGCAAGTCCATGAACCGGTGACCGTGTTGAGCATCATGTGCGCGCTCAAGGCACCAGCGCTGCCTATAAGACGGGTGTTTATATTGGAAGTTTTGAAGGTTGCCGCGAGGCTGCTTTTGCCTGCCGGTACACTCATGCCGGCAACATACTTTCCTGAAACAATGCCGACCACCTGGCTGGCGGTCGGCGTGGCAGTCATATCAGCAATATCGAATTTTCCGGAAGATTGATATAGCTCGGCCAGCAGTGTCTTGAAACCGTCCATCAAAGAGAAGGTTCCGTAGCTTGCGCACGAGCGGTGTAGTCGCCGTAGGCAGGGATCGCCACAGCAGCCAGAATACCGATGATTGCTACCACGATCATCAACTCGACAGGGTAAAGCCTCTTTGAATGGCGACCATGTTTATACCTCCGACTGAGCCACTTTCGAATATCCATTCAAACAGACTGTCCCACAACCTTGCATGGCCTATTGACCAAGCATGCAAACCACACACAGCAAATCGCTGAGTAACACGCCATCCAAATGATGGTGTTGCAACAGCAATAAGTACACCAATACTGCATCCGATTGTTTTTAAATCAACAGGATTTTAGTTATAGCTGTGTGCCGTATGCGACTAACCAAATATCGTCAACAACTGACAATTTTTATCCCGGAACCACCACAGATCGTTCCCCCGTTCAGGCAACACGGGGACTATCAATAAATGATGCCGTTGTACTTTATCCTGCTCATTTGCCGACGACAGGAAGCGGGGCATGGGCGGTAAATATGAATTCCCGTTTGTATGTATGCACCGTCAGTTGCACAGGAAGTTTCAGGTGAGTGCCGTAATAAACCAATTCCCCGATTGCGATGCCTTTGGCAGGTATCTTATAGCGTGTCTTTAACCAATATGCATCAGCCCATTTGATACGCGAATTCGCGGACATCTTTGCCTTGCTGCCACTTCCGGGTATCGTTTTGTTGACGACATCAGAGGTTTTTCCTTCCAGGCGCGATGAAATTTTGATGAAGCCAACTTTGGTGTAGGCACTGACCTTCTTGTTCGATGCATCCAGCAGCAACACTTTCGGCCTGACTATCATGGCTCGGTCCTGGAGGTTTCTGAAAACCAGGGAGAGCCGCAACTGGAAACCTTTCTTGCTGGGAATAGCCAGCAAACCGTAACTGATCAGCAAACCATCCTTTTCAATGCTTTCGATCGGATTAATCCCAAAAGATTCGTCGAATTCCTGGTCTGCGGTTACCTTGTGACTGGTATCGCCGCTTACCTGCCCGGGTTCTGCGATTTTTTTTGGGATGCTGCCGGAACGATCAGTAGGAGAAGGAGACGGTGGCGTTATGACACAAGAACATAACAGCGAGATTTGGACGATGGCGATCAGATACAATCGAATGGAATTACGCATATCGGTCCTTCGCACCTTCAAAATTAGGGCATAACGCCCGACGACTTGAATAATAATTCTCAGCAATTCGTATGTCCAAAAACGAAACAGGAGAATATCAGCAGATAATAATCAATGCAGAATTAAATTGTTTCGCATATCGCCAGGCAAACCTTCATAAGACATCCGGCGAACCGGGGAGAATGCTCGCCAAATGTGAATAGCACGTATTGAACCAGAATTTCCATCCATAAATCGACACCCGGGTTTATTCTGAAGGATGGAATGATTTTGCAGAATTTTCAATTGAAGAGTAGCATTTTTTGCTTGTCGCCCTGGCAGAGCGGGCGGCAAGAAACGCGGCAATGAAAGTCATTGCCGGCTCCATAATCAGAACTCCGCAATTAATTTTTAGTTTAGGAGGAATCATGGCAAACAAGAACACTGATCAGTATCTGGAAAATAACAAGCAGTATGCGAGCGGGAAGGCGTTACACAAGGCTGCTTACCCGGGAAAACAACCGATCAACCCGGCCAAGCATGTGGCGGTGGTGGCCTGTATGGACGCGCGACTCGACGTGGAGGATCTGCTCGGCCTGCAGACCGGGGATGCGCACGTCATCCGCAACGCCGGGGGGGTGGTGAACGACGACACGATCCGCTGCCTGATCATCTCGCATCATCTGCTCAATACCAATGAGATCATCCTGATCCACCATACCCGCTGCGGCATGCTCGCTTTCACGGATGACTTGCTCAAGGCCGGTCTGGAGGGCGACCCGGCTGCAGAGAAACTGCTCGGCCAGGCCACGTCGCGCAAGTTCACGAGTTGCAAGAAGTCCGCGGCTATGCCGTCTGCGTTTCACGCTTTCCGTGGCCCGCTCGAACCGCTCGACGGCGCGCGCAACGCCAAGCAAACAGAACGCCTCGAGTGGGACGTGCGGCGCGGGATGTCTGCTATCCTGAACCATCCCTGGATCCCGACCAGCGGGCCGGACGCGGTCACGGTGCGCGGATTCATCTACGATGTGGACACCGGCAAGCTTGAGGAAGTGAGCTATCCGGGTCCCATGGGATCGTTTGGTTGACGAGCATCATCCCGGTATTGTTACCCGGCACCCCGTGCTACGGCGCGGGTGCCGGATTACCGGGACTGGCGGGCAACATCGGACCGATACGCGCCGGCATTGTTGTAACTGCGGACTGTAGTGGATAATTCAATTTACAAATAAGTTACATGCAGGACTAACCGCTGCGATGCGGCAAATAACGATAACTATCATGAGCAGCATTCCCGTCAAAGATTCATCCCCGTCTCCCTGGGCACCACTGCAGCACAAAGTGTTCCGCATGCTGTGGATCGCCTCGATCGTGTCGAATATCGGTACCTGGATGCACGAGGTCGGCGCAGGCTGGCTGATGACCACGCTCGCGCCCAGCCCCCTGATGGTGGCGCTGGTGCAGGCCGCCACCTCTGCCCCGGTATTTCTGCTGGCGTTGCCTGCCGGGGCGCTGGCCGATATCGTCGACCGGCGGCGCTACCTGATCGCCTCGCAGATATGGATGATGGCGGCTGCCGCGACGCTGGGCGTGCTGACGCTTGCCGGCGTGACGACTGCCCCCATCCTGCTGATCCTTACTTTCGCTCTCGGCATCGGCACCGCCATGATGATGCCGGCATGGGGCGCGATCATACCGGAACTGGTGCAGCGCTCCGAACTCCAGTCCGCCATCGGCTTGAACACCATCGCGATGAACGTATCCCGCTCGGTCGGGCCTGCGCTTGCCGGGTTCATCGTTGCCGCCGCCGGGCCCGGGGTGGTGTTTATCCTGAATGCCCTTTCATTTCTTGCCGTCATTGCAGCGCTGAAGAGCTGGCAGAGCACGCCGGTAGCAAGCGAATTGCCCGCCGAACGCGTCGTCGGGGCGATACGCGCCGGGTTGCGCTACGCGCGTCATTCTCCGGAACTGCGTGCGGTGCTGACCCGGGGAGCCGCCTTTTTTGTATTTGCAAGCGCCTCCTGGGCGTTGCTGCCGCTGGTTGTCAGACTGGAATTGAAAAGCGGTCCCGGCACCTACGGGTTGTTCCTGGCCTGCCTGGGTATGGGCGCGATTGCCGGCGCGTTGCTGCTGCCGCGGATACGCACCCGTGTATCGCGGGACGGCATCGTGGCCGGTGGCACAGTGCTTTATGCGACCGCCATGCTGGCGCTTGCCCATAGCGGGAGTGTGTATGCGGCCGGAGCGGCGATGCTGTTTACCGGTGTAGCCTGGATCAGCGTGGTGTCGTCATTGATGACGGCCGCGCAGACAGCCCTGCCGGGTTGGGTGCGGGCACGCGGCCTGGCGCTGTTCTGGGTCGTGTTCATGGGCGGCATGGCGGCAGGCAGCGCAATCTGGGGACAGATCGCGTCGTGGATCGGCATCCCCTACGCGCTGACTGCGGCAGCCGTCGGGGCATTGCTCGGCATTGCCGCAACCTGGAAATACCGGGTGGGGCGGCATGACGAAACCGATCTCTCGCCATCGCTCTCCTGGCCGGCACCGATGCTGGCCGATGATCCTGAAGCTGACCGCGGGCCGGTCATGGTGACGGTGGAATATCGCATCGATCCGGCAACCGCCGCTGAATTCTCCAGAATCATGCACCAGCAAATGCGCAGGATACGGCGACGCGATGGCGCGTTCATGTGGGAGCTGTTCAACGATATCGATCAACCGGATCGCATTGTGGAATGTTTCATGGTCGAATCCTGGTTCGAGCACTTGCGCCAGCATGGACGGGTAACTGTCGCAGACCGCAATGTCATCGAACAGACGCGAAAATTCCATCTCGGCAGCGAACCTCCAAAAGTGACTCACCTGGTTGCCGGCAGGAACTAGCCGATCGCGACAGAAAGCGCAGCGAGCCAGCGCCGGGTCACCGGGATTTCTTGCCCGCAATATTGTCTGTATATGAGTGGAACATGCCTGCCGAAAGGCCGGAATGACAAATAAGAATTTTTGGAAATGCCGATGGGTTATATTTAACAGTTTGCAGTATTAATCGGGAAATGGTCTGTCATGTCGCTTAAGAAAGTGGATGTATTGCTGGTGGGTGCGGGTGTGATGAGCGCCACGCTGGGAAAATTATTGGCTCAACTGGACCCTTCATTGAAGATCATGATGGTCGAGCGTCTGAGCAAGGTGGCCCACGAAAGTTCGCACGGACTGAATAATGCGGGTACGGGTCATGCCGGATATTGCGAGCTGAATTACACCCCGCAACGACCGGACGGAAGCGTCGAGATCGAACGTGCGCTTGCCATCAATGCGGCGTATGAAGTGTCGCTGCAATTCTGGTCCTATCTGGTCGAGAATGGCGAGTTGCCCGCACCCGAAAAATTCATCAATCCGATCTATCACCAGAGTTTTGTCTGGGGCGAGCAAAATGTGGCTTTTCTGCGCAAACGCTATGAAGCCTTGCGCAGCCATCATTTGTTCGAGGAAATGGAGTACAGCGAAGATCACGCGGTATTGCGTCATTGGATGCCGCTGGTGATGGAGCATCGCAACCCGAAGCAGGCTGTTGCAGGCACGCAGGTCAAGCACGGAACTGATGTCGATTTCGGGGTTTTGACACGCAAGCTGGTCAAGGCGATGACCAGTCATCCCACCTTTGATCTCCGACTTGGCCACACCATCACCGGCCTGAAACAATACCAGGATGGCCGCTGGCATGTGCGGGTCAAAGATAACCATACCGGCCACAGCAAGACCATCGACGCCGGTTTCGTATTTCTCGGCGCGGGCGGCGGGGCGCTGCCGCTGCTGCAGAAATCAGGCATTCCCGAAGGCCGGGGTTATGGCGGATTCCCGGTGAGCGGGCAATGGCTGATCTGCAAAAATCCGGACGTGGTGAAGCGCCATACCAGCAAGGTTTACGGCAAGGCGCCGACGGGTGCACCACCGATGTCGGTGCCGCATCTGGACGCGCGCATCATCGACGGACAACCGGGTTTGCTGTTCGGGCCGTTCGCCAGCATCACCACCAAATTTCTGAAAGGAGGCTCGGTGCTGGATCTGTTTACCTCGATCAAATCGAACAACCTCAAGTCCATGCTCTCGGTGGCACGGGACAACCTTGAATTGACCCGTTATCTGGTTTCCGAGGCGTTCAGATCGCACAAGAACCGCGTGGCCAGTTTGCAGGAGTTCTATGCCGATGCAAAAGAAAAAGATTGGGAACTGGCTTCGGCCGGACTGCGCGTGCAGATCATCAAAGGCTGCGACACCAATGGCGGCAGGCTGGAATTCGGCACCGAGATCGTTACCGCGAAGGACGGCACACTCGCATCACTGCTGGGCGCATCTCCGGGTGCGTCGACTTCGGTGCAGGCGATGATAGAAGTGATCGAGCGATGCTTCAAGTCGCGGGTAAAAAGCGCCGACTGGCAGCGCAAACTGAAACAGATGATCCCCTCCTACGGTGAATCGCTGGACGAGAACGAGGCCTTGCTGCATGCCGTGCGCGAAAGAACGCTCGCCACCCTGGGACTGGAGCACAGGGAGGGTAAAACCGGCAGCGCGGCAAGGAAGTAATCGGGATTGATGTTCCCACAACCGGCTGGTGCCGGACTACATGGATTGCCGTGCCGGAATCGCGAGGCACGATCAATCCAGGTTGTGCACCAATGCTCTAATCCGTTAATATATGTATTCATCATACATTTTTATGGTTAATTTTTCCGCCATGCAAGACACGCCGAACAAAAATACCGACACGGATTCTGTCGATAATGAAGTCCCGGAGATGGAACTGACGGATGGGGATATCATCGATGCGATGCAGCACATTCCCGGCTACATCGACATCTCGACCGAAGACTTTCGCACCATCTACCACCTGGCACATCGCCATGCGGTAGGCCGCCTGTTCGGCAATTTCAGCGCGGGAAGCCTGATGCGGGTCGGGATTGAACCGCTGCGTCCCGACATGTTTCTCGACGAAGCGGCGCAAGCGCTGGTCAGATCAGGCTACAAGGCGCTTCCTGTAGTGGATGCGGGCGGCTGTGTGATAGGGATACTCACCGAAAACGATTTTCTCCGACGTCTTAATGTCGATACCTTTCTGCAATTGCTGCTGAGCATGCTGGACGAGGCGTTCGAACTCAAGCACCGTTGCCATGAGACGCCGGTGAGCAAGGCGATGACCACCCCCGCCATAACGGTGGGCAAGGATGCCGGATTCGCGGAAACTATCGCTGCTTTCCACCAACATGACGGTCGCAGCTTGCCTGTCGTGGATAGCGATGGCCGACTGCTCGGCTTGCTGTTGCGCAAGGATTTCTTAGGCGCCTATCACCTGGAAAACCTGCTTTGAAAATCCCCGAATATTTTCACAAGATGCGCGGAACCACACGCGGCAGTCCGCCGCGGGTCAGCGGCACCGAAATCATGTGGTCCTGGATCGGTGCATTCCTGGGCATTGCGGCGGTTGCATGGTTGAACCATTTCTTTTTCGAAGGCACCGACCTGACTCTGATGCTGGGTTCGTTGGGTGCCAGCGCGGTACTGGTCTATGGCGCGGTGCGCAGTCCGTTGGCCCAGCCGCGCAACCTGATGGGCGGACATATTCTCTCCGCGATCGTCGGTGTTACCTGCTGGAAGCTGCTCCACCAGTATCCCTGGCTCGCGGAAGCCGTGGCCGTATCGACCGCGATTGCCCTGATGCATGCCACCCGGACACTGCACCCGCCCGGCGGTGCCACGGCGCTGATCGCGGTGATCGGTTCTGCAAAGGTTCACAGTCTGGGATTCTGGTATGTGCTGATGCCCGCCACTGCAGGCCCGCTGATCCTGCTGGTGGTGGCATTGCTGGTCAACAACATTCCGGCATCGAGACGCTATCCGGAAATCTGGTTTTGACGCCGCACGTCACACCACCCTGTTGACAGACCAGGGTAACCGTCAGAATTTGATGAACGGATTGTCCCAAAGCACCTTGAGCACTTTTACCAGTTCGGAAGATGACGGCTTTTTGCTGTCCTGCAAACGTTCATTTTCATTCCTGAGATAATCCATCACCAGCTTGATCTTGAGATGGGTATTGACGCGTGCAAGCAATATCGGCGCATTAATGGGTTTGTGTATAAAGTCTGATGCGCCAACCGAGAATCCATACTCTTCGTATTCGTCTTCATTTTTTGCAGAGATGAAGATGACCGGAACATCCGCAAGTTTCGGATTGGCTTTCAGGCGACGACAGGCTTCCAGACCGTCGATATTGGGCATCATGATATCGAGCAGTATCAGATCGGGAGGAGTTGCAAATGCATAGTCCAGCGCTTTTTCCGAATCGTCGAACAGTTTCAACGAATAATGTTTCTCCAAAACCGACTCCACTATCATCAGAATTTCGGGGGCATCATCCACCACCAAAATCGTTGGCCGTACAGCAGACTGTTCCATTTTTCCTCCTTAATTTTGCGCACTAATCAAATCGACTGACAAAGGCAACGATCCATATCTGCCTGTCCAATTATAAAATCACCCAAGTTGCCAAACGCCATGTTGGACCGGTTGGAAACATTCCAGCTGTGCACCAATATCTGTTTCTGCCCTATGCCATTCCTCACGACTGTCCTTCGGCTTGTGTTGAAATACTCCAAACATGTCGAGCATAAGATTTTTACAGGTTATGGTTGAAATGAATGGATCAGTCTGCGGGAAACTCAAACCTGGCGTGCCTCAAGCGCCCGATCAATGCCGGCGATAAATGTGGCAAGCTCCTGGTCTATCCGTGCAAGCAATGAATCGACTTCACCGAGTTCAGCTTTATGAATGCAGTTTTCCAACGATGCAGCCAGGTCCTGAAGACTTTTCGCGCCGAGCGTGCCCGCGATTCCTCTCAGAGTGTGCGCCAGCCTTTCTGCAGTTTTCTGGTCGTCTGCCGCCAGCGTTTCCCTGATAGTGGTGACTATGTTGCGCTCCTTAACCCGGAATTTGTCGAGCAGCGCGCAATAAAGGGCTGTGTTTCCTCCCATCCGGCGAACACTTTCTGCCACGTTGACACCCGGCAAATCCGGGAGCGGTTCGGATCCGGATTCCTGCACCGTTTGCCCGACCGGGGTGCTCACCCGGGTCCTTGTCGGACGCACCCATTTTGCGAGTGTTGTCACCATACGGTCCGGATCGATCGGTTTGGCTATGTAATCGGTAATTCCGGCCTCCAGAAATTCATTTTGTTCGCTGACCATCACATTGGCAGTCAGGGCGATGATAGGCAATCCGGAAAATTTCGGGTTTTTCCGTATTATTCTGGTGGCAGTGACACCATCCATCACCGGCATCTGCATATCCATCAGTACGCCATCGAATTCTTCTGCTTCCAACAGTGCGATGGCTTCCTCTCCGTTCTCTGCGGTCGTTACATCGAGGCCGAATCCTTCAAGCATCTCCTGTGCAACCTGCCGGTTTATTTCGTTGTCCTCCACCAGCAGCAGGCGTGAACCGTGTATGTGAGAAATGAGTTCCGGATTCAACTGTTGACTGATTATTTTGAACCTGCCTGATGACAAAACACTCCGGCCGGAAACCTTGCTGACAGCATCAAGCAATTTACTTTGCTGAAATGGCTTTGCCAATATGCCATCTACTGTCTGGCTATCCATCTGCAGCATCAATTCATCCTGGTCGCTGGAAGTGATCATCAAAACTTTGGGCCTGAAACTTAGAAACGTGATTTCTTGCAGTTGCCGTGCCAATTCTATGCCATCCATCTCCGGGAGCTTGCAATTTATGACGACCAGACCAAAAGGTTTCTTTTCTTCATTCGCCCTCCTTACCAGGTTCAGGGCATCCCGGCTGTTGTCGGCTATCTTTACATCGAGAGCGAATGATTCCAGGTAGCCCTTCAGGATTTGCAGGCTGTTCTCGCTTTGATCCACAGCCAGCACTCGCAGCCCCCGCAAGTCGTCTATTGCTGTCAGACTCTGATTCAATTGCTTTGCCGGTTTTTTAAAGCGTGCGACAAAAATGAACCTCGATCCGAACCCGGGGTTGCTTTCGACCCATATCCTGCCACCCATCATTTCGACAAGGCGCTTGCTGATCGTCAGGCCCAGGCCGGTTCCGCCAAATTTGCGGGTGGTGCTGGAATCAGCCTGGGTAAACGGCTGAAACAATTTGTCGATCTCCTGCTGCGTCATGCCGATTCCCGTGTCGATCACGCTGAAACGCAGCACAACCTCATCGTTCGTCTCGCGCGCCCGGGCGACACGAACGATCACCTCGCCGTGATCGGTGAATTTGACCGCATTGCCGGCCAGATTGATCAGCACCTGGCTGAGCCGCAGCGGGTCGCCGATCAGCAACTGGGGTACGTCCGGTGTGGTTTGCAACAGGAATTCAAGTTTTTTCTCGTGGGCCCGGTTACCCAGGATGGTGGCCACATTGCCCATCACATCTTCCAGTTCGAATGTGGTTTTTTCAATCTCCATTTTCCCCGCCTCGATTTTCGACACATCGAGAATGTCATTCAGTATCCTCAGCAGCGATTTTGCCGAACCGTTGATCTTCTTCAGGTAATCCTGCTGTTTTGCCGACATCGCGGTCTGCAGACAAAGATGGCTCAAACCAATGATTGCGTTCATCGGGGTGCGGATTTCATGGCTCATATTTGCCAGGAATTCATCCTTGATCTGGTTGGCTGTTTCTGCTTCACTCTTGGCCACTTCCGCTTGCCTCTTGGCTTCCTCGGCTGCTCTCAGCTTATGGATTTCATGTTCGAGTTCATTGTTGACTGAAACCAGCATCTTGTTCCGCTCTGCCACATGTCTTTCCAATGCCAAAATACCGCGTGTAACCCACAAGGTCAGCGCCGCAATGACCAGCAGCATGAATGAACCGATTCCCGCACCCCACTTCTGCGCGTGTTCTGATCTTTCTATCGCGCCGGCCACATCCCTGTGGTACTCCCGTTCGGTATTGGTCTTGTATGCATTTGCCTCGGACAAATAGTCATCACGCAAAGTCCTCATCTTCAATATCTGCTGCGCGCTGGGCATATCCCTTTTTGTCGTCATCCGTCGGGCTACATTCAGCGCCAGGTCATAGTAGGTATTGAAGTCGAATTCCAGCTTTGCAAGCTGGCTGTTGTGCGCGGTATCCAGCTTTTTCAATGTTTGATAACGGCTCTGTATTTCAGACGACTTGCCACTGGCGATATCCAGAAAATCCGCCTCACCGGTAGCTGCTGCCGTGTTTAGCGCATCCACGACGCTCATGTATGCGTTCAGGTTTTTCTCGGCCTCATCGAGTATCGGGTAATCGATATCGCGCAGTTCCTTGAGGACATCATCACCTTCCGACATCACCTGGGAAGAGTAGGCCAGATAGGCGGCAAAACTCAGCGTCGCGATCACCGGCACCAGCAACAGTTTCCAGTGCAGGGAAAAACCGGATAATTTTTTTGTCAGTTCAGTCATATTGTTAGGGTTCCAGAATGACCCTGACACTCCTGTTTGCATATCGTTTATCGATATAGCCGATGGTATTCCTGTCTTTCGCGACGGCCCTTCTGACAGCCACGTTGCTTTCCAGTTCTACCGGTGGCCGGCCATCGCCGGTGAATATGACTTTTGCCCAGTATGCGGAGAGTTGCGTAGCACTCTTGTGTACTACCTTGGTGTAAAACTCATCCCTGATCGCGTTGCCTTCAATCTGGTCGATAGGCAAGGCTTGGCCGCCATCCGGAAAGCTGGTGGTTTTGCCGAGGAAAATTCTTGCGGTCTGTTCAGCCGTCAGGCTGGTTACGTGGTTATTGGCAGATACGATGACTACCACCTCTGCATGCGCGCCCGTGGCAACCATTGCCAGAAGCAGGGGAAGTGCCAGGTAATTGCGGATGATTTCCGGTAGTTTCAAATTAACCATCGCGCCTAGAATATGAAATCAACTACTGCAGAAACCACATAAAACTTCGATCCATACAGGCTGACGTTGGCCGGCACGTTTGCCAGGAAGCCATTTGAGTTGTCGCTGAGTTTTACCTGATCGAGTTGAATTTTTAAATCGGTATCTCGCCTGAAATCCCAGCGTACACCCAGGCTGGCCGTACTCTGCGCCCTGTTTGCCAGCCGAATGCCGTCCGGCGATGGAGGGGGGAAACCCGAAAGGAAAGAACCCTGGCTGCTTAGCGCGTAGGTCAGATAGGGAGTGAATTTTTTCACGCGGTAACCGGCACTGACATACATCGCGTTGTTCTTGTAGGTTGATTTGCGCTGTATCCACTCGGATATCGCGAACCAGTCGCCCGGGTCATATTGCGCACCGAACGACAGATCACTTTCCTTCACCCATGTTCCGGCCAGGCCGGTCAGTATATATCCGGAATTGGTATCGCGTTCCTGGTAGCCGGCGTGGATGGTGGTCGGGCCGAATTCGGCCGTATCGAAAATTCCCCACAGGTGTTTTGACGACAAGGTGGTGAGCGCCGGCGGATCATTCGTTGCTATCGTGGTCCTGCCGTAGATGGCCTTGATGGAATGCCCCACCGCGCCAGTTTGCAAACGGTAATTGACATCAACACCATCGTTATGTGTGATTTGTTCCTGGCGGTAAACCTCGACTGGTGGATGGATCCATGCATAGGTATAGCCGACATCCCGGTTCTCGGATTCCAGAAAGGTCGGCAATGCAATGCGCCCGACCCGGGTGTAGACATCGGGAGTGAGAACATATTTCACATTGGCAAACTCGACCTCCGGCTCGTAACTGTTCCCGCTGTGATATTCCGCATCAATTTGCATCACGACCGAAACTGCCGGCGACATTTGGGCTGCCATATGTCCGGCAATCCGGCTGTCGTTTACTGTCGACAAATTATCGCTCAGGCCCGGACCTTTGGGAATGCCACCGTCCACAACATAATCCCCCGAACCCATGGTGCAGTGGCTGACGCCCAGCGAACCGAATCCGCCAAATGTGACCTGGGGCTGATCAGTCGCGGCTGCTTGTGCATTGGCAACGCAGACAAAAAAGCCGAGTAGTGCAATGAAGTAATTTCCGATAACCATGGTGCACCTCTGCTGAAGAGAAAAATCATTTCCCGTCCATTAAGAACAATTTTGAAAGTTTGCCAGCCCAATAATGGATATTCTAGTGGATTTGCCGGATATTATCCTCATCAAGCACGGTCACGAAGAAATGAAATCGATTAGAATGAAGTGATGTTACAACCGGATTGCGTTATCCAAAATGGTGTTATATCCTGACCGACGGGTTATATGACACGCTACTCGCAAATTAATTCCGCATATTCAGCTTGGTCACGGTGTAACTTGATGGGCATGTGTGATCGTAATTCAGGAGAACAGAATGGAAGAGACTAAAAATCATCCCAGGATATTGGTTGTAGATGATGCCCCTGAAAATCTGATGATAATGGAATCGATATTATCCAAAGATTATTCTTTGAAGATGTTCAGCGATTCCACCCATGCGCTTGAATATGCATTCGCCAATCCTCCCGACCTGATACTGCTCGA
>DIYV01000126.1:462-15126 GCA_002429165.1 Gallionella sp. UBA6045 | reverse complement strand
AGATGGCCTTCGCGCACATAGCCCAGTCGATGCAAAATTTCGGCCATACGCATGGCCACAGTAGTCTTACCGGTACCGGGGTTGCCGGTAAAGTTCATATGCAGGGTGGGGGTTTCGGAAGACAGCGCAAATTGTTTGCGCAGCCGATCCACCAACAACAACGCCGCGATTTCGCGGATGCGGGTTTTAACCGGCTTTAAGCCGATCAACTCGCGGTCCAACTTGTCGAGCACATCTTTTACGTTAGAGGCTTCAAATTCAGCTTCCAGATTGACTGGTGCGTCGTCCGCCAATATGGCATTCGGTGGATCTGTTTCGCTCATGGAAAGCTCCCTTTAATGATTGGGAAAAAATGGCGGGCCTTTATTACGCCCGCCATTTCCACTATGGTTTTGTAGGAGCCCGATTCATCGGGTGATGATTTTCCCGACAATCGCGCAATAAATTGCACTCCTACACAGTTTTAATACAACTCAATACCGCTCGCCCTCAGGCTTATCCGTAGCGTAAGAATGGATGCTGTAGCGCATTGTGCGGCCATCCGTTTCCTGACGCACCAGGCCAAAGCCGGGCTCTTTCTTGGGACGATTGACGATATAGGACATGCACACACTCTCAACCCCGCGTATCGCGCTGAATGCGGTCACACGGATGTAGTGATTGGGGAATGTCTTACGGCAGTTATTGATCTCCATCAAAATTCCGGCGGGATCTTTCAGGTCAAACATCGGGTTGCCAAACATTTCCCAATAGGTATTGCGTGGGTGCGGATCGTCAGTGTATTCAATGCCGAGCGCCCAGCCTTTGCTCAGTGCATATTTTACTTGCGCGGTGATTTGCGCATCGGTCAGCGGAGGAAGAAAAGAAAACTGCCCTTGCGTGACGATGTTTCCAGAATTGGTCATCATAGTCGTTTCTCCTTAATATGTATTAAACGCTGGCCGTGGTGGATGCCACAAAGTCAGGGCTGTCGGTGGATTCGTAGTTAAACGAAATATCTTTCCACGTATCAAGACCGGCTTTGAGCGGGCTGCACCATTTGGCTGCATCTTGCAGAATCTTCGGGCCTTCGTTCCAGATGTCACGGCCTTCGTTACGCGCCTGGATCATGACTTCCAGGGCAGTACGGTTCGCCACAGCACCGGCTTGGATGCCATCAGGGTGTCCAATCGTTCCGCCGCCGAATTGCAATACCACGTCGTCGCCCAGATAAGTCAGCAACTGGTGCATTTGTCCGGCATGAATTCCACCGGAAGCAACTGGCATACACTTGTTGAGCGATGCCCAATCCTGTTCAAAGAAGATACCTTTTTCGAGCTGAATCGGAGTGTGGGTGTCGAGCAGCGTGTCGTAGTAACCACGAATCATCAGTGGGTCACCTTCCAGTTTGCCAACCACAGTACCGGCGTGAATGTGGTCCACACCTGCCATACGCATCCACTTGCAAATCACGCGAAAGCTCATTCCGTGATTTTTCTGACGCGAGTAAGTCGAGTTACCGGCGCGGTGCAAGTGCAGAATCATGTCGTTCTTGCGCGCCCAGATCGCCATGGTCTGAATCGCACTGTAGCCGATCACCAGGTCTATCATGATAATGATCGAACCAAGCGATTTAGCGAATTCAGCACGCTCGATCATTTCTTCCACGGTGCCCGCAGTCACGTTCATGTAGTGACCTTTAACTTCGCCGGTGGCAGCAGAGGCTTTGTTTACCGCATCCATGCAATACAGAAAACGATCACGCCAGTGCATGAAGGACTGCGAATTGATGTTCTCGTCGTCTTTCATGAAATCCAAACCACCCTTGAGCGCTTCGTAAACCACGCGACCATAGTTACGGCCAGACAGACCCAACTTCGGCTTAGTGGTGGCACCCAGCAGTGGACGGCCAAACTTGTCCATACGCTCGCGCTCGACAACCACGCCAGTTGCCGGGCCTTGGAAAGTCTTGAGGTAAGCCACCGGAATACGCATGTCTTCCAAGCGCAATGCCTTAACTGCCTTCATACCAAACACGTTGCCGATAATGGAGGCGGTCAGGTTGGCAATCGAGTTGCCTTCAAACAAGTCAATGTCGTAAGCGATGTAAGCAAAGTACTGTTGTTCGGTCTTGGTGCCGGGGCCGGTGTTAGGCACTGGGTCAACGCGATATGCCTTGGCGCGATACATTTCGCAGGCGGTCAAACGGTCAGTCCATACCACAGTCCAGGTCGCAGTCGAAGATTCACCGGCAACAGCCGCCGCGCACTCATCCGCTTCCACGCCCGCTTGCGGGGTCATGCGGAACATGGCCAGCACGTCGGTCTCTTTAATCTGGTAATCTGGATCCCAGTAACCCATTTTCTTGTACGGAATGACGCCGGACTTATAGCGCTCCTTCCCTTTCAGCTCTTCACTCATGTCGATTTCCTCGTAAGTTAATTGTGTGGTGTTACGGCAAGCATCTTAAACATGCTTTATCATAAATAATAATTGTAAATTTCGATGCTAACGATAGACTATAGTCAATGGTGTTTTAGATAAAAGTCATGATGAAAAATGCAACACTGCGCCAGCTGAAGGTGTTCGAGGCTGTAGCGCGCAATCTCAGCTTTACCCGCGCCGCCGAGGAGCTGTACACCACCCAGCCGACGGTATCGATCCAGCTCAAACAGTTGACCGACATCGTCGGCCAGCCGTTGCTGGAGCAGGTCGGCAAAAAAATATACTTGACCGATACTGGGCGCGAACTACTCAAGGTCTGCCGTGATATTTTCGACGGGTTGGACCGTTTCGAGATGCTGGTGTCGGATATGAAGGGGGTGAAGGCGGGCAAGCTGCGTCTGGCCGTTATTACCACCGCCAAATATTTTGTGCCGCGCCTGCTGGGGCTATTCTGCCAGCGCTATCCCGGCATCGATGTCTCGCTCAAGGTGACCAATCGCGAGCGGGTGTTGCAGCGCATGTCCGACAACATGGATGATCTGTACGTGCTCGGCCAACCGCCTGAACACATGGATGTGGAATTCGAGTCTTTCCTGGAGAATCCGCTGGTGGTGCTGGCTGCACGAAACCATCCCCTGGTTGGCCAAAAAAAGATTCCGCCGAAACGCTTGGAGGAAGAACCGTTCCTGATGCGCGAGCTGGGATCAGGCACCCGAATCGCAACCGAGCAGTTTTTCAATGAAAGAGGGCTGAAGCTAAAGGTCAGGATGGAGTTGGGCAGCAACGAGGCAATCAAGCAGGCAGTTGCTGGCGGACTGGGCCTTGCCGTGCTGTCTGCGCATACCCTGGCGCTGGAACACAGTAGTGATGCATTGGCAATACTTGATGTGGTTGGTTTTCCGATCCGTCGACACTGGTACCTGGCCCATCAGAAGGATAAGCAGCTGTCTGTGGTTGCCCAGACCTTTCTTGAATTCCTGCACAAGGAGAGCAAGTTGCTTGGCGAGAAATATTTGCTGGGCATCACGGGTTTTCCTGTCCAGAATCGCGGAGCCAAAAAGAACGCTGACGCACTCTAACGGTCAGGTTCCCTGATATTCAAAAAGCTTGTCGTTCATAATAACGTAGTGGCCTTACCCCTTGGTCTTCGTCAAGAACACCGTCACTTCCTCCCGGTCGTGGTAAAGCTGCTTCGCCATCATGCGGAAATTGATACCTTCTTCCTCCAGCTGCTTACGGATGCCTCCCAATGCGCTGTCGAGTGCGGGTAAGCGCTGTTTCATCGGCAGTTTCAGATTGAAGATCGCGTGTTTGCACCAGCCTGCCGCAAACCATGCACCGACCAGCGTGGCGACCCGGGAAGGTTTTTCCACCATGTCGCACACCAGCCAGTCCACTGCCTTGTGCGGCGCGTACTTGAAACCATCCTGCCTGAGATGCTGCACCAGCGGATGAGTCGCCAGCACACCCTTCATCGGACCGTTGTCCACCGCGGTGACGCGGATGCCGCGTTTGACCAGTTGCCAGGTCCAGCCGCCGGGCGCCGCGCCCAGATCCACCGCCTGCATGCCCTGGCGCAACAAGCGTGTCTGCTCGCTGCGATCCATGAACACTTCGATCGCCTCGGCCAGTTTCATCGTGGAACGGCTCGGCGCCTCGGCGGGCATGGATTGGCGAACGATGCCCATGATCGCTTCGGCGCTGTTGTGCGGGTCGCTGCTGCCGATCAGGACTGAATTCTTGTCGGGGAAGAAAACATGCAGACGGGTTGAGCGCGGATCGTCCTGCAGGCGTCCCTGTTCGCGCAATGCCGTCTCCAGCAAAGGCTGGAAACGGCGCGTAAAGGTGGCCAGCAACTTGCCCTCGTTGGTGTCCGGAACTTCCAGCCACAGCGTGCCGAATGTGCCGGGCAGCGCAGCAATGGCATCCAGTATCGGTGTCAGGCGGTCGCGTTCCGGCAGTGTTGCAATGCTGTGATGCAGGCGGATCAACTGGCGTGCAAAGATCAGTTCGCGGTAATTCAATGCCTGCCCGTTTAGCGCGACGACGACATAGCCGCTGTCGGGGATGATGACAGGTTGCTCTACGGCGATGATGGGCCTTTGTTGTTTCGCCTGGCGCAGCGATTCCTGCGCGCAATCCTGCTCGAAGCCGGGGCGGCAGTACAACAGCCAGTTTTGTTTAGTCTGTTTTTGCATGCCCGTATTGTGTCACAGGTTGGGAGGCTAGCTGGAAGGTGGTAATATCCGCGCCTTCTTTTTTTTCAGTGATGTGATGAGTAAACGCTACGATTTGATCGTGTTCGACTGGGACGGCACGGTGATGGACTCAACCGCGGTGATCGCGGGTTCGATACAGGCCGCGTGCCGCGACCTGGGTTTGAATATTCCCGACGATGAAACCGCCCGCCATGTGATCGGCCTGGGTCTGGACCAGGCGCTGCGCTATGCCGTGCCCGACATGCCTGACGCGATGCGCCCGGATCTGGTGGAACGCTATCGCCATCATTTTCTGGCGCAGGACAGGGAAATCCCGCTGTTCGCGGGCGCGCGGGAAACGATAGCGGAGCTGCACGATGCTGGTTATCAACTGGGCGTGGCGACCGGCAAGAGCCGCGCGGGGCTGGACAGGGCTCTGGAAGCCACCGCGATGAATAGCTATTTTCACGCGACGCGCACCGCGGACCAGACCTTTTCCAAACCGGATCCGGCGATGCTGTTTGAACTGATGGATGAACTGGGTGTCAGTGCCGGGCGCACCCTGATGGTGGGCGATACCACCCACGATGTGCAGATGGCGCAAAATGCCGGGGTGGACGCGGTGGCGATGGGACACGGTGCGCATCCGCCGGAACAGTTGCAGGAATTGAACCCGCTTGCGCTGCTGGGGGATTTTGCCGAATTAAGAGCCTGGTTCAAGCTTAACGCTTAACAAATTTATAAAGGAATTGCGATGTCGGATCAAAACAACAACTGGGAACGCGGTGTGCTGGAAAAGCTGGCGTTATCGTCCCTGCAGGAACAGCGCCGCGCCCGGCACTGGGGGATATTTTTCAAGACGGCGACGCTGGCATTCATGTTCATCCTGCTGTTCATTTCGATGGGCTGGATAGGCAAAAGCGATGGTGCGCTGAGCACGGGAAAACATACCGCGCTGGTGGATCTGCAGGGCGTGATTGCATCGGACAGCTCCGCGAGTGCAGACAATATCATTCCCAGTCTGCAGGACGCGTTCAAGGACAAGAATACCAAGGGTGTGATCCTGCGCATCAACAGTCCCGGCGGCAGTCCGGTGCAGGCGGGACAGATCAATGACGAGATACTCCGGTTGCGTGCGCAGTATCCGCAGATTCCGCTGTATGTGGTGGTCGACGACATCTGCGCTTCCGGAGGCTATTACGTGGCGGTGGCCGCGGACAAGATCTTCGTGGACAAGGCCAGCCTGATCGGCTCCATCGGTGTGCTGATGGACGGCTTTGGTTTCACCGGAACCATGGCGAAGTTAGGCGTTGAACGCCGGTTGATCACGGCAGGAGCCAACAAGGGTTTTCTCGATCCATTCTCTCCGCTCAATCCCTCACAAAAGGCATACGCCTCACAGATGGTCGAGGAAATTCACCAGCAGTTCATCGATGTGGTCAGGAAGGGTCGCGGCAAACGCCTGAAGGTAACTCCCGACACGTTCAGCGGGCTGGTGTGGAACGGGCAGCGGGGCGTGGAAATGGGATTGGCTGACGGTTACGGCACCGTGCAGTCGGTGGCGCGCGACGTGATCAAGGCCAGCGATATCGTGGACTACACCGTCAGGGAAAACTTTGCCGACCGTCTTGCAAAACGTTTCGGCGTGGGCGTGATGAGCGCGCTTGGTTTTTCGGAGCAGACCGGGGTGACACTACACTAAGGAACTGCCTGGATCCCCAAGGCAGCAAGCAACTCGCCAAGATCGGTAATCGGCGGCAGGCATTGCGTGCCGTGGCATAGCCAGGCAGTGGTTTTATCGCCGCGCGGTTTGGCGAGCGCGTCGGGCAAATCCGCAACATCATCAGCCGGCGTTATCGTCATCATGTCCGGCAGGTAACGTGTACGCAACGCGTTTTGCCACGTGTCTGCCTCGCCGGCAGTTCCGCGCAACACCAGCAAGGCGGGAGGCTGCAAATATTCCGCGAGTGCGGTGCACAGGCTGCTGTGGTAAGCGGCGGATTGTTGCAGTGCCGGAAAGAACAGTTTCAGGCAGCGTTCGGCGGATTCCGCATACTTTATTTCTCCCGTGACCAATGACAGGCGCAACAATACCTGCGCGGCGATGCCGTTGCCGGACGGGGTGGCATTGTCAGGCCCGATCTTGTTGCGCTGTATCAATGCTTCGTGGTCGTGGCTGGTGAAGAAGAACCCGCCGTTCTGCTTGTCCTCGAAACGCGCCAAAAGTGCATCGCCGAGTTGCACGGCAAAGGCCAGGTCTGCGCCGCGGTATTCTGCCCGCAGCAATTCCAGCAAGGCATTCAGCAAAAACGCATGATCGTCCAGATAGGCGTTGAGGTGAGCCTTGCCGTCCTTGTATGTCGCCAATAATTTGCCATCGTGCCACAGGGTCTCGCGCACGAAATCCGTCGCCTGTTGCGCCGAATGCAGCCAGTCGGGACGATCGAACACCCGCGCGGCACGCGCCATGCCGGCGATCATCAGGCCGTTCCATGCACCGAGGATCTTTTCATCGCGCCCCGGGCGGATGCGCTGTTCGCGTGCCGCAAATAATTTTTTCCGGGCGCCATCCAGCAGCGCGCCGGCTCGTTCCTGGGTGATATCCAAATGCCTGGCGATTTGTTCCAGCGATGCGCTGACGCGCAGGTTCCATGCATGGTTTTCGAAGTTCGGCGTGCTGTCCAGGCCGTAGTAAGGCTGGACGACCGCGTATTCCTCCGCGCTCAGCAGCGCGCGCGCATCGTTGCGCTGCCACACGTAGAACTTGCCTTCCTCATGTTCAGAGTCGGCATCCAGCGAGGAGTAGTAGCCCCCGTCCGGGGATTGCATCTCGCGCATCACCCATGCGGCGGTCTGCTCGACGACGAACGCGAACAACGGATCGGAGCTGTCTTGCCACGCGTCGCAATACAGGGCCAGCAGCAGGCCGTTGTCGTACAGCATCTTCTCGAAATGCGGGATGTCCCAGCGTTCGTCCACGCTGTAGCGGCAGAAGCCGCCGCCGAGCTGGTCATACAGACCGCCATGCGCCATCTGCTGCAGCGTGAAATGCACCGCGTGCCGCGCCTGCTCGTCGCCGGTCACATGGCCGCGGCGCAGCAGCAGATCGAGTTCTGCCGGATGCAGGAATTTCGGCGCGCTGCCGAAGCCGCCATTTACGCTGTCGAAATGTTCCATATTCTGCTGCACTGCCAATGCGAGCGGCTTGTCCTGCAGCGATATCCCGGCACGGCTCAATTGGGGCACGGTCTGGGCAAGTGCGGCAATCAATTGGTGCCCCTGTTCGGCAAGTTCCGCGCGGTTCTCCGCGTATACCTGCGAGACCCGTTTCAACAGATCGGGAAAAGCCGGCAGGTTGTAGCGCGCCTGCTTCGGAAAATAGGTTCCGCCGAAGAACGGCGTACCGTCCGGGCTGAGGAACATCGTCAGCGGCCAGCCGCCGTTGCGCTGCGTCAGCAGATGATGCGCGGTCTGGTAGATCTGGTCGAGGTCGGGGCGCTCTTCGCGGTCCACCTTGATGTTGATGAAATGCGCGTTCATCACCGCGGCGACTTCCTTGTCCTCGAACGATTCGTGCGCCATGACATGGCACCAGTGGCAGGCCGAATAGCCGATCGACAGCAGGATGGGCTTGTCCTGTTCGCGGGCCAATTGCAGCGAGGCGGCATTCCAGGCATACCAGTTGACCGGGTTGTCGGCGTGTTGTTGCAGGTAAGGGCTGGTTTCTAGAGCGAGTTGATTGGTCATGAGTTAATTCAAAAGTGGCTTGAGTGAGTGCAGTACACGATGCATGATCTGCGCTTGTGCGGCTGCGGTGGGGTGTAAATTATCGGCCTGGAATTGTTCCGGTGGGACGCCTTCCAGCAGGAATGGCAGCAGCCTGACGCGATGTTTTTCCGCGAGGCGCGGATATACGTTTGCAAATTGTGTGATATAGGATTCGCCGTAATTCGGCGGCAGCTTCATGCCCACCAGCAGCACCCCGGCCCCTGTCTTTCGCGACTTTTCGATGATGTCGCTCAAGTTGGCTTCGATACTCCTGATTGGCGCGCCGCGCAATCCGTCGTTTGCGCCGAACTCCACGACTACAACAGCCGGGCGAAACTGCTTCAATGCCCCGGCGATGCGTTCACGCCCGCCGGTGGTGGTCTCGCCGCTGATGCTGGCGTTCACGACGCTGAAGCCGGACTGGGTGCGCTGCAATTCCTGCTGCAACAAATAGACCCAACTTTTGTCTATCGCGAGGCCATAGCCCGCTGATAGACTGTCGCCGAACACCAGTATGTTTTTCGCGGCATGCGCGCTGAATGGCAGCCACAATGCAAAGACCAATAATAAAATTTTTGAGGGCAAAGTTTTCATGGCGGCGATTGTGCAGGCAGAAGGGCTCACCAAGCAAGTGCAAAGCGGCGATCAACCGTTGACCATTTTGCACGAAGCAAGTTTCACGGTCGAAGCGGGCGACAGCCTGGCAATTCTCGGTGCGTCCGGATCGGGCAAATCCACACTGCTCGGCCTGCTGGCCGGGCTGGATGCGCCCAGCAGCGGCACGGTGTATCTCGACGGCACGGATATCTTTGCTTTCGACGAAGACGGCCGCGCGCGGCTGCGCGGAAAACTTGCGGGTTTCGTGTTCCAGTCGTTCCAGTTGCTGCCGGCGCTGACCGCGCTGGAAAACGTGATGCTTCCGCTGGAACTGCACGGCGCTGCCGATGCGCGCGAGCGCGCCTCTGAAGCGCTGAATCGCGTCGGACTGTCGCAGCGCGCGCATCATCTTCCCAAACACCTCTCAGGCGGCGAGCAGCAACGCGTCGCGATCGCGCGCGCCTTCGTCGTCCGGCCGAAGATATTGTTCGCCGACGAACCCACCGGCAACCTCGACGCCGCCACCGGCAGCCAGATCATCGAACTGATGCTGGAACTGAACCGCGCGCAGGGCACCACGCTGATACTCGTCACCCACGACGAAGCGCTGGCGCGGCGCTGCAACAGGCAGTTGCATCTGGCGGATGGGCGGGTGATGTAATGAATTTATTCCGACTCTCCCTCAACTTACTCCGCCGCGACTGGCGCGCCGGGGAATGGCGCGTGCTGCTGATCGCGCTGGTGTTGGCCGTGGCCAGTATCGCCACGGTCGGGCTGTTCGCCGACCGGGTACGGCTGGCGCTGCAACAGGAGGCGACCAGTCTGATTGGCGCGGACTTGCGCATTTCCTCGACGCGGCCATTGCCGAAAGAGTATCGCGATGCTGCGTTGCAGCGCGGGCTGCGCGTGTTGGAGTCGGATGCTTTTCCCAGCATGGTATCGGGCAAGAATGAGAACCTGTTGGCAGACATCATGTCGGTGGAGCAGGGATATCCCTTGCGCGGGAAGATCATCATCGATGATGGCACGCAGCATGTGATCCGGAACGAAAACAGCTCCATTCCCGCGCGCGGCACGTTGTGGGCGGATGAGCGCCTGATGCAGCGGCTGGGGTTGCAACTGGGCGACGAGGTGGGCATCGGTGCGCTGCATTTGAAGGTGGCGGCGCGGGTGGTGCGTTTTGTGGACCAGTCGGTCGGGTTTGCCAGCTTTGCGCCGCGCGTGATTCTGAATTCGGAAGATTTGCCCGCCAGCGGGCTGGTGCAGGAAGGCAGTCGTATCGGTTACCGTTTGATGGTGGCAGGCGATGCGAAGCAGGTCGCTAATCTTCGCACATGGCTGCAAAGCCGGTTGACGCTGGGAGAAAAGATGGAGGACGTGCGCGATGCGCGCCCGGAGATTCGCAGCGCGCTGGACCGCGCCGAACATTTTCTCGGTCTGGCTTCGCTCACCGCCGTGATGCTGGCGGGCGTCGCGCTGGCGCTGGCATCGCGGCATTTCATCTCGCGCCACCTGGATGCCTGCGCGATGATGCGCTGTCTCGGCGCGGACCAGGCGCAGGTGCTGCGCATCTTTCTGTACCAGTTCCTGCTGCTCGGCGTATGTGCGGTACTGCTGGGCGAGCTGCTCGGTTATCTGTCGCAGGCCGCACTGGTGGAATCCATCGCTTCGATGCGCGATGCCGCATTGCCGCATCCCGGCTGGACGCCGGTGTGGCAAGCTGCCGCGAGCGGTATGGCATTGTTGCTGGGCTTCGCTTTCCTGCCGCTGTGGCAATTGAAAAGCGTGCCGCCGTTGCGGGTGATCCGCCGCGAACTCGGCGCACCGGAAGCGGGCACCGGTTTGTTGTACGCCTCCGGCGGCGCAGTGCTGTGTATCCTGTTTCTGTGGCAGGCCGGTTCGCTCAAGCTGGGCCTGACGGTGCTGGGAGGATTGGCGGCGGGTTTGTTGTTGTTCGGTTTGCTGGCTTGGCTGATCGTGCGCGCCCTGCCTTCCCTGCCGATGGGTGCGCGCCATGCGTTTGCGAATCTGGCGCGGCACGGACGCAGCAACGCGGTACAGATCGTCGCGCTCAGCCTGGGCGGGATGGCCTTGCTCCTGCTGACCTTCGTGCGCGCCGAGCTGATGGACAGCTGGCGCTCGCGTTTGCCGCCGGATGCGCCCAACCGATTTATCGTCAACATCCAGCCCGACCAACGCCCGGCGGTGCTGGATTTTTTCGCGCGGCAGAAATTGCCGCCGCCGGAATTATTCCCGATGGTGCGCGGACGGCTGGTCGCGATCAACCAGCGCCCGGTCAGCGGTGATGATTACCCCGATCCTCGCGCACGCGGGCTAGCGGAGCGCGAGACCAACCTGTCCTGGCTGGATCATGTGCCTGAAGGTAATGAACTGGTTGAGGGGAATTGGTTCCAACATGGCGAAACATCCGTGTTGTCGGTAGAGGAGGGCATCGCCAAGACGCTGGGTATACACACGGGTGACACGCTGACCTACGACGTGGCGGGGAATAAATTCAGCGCCAAAGTGGTGAACCTGCGCAAGGTGGAATGGGATTCGATGCAGGTCAATTTTTTCGTGGTCGCCGCGCCCGGCATGCTGGATGATTTTCCGGCCAGCTATATCACCAGTTTTTTTCTGCCGGCGGACAGGGCGCAGGCCATGAATGCGCTGATCAAAACCTTCCCCAATCTGCTGCTGATCGATGTCGAGGCAATGATAGAGCAGGTGCGCCACATCATGGACCAGATCTCGCAAACCATGAGTGCGGTGTTCCTGTTCACGCTGCTGAGCGGGGTGGCGGTGCTGTATGCGGCTTTGCTCGCGACGCAGGATGAGCGCATTCATGAAGCCGCGATCCTGCGCACGCTGGGTGCGGACAGTCGCTATCTGCGGCGCTTGCACCTGAGCGAGTTTGCCGTGCTGGGATTGTTGAGCGGCCTGTTCGCGGCGTTCGGCGCGATGTTGCTGGGTTGGGTGCTGGCGCGTTTCGTTCTGGATATTCCATATCAGACCGGCATCGCCATCTGGCTGACCGGCGGACTGGGCGGAATGAGCGTGGTGATGCTGGCAGGGTGGCTGGGGACGCGGCGGTTGACTATGTTGCCGCCACTGGTGATTTTGCGCGAATAGTTCAAAAATCCAGATTTCATCCCAACTGATAAAACTACTAGCCATTCCACTAAGTTGCCAAACAACGGCAACCAAGTGGCTGGTTATGCAGTGTTGCTCAAAAAATTTCTTGCTTACATATCATCCCATATGCGGCGCTGTGAATTGGGCTAAGCAGGCAATCCGCGTAGCGGATGCTCGCAAATTTTTTACGCGCCTTGCATTTGGGCGAACTCTGAATTTTTAGGTACCGTTCGTAAAATGAAGAAGGGATATCTTTATGGGTCGCGGATTCAAGTTCGAAGTGCAACCGCTAGTGGTTGCTTGGTGTAGAGAACTGCCACCCCGAAGAATACCTCGTGAGGTGTTTTAAATCCAAGCACTTTCCGTGGCCGGTGGTTGAGTCGTTCTACCGCCAGTTGTACTTGCTCTTCGGTGATGTCAGTCAATTCCATGCCCTTTGGGAAATACTGCCGCAATAGACCATTGCTGTTCTCATTCAGCCCCCGCTCCCAGGAACGGTAGGGATGGGCGAAGTAGATGTCTGCATTCAGTGTCGCCGCCATGAGTTCATGTTCCGCAAATTCTTTGCCGTTGTCGAATGTGATGGTGTGACAGTTGTCCTTGTGGGGACTCAACAAGCGCGTTGTCACCGCCGTGACGCCAGCGGCATGCTTGCTGCGTATATGCCCTGCCAATACATAGCGAGACACCCGTTCCGCCAGCGTGACCAACCCGCCTTTGTGGTTCTTGCCGATGACAGTATCTCCTTCCCAGTCACCCATACGTATCTTTTGAGCAACGATGTCCGGACGATCATCAATGCTGACACGGTTGCGAATGGTGCCGCGCCGTTCTTGTCCGCTGGCATAACGCTTGCGACGCGGCTTCTGGTTCCGTAGATGTTGGTGCAGATCACCGCCATTCCGTTTATCCGCATAGATGTGAAGGTAAATGATTTCGGAGCTGATCTGCAGGCATCCTTCAAGATCAAGTCGATTGGCGACCTGTTCCGGACTGAGGTCTTCGCGGGTCAGCCTCTCAACTTCGGCCCATTCATTCGATGAGAATTGTTTGCCGTTAATGCAGGCTTGCTTGCGCTCATCACGCATCGATTGCGCCTGCTTCGGCCGCCTGCCGCGCTGTCCTTTGTTTCGCCTGAACTCTCGTGAAATCGTGGATTTGTGCACGCCAATCTCGTCTGCGATTTGTGTTTGGTTCCAACCCGCTTTATGTAACCCGGAAATCTGGTATCGTTGCTCGTGGTCGAGCTGCGTGTAGTGCTTCATCTGTGTTCCTTTTACTTGGTCGTTTAAGTGGCTCCGATGTTAACGCAGCCCGCCACCTAAATTCGCTTACAAAAGTTGCACTTCAGAGTTGAATCCGCCGGTAGAATTGCAGGCGTACTGTGTCTGGTAATCGTTGTGCTGACTGCCGGGTGCAGTTCCGATACGGCCAAACGAACCGCCTATGAAACGCTGCAGAATGTCCGGGAGCAGGAATGCCTGAAGAGTCCGGCCATGGACTGCGGGAGGCGGGACAGTTACGAAGATTATGAACGCCAGCGCAAGTCATTGGAGCTGTCCAAATGATCGCACTTTTGGATTCAGCGCTAAACCGGACCCAGGATTGGTTTCACCCGGCATGCCCGTTTTGGGACATCCGGATTCGATTCGCGGGTAAACAGTCAATTTCACACCGGAATTTAGGTTGAGTGTCATACCGCAATAGTGATAGAATACGCGCCGCTTCGGGATAGTCCCCTTTATTTAAGGGTCATCCCGGGCAAATTTCCCGTTCGCACAAGTTGGGGTGCTCAAAAGAGTCAGGCTAGCGAGCGGTAGACAATAACCCTTACGATTGGAGCAATCATGGCTGTAACTATGCGTCAAATGTTGGAAGCGGGTGTGCATTTCGGGCACCAGACACGTTTTTGGAATCCCAAGATGGCACCGTTCATCTTCGGTCATCGCAACAAAATTCACATCATCAATCTGGAAAAGACCGTCACGATGTTCGCCGAGGCGGAGAATTTCGTGCGCAAGCTGTCCGCGAAGAAGGGCACCATCCTGTTCGTTGCGACCAAACGTCAGGCTCGCGATATTCTGCAGGAAGAAGCAGTGCGCGCGGATTCGCCGTTCGTGAATCATCGCTGGTTGGGCGGCATGCTGACCAACTACAAGACCGTGCAGGAATCCATCAAGCGTCTGCGCGAACTGGAACAGATCACTGCCGACGGCGGGAATGAAAAAATCTCCAAGAAAGAAGCGCTGATGATGAAGCGCGAATTGGAAAAGCTGGACCGCAGCCTGGGCGGCATCAAGGACATGAAAGGTCTGCCTGCAGCGCTGTTCGTGATCGACGTGGGTTACCAGAAGGGCGCCATCGTCGAAGCCCGGAAGCTGGGTATTCCGGTGATCGGCATCGTGGATACCAACAATTCGCCGCTGGGCGTGGATTACATCATTCCCGGCAACGACGATTCCACCCAGGCGATTCGTCTGTATGCTCGTGCTATCGCCGACGCGGTGCTGGAAGGTCGTGCGCAAGCGATGAATGAACTGGT
>DIYV01000126.1:0-209 GCA_002429165.1 Gallionella sp. UBA6045 | reverse complement strand
CAACCGAACAGGCAGCCTGATTTTAAATAAGCCGCAAAAAGGGGCGCGAGCCCCTTTTTTTATAAGCAATTTTAAAGAGCGACCATCATGTCTGACAACCTCAGAAGCAAGATCGTCACCCAAGGCGTGCAGCGTTCGCCCAATCGCGCGATGTTGCGTGCGGTGGGATTCAGCGACAAGGATTTCGACAAGCCTATCGTCGGCGTGGC
>DIYV01000176.1:392-5335 GCA_002429165.1 Gallionella sp. UBA6045 | reverse complement strand
CAACTTTGAGGGGAGACCTCAGGGACTGATCCCGTCCTGGGCCAAGGAGTCTTCCATCGGCAACAAGCTCGCCAATGCGCGCGGCGAGACGGTCGCGGAAAAGCCTTCGTTCCGGTCTGCGTTCAGGCAGCGCCGTTGCATCATCCCCGCAACGGGTTTCTATGAATGGAAAGCAGCACAGGGTGTGAAGCAGCCTTGGTATATCAGCCTCAAGTCCGGCGAGCCGATGGAGTTTGCAGGGCTGTGGGAGACCTGGCGCGGCGCTGGGGAAGTGAAAGGTGAAGGGGACGTCACCAGTTGCTGCATCATTACCACCGCGGCGAATGAATTGATGCAACTATCCATGATCGCATGCCGGTGATCCTGGACATGAATCAATGGTCCACATGGCTTTCCCCGCAACTTCATGACGCCGACAGGCTGCTGCCGTTGATCTGTCCGCATGACCCGGCATCGATGCAGGCATGGCCGGTCCGCGAGAGTTGAACCGCGTGGGTTTGCGCGACGATGCGGGGCTGGTCGAACGGGCGGGTTGAGCGCTTCAAACTGGCTTCCTTTCACAGGACGCCCAGCCGCTGCAATCCATCCTTTTTCCGCTTATCTGCCGTTCTATCCGCTTATCCGCTGCTTCCCCTCGAAGTTCCCGCGCAAGGTTACAATCCGCACCGCATCTTTTCAGGTAAATCCGCAAGGAACGACGATTGAAATCTTTCAAGTACGGGCTGCTCGGGTTGTACGGCGTCATCGGCATGCTGATCTCGGCTTTGGGGCTGTTCAGGTTGCCCTTTGCCGAGTCTCTTGCCAAGGAGCATTACCGCTACGCGTTAGCCGGGGTGCTGATCGTTTTGATGATCGTTCCGGTCGTCATCGTCGTGTTCATACTCTCGTTCAATGTGAACAATTTCAAGTCGCAGATCGTCCAGTACGTCAAGGATCACACCCAGCGCGAGCTGGTGTTGCAGGGCGATATCAAGGTGACATTCTTCCCCAAGCTGGGCCTGGACACCGGGAAGATGCTGCTGAGCCAGCGCAATAGCGCGCGCGAATTCGCTTCGGTCAACGATGCCCGGCTTTATATCGCCTGGCTGCCGTTGTTGAAAAAACAACTGGTGTTCGATCATGTCGAGATCGACGGTGCGCGCGTCAACCTGACACGCTACAAGGATGGCACGACCAATTACGACGACCTGCAGATACGCGATGAAAAACTGGCACCGTTTACGTTCGATATCGACGGTATCCGTGTGACCCATTCTTCCGTCAATTGGCAGGACGAGATGAAATGGCAGCGGGTCGCGTTGCAGGATGTGCAGATCGAAACCGGCAGGCTCGCTGATTCCGTGCCGGGCAACCTTAAGGCGACCTTTCGTCTCAGTTCGGAAGTGGCGCACAGCGATTCGGTGGTCGAATTGAACAGCCGTTTCTTCTACGACCGCAAGGCGGGGCGTTACGAGTTCGCCGACATCGGGGGCACGCTGGGCGGCACGGCGGGCGGGTTCAGCAATATCAATCTGATCTTCAAGGGAGGCCTGAACATCTATCCCGCGCAGCAATCGCTGCAGGCCGAGAACCTCTTCATTTCGGCAACCGGCAATTACGGGCAGCGCAGCATCGACGCGAAGATTAATCTGCCCAAGCTGCAATCCGCGAAGGGCGTGCTGAGCGGCAGCGATCTCGCGCTCGATGCGACGGTGTCGCAGTTTGACGAGAAGTGGACGACGGCGGTGCGACTTCCGGCATTCGCTTCCGCCAGCAGCGTTTTAAGCACAGCGCAAGTCAAGGCCGATGTCGCGTTCAAGGGCGACGGGCGCACGCTGCAGGGCAAGCTCACCAGCCAGGCCAGTCTCGACTATACATCCGCGACCAGGCTGCAGTTCAAATCGATCGCGCTGAACCTGTCGGCCACCGATCCGATGCTGGCGGCCGGGCTCGCCGCGAGCGCAACCGGCAGCCTGCAGGCCGATCTTGCCGAGGGTAATGCGAACCTCGTTTTCAAGGCGAATATCGACGACAGCACGATCACCGGCAAGTTCGCGATGCAGGATTTCAAGGAACCCGCGTACACGTTTGATGTGGCGGTCGACCGCCTGCCGCTGGAACGCTATATCTCGGCCGACTGGACCAAACGCTACCAGACCGATGCGACGCTGGTCGACCTGGGCTTCATCAAGGCCACCGAACTGCACGGCACGCTGCATGCCGGCGAGATCAGCACCGCAAAGTTTCGCGCATCCAGTGTGGCGGCGAATATCAAGATCGAGCAGTCCGCGCTGACGATATCGCCGCTGACCGCGAGGATGTACGGTGGCACGCTGAGCGGCAGCATCAGCGCGACCGCACAGGGCAAACCGCAATTCGCGCTCAAGCAGAGCCTGAGCGGATTCCAGATGAAGGCGCTGCTCGCGAATACCGCGAACGCCGGCAAGCTGGAGGGAAGGGGTAACCTGGCCACGGACCTCAGCGCGGAAGGCGGCAGCATCGCCGCGCTGCGCAAGTCTCTGAACGGCACCGTGTCGCTCGCGCTGTCGCGCGGTTCGATGGAAGGCATCGACCTGCGCACCGCGCTGGTCAGCGGCAACGACGATCTGGGCACCACCAATGCGCCGCGCGTGCATGAAACCCGGCTCAGCGAGAGCACCGATTTTTCGAACCTGGATGCGGTGTTCAACATCGCGGACGGCAGCGCCCGCGGCAACAGCTTCGACATGCGCTCGCCGCTGTTCCGGCTCGCGGGCAATGGCGATTATTCGCCCGATACCGGCCGCATCGATTACAGGCTCGCCGCGACGGTCAGTTCGGCGCTGAAGCGGCGCAGCGCCGGCGAGCTTTACGAACTGAGGGGTGTGACCGTACCGGTCAGGGTCAGCGGACAGTGGGCCGCGCCCAGCATCGCGCTGAACTTTGCGGCGGCCAGCGGCGAGATCGTGACCAAACGGATCGAGGCCAGGATCGCGGCCGAGCAGGCGGCCAAGGCGGCAGCCGAGCTTGCAGCTGCGAAGAAGTTTGCAGCAGTCGACAAGAAGCCGGCAAAAAAACGGCCGGTCAAAAAGAAGTCGGCCAAGCCGATCAAGAAAAAAGCGACAGCGCCCGGTTAAGCACTATCCGTTAATTGTCTTCCTATTCCACGCTGCCGAAGGACGGGTCACTGGAATGGGGCGGCAGCGGCAAGCCCGCGATGCGGCTGGCCTGGCTTACCGGACCGCCGGGGAACAGCTGGTACAGCACGCCGCGCCCGCGTCCATCGGTGAATTTCTCTTCCAGCTCGTTCAGGATCTCGCGCGCGTTTTTTGCGTCACCGTGCTCGCGGTAGCGATCGCGCAGGTAATTGATGATTGCCCAATGTTCGTCGTCGAGAAAGATCCCTTCGGCTTCTGCCTGGCGCTTTGCGAACAGTGGCGACCAATGCTCCAGGCCGAACATGTGGCCTTCGGGATCGTTGGGGGAAGTGGTGGCTTTGTTGATGTCCAGCATGACGGTGTCCTCCTTTTTAATTTGCGACCTGAGTTTGATACGTGATATCGGGAAAAGTTTTCGGAATTTTTCGGGTATCGCTAAGTATGTAATTACACAGCAGTCAGTAATCAAAGCTACAAAGACACGCTCATATTATTGTATTCCGAAACGCTCTTGTAACAAATCTGGACAGATCATTCCGGCAGCAGGGCTAGTCTTCCGTGCGTGGGAGCCCGATTTATCGGGCGATAGCCAACTTTCGAATCGCCCGATAAATCGGGCTCCCACAACGGCGTTTCATTCCGGCGATCTATCCCGATTGATAAAACAATGGGTACGTGTAGCCTAATTAACTGACTGCTGAGTAATAATGGGTAGGCTGTGCGGAAGAGGGAGATTGTTACAGCCGGTGGAAACCTGAGCAAATCTCTGGGACAATGTCCGCCGGCACAAGGAGGCATGTATGGATAGCGTCGATCTTTCTGTACTGAAAACCCTGCGGGAATGGCAAGCGGGGAAACTTCCGCTGTGGCTGGTGACGGTGGTGGATACCTTTGGTTCCAGCCCGCGTCCGCCGGGCGCGATGCTCGCGTTGCGCGGCGACGGTCTGGCGGTGGGCTCGGTGTCGGGCGGCTGCATCGAGGATGACCTGGTGCAGCGCGCGCAGCGCGGCCAGTTGCCGAACGATCGCTGCGAGGTGCTGACCTTCGGTGTCACCAAGGAAGAAGCCAAACGATTCAGGTTGCCGTGCGGAGGTGTGATACGCGTGGTCGTTGAGCCTATGCAAAGCCGGGAGCCGATACAAAACAGGGATTGGTTGGAGCAGGTGCTGCAACTGGTCCAGGCACATCGGCTGGTCAGGCGCACGCTGAATTTAAATTCATTGCAGGTCGAACTGGACAATGCCGGCCGCAACGAAACTATTTCCTTTGACGACGCAACACTGACGACCGTGCACGGCCCGCGCTGGCGCATGCTGATCATCGGCGCCGGACAGACTTCCTCTTATCTCGCGCGCATGGCGCAGGCACTGGACTACGAAGTATTCGTCTGCGATCCGCGCGCGGAGATGCGCGCAACCTGGGACGTGCCGTACACGACACTGATGAGCGAGATGCCGGACGATGCGGTGCTGGCGCTGCAAGCCGACAACTCGACCGTGATCATCGCGCTGACCCATGATCCCAAGCTGGACGACATGGCGCTGCTGGAGGCGCTGAAGTCTCCGGCGTTCTATGTCGGCGCGCTGGGCTCGCTGGCCAACAATGCAAAGCGCCGCGAGCGGCTGTCATTGTTTGATCTCACCGATCAGGAAATCGCCCGGCTGCACGGGCCGGTAGGCCTGGACATCGGCAGCCGCACGCCGCCGGAGATTGCGGTGTCCATACTCGCGCACCTGATCTCGATGCGTAACCGGCCGGCTGAATCTGCCGATGCTGTCCAATCCGTTAGTCAATCTCAACCTATCAACCAGGAGGTGTGCTCATGAT
>DIYV01000176.1:0-122 GCA_002429165.1 Gallionella sp. UBA6045 | reverse complement strand
GTCGATGCCGACCCCGGCACGCCCTTGTTATGGGTGCTGCGCGACCACCTGCAACTGACCGGCACCAAGTATGGTTGCGGCATCGCGGAGTGCGGCGCTTGCACCGTGCATCTGGATGGCCG
>DIYV01000092.1:1864-4909 GCA_002429165.1 Gallionella sp. UBA6045 | reverse complement strand
GGCGCGGTAGTAGTGCAAGGCAGCCAGAGTGAAGGTGATGGCGTTTTTAGCCTTCTCGTCAGGCAGGATCAGGCTGAATCCCACGCGGGAATGGTCGTCAATCGCCACATGGAGCGCGTGGTAACCGGGCCTGCGGCTATGCTGGCTGGTGTCACCCGTTACCCGATGTCCGGGGCGCTCGAAGCGGGCCAGCTTCTTGGTGTCCAGGTGCAGGATTTCGTCGGGAGTTTTGCGTTCGTAGCGGCGCTTGGGCGGTGTTGTTTCAAGCGGAGGCAACTTGGCCACGGCGGCATGGATGCAAATGCGCCCCACCGTTGCCGTCGAGACGCCGGTGCGGCGGGCGATCTCGGGATAGGGCAGCCGGTAGTTGCGGCGCAGGTCGATGATGCGCTCACGCTTGTCCGGCGTGGTAATACGCGGGCTGACATGCGGACGGGAAGAGCGGTCGTACAAGCCATCTACGCCAGCCTCGCCAAAGCGGCGATGCCATACTTGGGCGCGGCGGGTGCTGATTCCGGCTTGGTGAGCGGCTGTTTTTAAACCGACTTGGGCAATTTGTTGCATCAAATGGGCTCGACCTAAACGTGTTAAACGGGCATTCTTATGGCTGTTCATCCGGGACTCCGTGAGTTGTTGAAAGGATTTGAGAACCCTCATCTTCTCTCATCTCGGGTGAACAACCTATTGAGAATCGACAACTAGCCATCTGATTAACCCAGCAAGAGACGCTGGGCAAGTCATTGGTTATAGCCATTCGACCAAGCCCGCAAGCGGGCAAGTCGCTGGTTATCAGGACAGGTGTCAGATTCCTTATAAATAAAAACGCCCCTCCAGAAATGGAAGGGCGTTTTTGTTTTGGTAGTGCCGTACAGGGCTGATGAAATGAGATTCGAATATTACAGTGTTACTACTTGTATTCGCGCAATTCTGGAGGTGTGTCATCATGATCGCCATGTGGCTCTTGGTCGTAAGCCTTGACGAATACTTCGCGTTGGGTTTTTTTTGTTGATTGGACGGGGATGTCCAGATTGTGGCAGGCGGTATCTTCGCAGTAGTAAATAACCTGGCGTCCGATACTGTGCAGCGGGCTGTGGTCGAGCTGGAATCCTTCCTCGGTCAGTCCCTCTTCCAAGCCATTGAGAGTGTAGTGATGCAAGCTGTAAGTGACGCGCAATGAATTCGGGCTATCGCCATACTCAACTTTACAGTCGGGCAGACCCGACAAAAGCTTGTAGGCACGGACTATCTGTCCGGGGGGCTCCGCACTGAACACAATTTCACGCTGTTTCTCCAGTTCAAAGACATCGCTCATTTTGAACTCGCAAATATAAAATTATTTTCCCTGCAGTATTTGCATTCCTTTAAGCAAATTCAGAGCCTGATTAAGTTGGTAGTCGTTTTTGGAGCCGAATTCGGCAGGCGCAAGTTTTGAAGTGTCTTCATTGGTATCCGGCAAAGAGAGCGTATTATCGCCGGTATTGTCGAGTTTCTTATGCGATGGCCTGTCATTGATCAGATGCTTGTTTAAATCTGCTTCACGCAAACGAAATATACCGCTATCCCGGCCGACAGAGGCAGGGTCTTCCACCAGAATGTCAGGCTCGATGCCCTTGGCTTGTATGGAACGTCCTCCAGGAGTGTAGTAACGCGCCGTGGTAAGTTTGATACCTGTGCCATTTCCCAATGGCAAAACGGTTTGCACCGAACCCTTGCCGAAAGTTTGTTCACCCATGATCACCGCACGCTTGTGATCTTGCAGCGCGCCGGCCACAATTTCGGATGCGGATGCAGTACCGGCGTTTACCAGCACGATCAGCGGCACGCTTTTAATGGAATCAGGTACCGTTTTCAGATAGTCCTTGTCGCTATTACTGCGCAAATAATTATCCGGGTTGGCGGTCAGGCGCATTTTGGCGTCTTCGGTGCGCCCTTCGGTGTAAACCACCAGCGCGTCCCTGGGCAGAAAAGCAGATGAAACGGCGACCGCTCCGGTTAAAAGTCCGCCCGGATCATTGCGCAAGTCAAGCACCAAGCCCTTTAGCGGACCTTTGTTTTCTTTGACCAGTTTTTCCAGCGCGGTGGCCAGGTTCTGGCCGGTCATTTCCTGGAACTGGGTGATACGTACAAAACCATAACCGGACTCGAGCAGTCTGGACTTCACGCTTTGCACTTTGATGATGGCGCGCACCAAAGTAATTTCAAATGGCTTGGGTTCGTTTTTGCGGATAATGGTTAAAACGATCTTGCTGCCCGGCTTGCCGCGCATACGCTTGACCGCATCGTTCAGCGACATGCCCTTGATCAGCGTGTCATCAATCTTGATGATGAAATCACCGGGTTTGATGCCTGCTTGATAAGCCGGGGTGTCTTCAATCGGTGAGATGACCTTTACCACGCCATCCTCCATGCCGACTTCGATACCCAGCCCTCCGAATTCGCCATGTGTGCCAACTTGCAGTTCTTTGAATGCATCCGCATCGAGATAAGCGGAATGAGGATCCAAACCATTCAGCATGCCGGCGATGGCGTCAGTGATTAGCTTTTTGTCAGTAACCGGTTCGACATAGTCGCTTTTGATGCGACCGAACACCTCGGAAAAAGCGCGTAATTCCTCTACGGGCAGAGGTGTGGCGAGTGTTTCATTGTCCGCTATTGCTGCGTAATTCAGGCTGATAGACACGCCGGCGATCAAACCCAAACCGACCAAACCCGCCTTTTGCAAAAGTCTCATATTTTCCTCAATGTTGTTTTGTTGCCATCCACTTCATTGGATCGAGCGGTTTGCTCTCATGACGCAGCTCAAAGTATAAACCGAAATTCTCGTTGCCGCCGGTATTCCCCGCTGCTGCAATGGTATCTCCGCCGCGCAGCACATCCCCGACCTGTTTGTAGAGCGTTTCGTTATTGCCGTACAGGCTCATGTATCCCTCGCCGTGATCGATAATAATCAGGTTGCCGAAACCGCGCAGCCAGTCGGCAAACACCACACGACCGGCGGCAATAGCTTTGACAGGCTGTCCGTCGGAAGTTCTCAGAAACAATCCC
>DIYV01000092.1:0-1795 GCA_002429165.1 Gallionella sp. UBA6045 | reverse complement strand
CCTTTGACCGGCAAGGTCAGCTTGCCCTTTAGTTGGTCGAACGGGCGGCCATCGAAGCGACTATCCGGAAGTTTGTCATTGCGGAACAGGGAGTTTGATGCCGGTTGAGCGAGCATTTTGGTCAGTTGGTTGACCAGTTGTGAGAGGCGGCTTTCGTCGTGTTGCATACGAGTAATCTCGCGGCGTTGCCGGCGCAGTTGCAGAGAGATTTTGCCCAGTACTCGTTGCCTGGCGTGTTGTTGCTTAACCAGAGTCGCTTTCTGAGCCGCTTGCTCTGTGCGTAATGATGCCAGTTCATCACGTTGTTCGCGTGTGGATATGCTAAGTGTATTCAAGGCGGCGAGATTTTTGCGCAGGGTGGCCAGCCAGGCTGCGTGATTGCGGGCGATATATTGGTAGTATTGCAAGTTGCGAGCAATTTGGTTGGGATCCTGACTGTTCAGCAACAGCTTGAGATATTCCTGATTGCCGCCAAGGTATTGCTGATACAGCAACTTGCCGAGCAGGGTCTGTTGCTCAGCCATGCTGGTACTTAATTTGAGTAGTTGTCCCTGTAGTTTGCGGATTTTTTGTTCGGAGGCATGTTGCCGTGCTGAGATTTCGGCGAGCTTGCGATTGCTGGTGCTGATCGCCCGTTCTGATTCACGCAGAGCGTCGGCCGCCTCGTTCTTTGACTCGCTGGTTTTGTCCATGTTCTGTTGAACAACCGCGATACGCTGGCGCAGATTTTCCAGTTCTTCCTGTTGGCCCGCAAAGGCCATATTGCCGAGGGTTAGACAACATATTGCCAGCGAAAGTAAAGGCAAGAGTTTTGTTCTGGGCGCAAGCGACTTTTTGCCTTGGAATCGAGGCTGTGCGTTATGCAAACGACGAGCGAAATCAGGGTGAACGAGACTTTGGTCTAAGGGTCGCGGTGCTGGAATCGAATGAACGGTCACTGTATCTGAATCAAACTGTGCCCGGTCATTTCCGCAGGTATCGGCAAACCCATTATAGCCAGCAGACTGGGCGCAAGATCGCGCAAAGAGCCGCCGTCGTTTAGTTTGGCCTTGCGTCCGATGTACAGGAATGGCACTGGATTCAACGTGTGCGCGGTGTGAGCCTGGTGCGTAACGCGATCCAGCATTTGTTCAGCGTTGCCATGATCGGCGGTGATGATGACTTCGCCGCCGATGGATTGCATCGCCTTGACACAGCGCCCGATGCAAATATCCAGTGCTTCGATAGCCAGTGTGGCCGCAGCCATATTGCCACTGTGCCCAACCATGTCGCCGTTGGCATAGTTGCATATAATGGCTTGGTATTGCCGGCTCAAGATCGCGGCTTCAAGTTTGTCAGTCACTTCGAATGCACTCATTTCCGGCTTGAGGTCGTACGTGGCGACTTTGGGGGACGGCACCAGAATACGATCTTCGCCGGGGTAGGGCTGTTCCCTGCCGCCATTGAAAAAATAGGTGACGTGGGCATACTTTTCAGTTTCGGCGATGCGCAACTGCTTCAACCCCAGATTGGAAAGATATTCACCGAAGCCGTTGTGTATCGGCTCTTGGGTATAAGCGCAGGGCAAATCAAAATCTTCGCCATAGCGGCTCAGTGTCACAAAACCGGACAGCTTGGGGACGTAGGTGCGGGTAAATCCGCTGAAAGATTTGCCAGTCAGGGCGCGCGTGATTTCGCGGGCGCGATCTGCACGGAAATTCATGAATATCACCACATCGCCATCTTGCATGGATACTGCTTGCGCGCCGTTTTGGACAATGGCAGTGGGCTTGACGAATTCGTCGGACTCGCCGCG
>DIYV01000018.1:651-4210 GCA_002429165.1 Gallionella sp. UBA6045 | reverse complement strand
ATAAGAGACAGGTTGTGGAGACGGGATTACGGCAACTGTAGAGAATCTTCCAAAATTGAGGCGTGCCGTCCTTTTTCGGGTGAAGAGGGCTGTTCGTTAGACTTCTTTCGCCATAACCAAGGCAATATACGAATCTTGCATATTTCGTGGGATAGCCCGGCAGTTCCGGTATTGGCGGAATCACAATCTTGCGATCATCACTGCTTGTAAATACGTGCGACTCGGCAAGTAGTACGACCCTCACCTTCTCGGGTTTCAAGAAGCATCGATACTTTTCGACCAACTGAACCGATTCCAGCGCTTCCGTATCCTCACCGAGGATATTCGCTATCTTCCAGTAGGCGTCATTCAGTGCTTGCATTCCGACTCCAAGGCTTACAGTTATTAGACGAACCCACAGGTCAGTATTATTAAAAATAGAGAAGCATGCAACAGCAAGCCAAGGCATGAGTGGCATTTCAGCCCGCACGCATCTTCGGATCATGATCGCGTTCCAGCGCTTGGCGATCCCACTTCGCCAAATCGGCCGCGGCTTCATAACTTGACTGCAGGAACTCGAGCAGCGTGTCGTCGGGGGACTTCGATTCCCGGACAACGGCGTACGGCAAAATGAATTCACGATAATCATCGCTATAAAAAGCCCCGCTCGGCCCGATCGATGCATTGGCGTATCCGGCCGGTTCGGGATACGCATAGGAATAGAACGCGGCATAGGGAATCGGCCCCCCGCCCGGCCAGAATCCGCAGCTGCTCACTTCGTGCGAGTAGGCCTCTCGCGTCACCCAATCCGGCAGATTCGGAATGCCACCCGGATGCGCCGGGGCTGTGCGTCCGGAGAACCGGGTGACGGCAAGGTCCGGAGCACCCCAGAAGAAATGCACCGGACTGCACTTGCCTGCGAAACGGGCGCGAAATATTTTAAACACGCGGTCGGCCTGCACCAGGATGCGCCAGAACCGGTTGGCGTATTCGCTATCGTATGCACGGTGAGTTTCGTCCTGGTCGAAACGTATCGGGTCGGTCACCTCGTTCGGCTTGCGCGAAATGCTGATGTCCAGGTCAAGCTTCCGCAACTCCTCCATCAGTCGCTGGTAGAAGGCCGCCACTGACATGGGCTCGAGCGCAAAGCCGGCGGTGCCGCCGTCGCTAGCCTGCACGGTCAGGCGATGGCCGACGAAGTCGAAGTCGATCTGGAAGTTTCTGGTGCCGTGCGGGATAAGCGAGGTGGTAAGTCCTCGCGCAGTCACGTACAGCGTGACATGCCATGAATGATTCACCCAGGAACATTGCGTGAGCCGTATCTTGCCGGCGATCTGCATCCACATGTGCAGCGTTGCATAGGTCTCTTTCCATGCGTCGAGAGGCAGGTCCGGCCAGGTTTCCAAAGATGAAGTGTCAGGGGCATTCATAAGATTTCCTTTCACGCGTTCGAGTGGTCGAACGCCTGTGCTCGGGGTTTGATCCCGCAGAAGACCAGTCCCACCAAACCAGGCAAGCGACTCGCATACAATTTGAATCAGCAAGCACTTCGCGACAAAACCTGCGCACGAAGCAAACCGAAACTGCGATTGGAAATATTATAACTGCTACGTCCAAAGCAATGTCTGCACACTCTTAATCAAGCTGGATGATGGCCATTACACCAACCTTGAGGTGACCGGATAATCATCAAGACAGTCCTCGCCGCCGCTTGGGCCGGCGATGCAACGCAAGAAACGTGTGGCCCTCCGCCTAAATCAGCCAACCCTATGTTCGCTAACAGACAGAGTGATTTTCGACTGCTTGCTATTGTTAAATTATGAACAACGCAGAAATAGATTGCTACCTGCAATCAGATTTTTTGCATCGAAAGCCATATCCACACATTCCGTCTGAATTAACGAGGACACAAATGTTGAAAGATTCCTGCATTCCTGTTTCCTGGTACGCCATCTTTTCCCCGGCCGGTACGCCCCGCTACGTGGTGGCACAAATCAACGCCGCAGCAAAGCACGCGCTGAGGACTGAATGAACGCGCCGGAGCAGGAAGTGGAGCCGCGTCGAACACGCGTGATCCGCATCGAAATCGCCCCTTGGACGATATTTTCCCTGGTGCTGGTCATCGCCGGCATGTGGATTTTCATGCGTCTGCTGCCCGTCGTTTTGGTGCTCGTGGGCGCGCTGATGATCGTCGGCTCGCTCAGCCCGGCGGTGGATTGGCTGGAACAGCGCGGCGTGCGCAGGGATGCGGGCATCGCCATCGCCTTCACCGTGCTGTTCGTGTCGGCTACGCTGTTATTCGTACTCACCATTCCGGAACTGGTAAGCCAGGTGAAGGATCTGATCGGCTTGGAGCCGGCGCTGCGCGAGCGGCTGGCGGTGTGGCTCGCCCGATACCCCCTCACGGTGGACCTCGCGGACACGATGCGCAACATGCATTATGACGCGCTCATCAAATCTTCAGCCGCGTCCGTGTTGACCTTTTTCACCCTCGTGGTGGAAAGCGTCGCCTACGGGTTCGGCGCTATCTTTCTCGCGCTGTACATGATGCTGGACCGTGACCGGCTGCGCGGAGCGCTGTTCGCAATAGTGCCGCGCACGCATCATATCCGGCTGTCGCGCATCCTGGTCAATCTGAACACCATCGTCGGCGGCTATATCCGCGGCCAGGCGATCACCTGCGGCCTGATGTTTGCGTTCATGTTCATCCTGCTCACCGCGTGCCGTATCCCGAACGCCATGGTGATCGCGGTATTCGGCGGCCTGGCCGACATACTGCCGTACATAGGCATCTTCCTCACCATGGCCCCCGCGGTTGCGGCCGCGCTCCCGTTCGGGGCAGTCATC
Source organism: Gallionella sp. UBA6045 (assembly GCA_002429165.1). Lineage (GTDB taxonomy): Bacteria > Pseudomonadota > Gammaproteobacteria > Burkholderiales > Gallionellaceae > Gallionella. The sequence continues at coordinate 1,384 of DIYV01000018.1, read as the reverse complement.
GTCACGGTTGTTTTCCTGCTGATGCTCGCCTATGAGGAGTTCGAAAGCCGTGTGCTGGTCCCCATCGTCTACGGACGCGCGATGCGGCTGCCGTCATCAGTGGTGCTCTTCTCGCTGATTGCGGGCGCCACGCTGTTCGGTATCATCGGTGCGCTGCTCGCGCTACCGGTCGCTGCCACGATCCTGATGCTCATCGACAAGTTGCGCGTCGAGCTGCCCGGCGAAACGGAGCAGGCCGTAGATACTGAAATGAGAAAAAAAGACGCGTCCGGCGAGCTGGAATACGTGCGCAGGACCGAAGGCATGCCAGCAGAAGAGGCGTCAGCCATCGCAGTCGAAATGTCGGGCGTCAGGAAAACGGCGGAAGACAAGCCTGAGGATTGACGGCGGTTACGTCATCTTCAATGGCTATCGGGTAATCATCAAGACGATCCTCGCCCGTAAATAAGCGAAGCCGACACCTTTAGCTCCGTGCGGCTCACTCAGCTTCCGGTGGCGCGGTGGGGCGGTCCTTTTCCTCGACGCGCAGCCTCTCATGCTGCAGGCTGCCGAACCGCCGCGCGTAATGCCGCGTGAATTCCGCCCCCAGAAAGAAAATCTGCGCCGAGTAGTACACCCATAGCAGCAACGCGATCAGCGATCCGGCAGCACCAAAGCTCGATGCCACGCCGCTGTTGCCCAGATACAAACCGATCACATATTTTCCCAGGCTGAACAGCCCCGCCGTGAAGGC
>DIYV01000018.1:0-375 GCA_002429165.1 Gallionella sp. UBA6045 | reverse complement strand
AACTGCGGCGGAACTGCCCAAGACCCCGCCCGCACGGTGTTCAAGCACGGTCAGTGCAGCGCTGACGACGAGCGAGACGAGCAGCAGGAAAGCCAGAACAAGCACCATTCCAAAGGACAATAGCCGGGTTCTCAAGATCACGCTGAAGGCCGACTCACGAGACTTTTCGATACCCCACAGTTCATCCAGGCTGTCCTTCAATTCAGCAAAGACGCTGGTGGCACCCATCAGCAGCAGGACGCTCGCTACAAGTGTCGCCAACCTCCCGGAGGCGGGATCTCGCGCGGCTGCCAGCAATGCCTGGATCGCCTTCGCGCCATTCGGCCCTACCAGCCCTTGCACTTGACCAACGATCTCACCCTGGGCAGCCTCGGC
>DIYV01000015.1:4092-8107 GCA_002429165.1 Gallionella sp. UBA6045 | reverse complement strand
GCCGCGTATAACTACGCCAAGGGCTTGGCATGTACGACAGTCGTGGGTACTGGGGGTCTGGGCACTGCGCCATCGCCATATGTTTATCCTACAGGTATTCCCCCGGGCATCTATTGTTCTGGCAGCACGATAAACGTCGATGTCGGGAAACCAATCGTTCTCGACGGAGGGGGTGACGCGAATGCCGTCTGGGTGTTCCAGGCCGGTTCTTCGATAACTTCGAATGCCGATGTTACGCTGCGTAACGGCGCTCAGGCCAAGAACGTATTCTGGGTCCCTACTTCGGATATGACTATCGGCTCGGGCACGACCTTCAATGGAACCATCGTGGCTGGCAGAGATACTACTTCTGCAGGTTTAGCCATGATCAACGGCAGAATATTGACCGGAGCGATCACTGCAGGCACGATTGCTTTGAACGGAAGCCCCAGCACTGTTAACGTTCCTGCCCCGTAATCGGCGGCACTCGATGACTTGCACCCAACTATTTTGGAGAACAACATGAACAACATGAATAAAATTAAAAAAGCAGCTAAAGCCGTCGGGGCACTCGGCCTGATGGGGTGCGCTATAATGAGCAGCCCATCCGCAATGGCGGACGATGCATACTGGTATCTGGGCGGCAACGTCGGCCAGTCAAGATCAAGAATCGACGATCAGCGGATCACCGCCCAGCTGCCAGGCTCGGTTTCGATGAGCGATGATAACCATGACACTGCCTATAAGCTTTTTGGCGGCTACCAGTTCAACAATTATTTTGCCCTTGAAGGCGGTTACTTCAATCTGGGGCAGTTCGGTTATACGGCGACCACGTTACCGGCCGGATCACTGACCGGAAATATCAAGCTCCAGGGCATAAATATCGACGCAGTCGGCATGTTTCCCCTTGCTGATAAATTGTCCGTGTTTGGCCGGCTGGGCTATCAATACGCGCAAGCCAAAGACGAATTTTCCAGCACGGGTGTTGTTCCCGTCCCGGCGTATCCGAATCCCAGCCAGAAGTCTGGAAACTACGAGGCCGGCGTGGGACTTCAATATGATTTCAACAGGTCCCTGGGAATGCGCGTCGAGGCGGAACGCTACCGGATCGATGATGCCGTCGGCAACAATGGCGACATCAACATGTATTCGGTCGGCCTGGTCTATCGCTTCAATCATCGCAAGCCGGCCCCTGTCGAAAAAGTGATGATGCCGAAAACCGAGATTGTGGTTGTTCATGCCCCTGCTCCACCACCGGAGATCGTCTTTGTAACCAAGGTGATCTTCTCTGTGGATTCCGGCACAGATCCTCTTTTTGGATTCGGCAAGACTACCATCACGCCTACCGGTAAACGTGCCCTCGATAAGTTTGCTGCCAATCTGAAGGGTGCTCACTATCGGGACATCACGGTAGTAGGATACACCGACCGGATCGGTTCGAGCGCCTCCAACATGAAGCTTTCGGAGCGCCGCGCTAACGCGGTCAAGGACTACCTGATGGTATCTGCAGGAATACCGGCCGACAAGATCTCGGCCAGGGGAGCAGGCGAATCAAATCCATTGACCAAGCCCGATGAATGCAAAGGCAAGATAGCGACCAAGAAACTGCAGGCCTGTCTGGCGCCTGATCGCCGCGTGGAAGTCGACGTTACCGGTACACGACCAGCCAAATGATGCACCGCGGTCAGCAGTCTCATCGGGATTGGTTAGCAATTTAATTTAATCGTGAATCCGTCAGTTGAAAAGTGTTTGCCCTTCGATGCGCCTGTCAAGGCGTAGCGAAGGTACAAAAGGATTGCAACTGCCGGATCAGGATTAACCAGTATTTACCTTATACAAAGGAGCATCAACATGAAACTTACTACAGGTTACAAACGGGTCGCCACCTTCATCCTTGCCTTGGGAATGGCATCCATGCTCGGATGCGGATCAATGGCGTCCATGCATGGAGCCAAGGAGGCCAGTGCAGACGACGTCATCACCGGCAAAGTGATCAAGGCGATCAATAACGAAGCCACACTTAAATCTGCCCAAATCAAGGTCGAGACTTCCAAGGGCGTTGTGTTGCTGACCGGCTTCGTCAGTTCTGATGCCGCCGAAAATACGGCGACTGAACTTGCACGTAACATAAAGGGCGTTACGTTGGTCAGGGATGGGCTTCAGGTCAAGTAACTGTCGTCGTCTTTCGGCGATATCAATGAACCATTAATGAGGAATCAAAATGAAAATCGTTGAGAATATCAAATTGATCGGCGTTTCGATGCTGTTGGTTGCCGGCCTTGCCGCATGCGACAAGCCGGGACCGGCAGAGACCGCAGGTAAAAAGATAGACCAGACTGCCGACAAGGTCAGTGAAAAAATGGGCGAGCAAAGCGCGAAAGCCGGTGTGGCAATTGATGATACCGAGATCACGACCAAGGTCAAAGCGGCCATTTTTGCCGAGCCCGGCCTCAAGACCCTGCAGATCAGCGTCGATACCGTAAAAGGCGTGGTGACATTGAGCGGATCGGTCGATACACAGTCGAACAGCAACCGGGCCAAAGAGCTGGCAAGTTCAGTGGCCGGCGTGAACGGTGTTGAAAACCGGCTGGTCGTAAAGTCGAATTAATGATGTTGATTTGTCATCCAGCGATCAAGGAGAGCAAGGTGGAAATCAAAGATGCCTATAAGCAAAAGATGGAGGCACAACTGAAAGAATGGGACGCCCAGATAAATCTGCTGGAAGCCAGGGTGGAAAATGCGGGCGCTGACATCAAGATCAAGCGCGCCAAGCAACTCCACGAGTTGCGTGCCAAACAGCGTGCGGCATCGGAAAAAATGAAGGAACTGGGCAAAGCCAGCGGCGCGGCATGGGACCAGGTCAAGGAAACCGCCGACAAAATCTGGGACGACCTCAAGGCTGGTGTAGAAGATGCCCATTCCAAATTCAAATGAAGTGGTTGTATCTCAGGCCATCTGCCAATCCGGAAGAATTTGACAGTTCACATGACAGGGCCTGAAAGATGAACTTGAGGCTGACGCTGGTACTTATTCTCGCAACCATGGCGGTGCTGTTTATCGCGCAAAATTCCAATGTGGTCGAGATCGGCTTTCTTTCCTGGCGAGCCTCGATGTCGAGCGCATTGCTGATATTTTTTACATTGCTGATCGGGTTTCTATTGGGTTGGCTCTTGCACAGCTATCTGTTGTACCGAAAGTCCAAAGGTGGGTCGGTTTATTCACGCTGAACCGGACCCGGTACCGAACCCTCCTTGATTTACGTGAACTTGTTTGTGATATAAATCCGGGTTGTCCATTAGGTTTACAAAGCCAATCATTACGCGGTAGGAGCCCGATTCATCGGGCGATTGATCTTTACAACAATCGCGCAGCAAGCTGCGCTCCTACAGGATTTGCGCATTTTGATGAAAAATCAAAAAGGGCTAATGAACAATTCGGGATAAACGGACACTGGTGGAACAAATTGCCATTGGTTGTCCGATAATTAATCTAATCAGGGAATAGAATGCATTCACGTTTCATGCGCATGACCAGCCGCTTGCTGATCGCCGCTGTATTGAGTCTTTCCGTTCCGCTCCAGTCGACCTATGCCGTAATGGTGGCAACCGACCAGGCTGCGCCATCCATTCAGTCCCAATCCGAACGCGAGCGTATCAGCACCTTCCTTGACCGTGAGGATGTGCGCAAGGAAATGCAGGCTCAAGGGATTGATGCAAATGCCACCAGGGCGCGCGTGGCTGCCCTGACTGACGAAGAGGTACACAAGATAGCCGGCAACATGGACAAGTTGCCGGCCGGCGGCGACGGTGGTGTCCTGGAAGTATTGCTCACGATTTTTGTCGTCTTGTTGATAACGGACATTCTCGGCTTTACCAAAGTGTTTCCGTTCACGCGCTCGATCCGGTAGAACATCTCGCTTCGAGGTTGCACCCCGCAGAATCGCGGGTGTTTTCCATGATGTGGCGGAATGTGCCTTCCGTGACAAGTAAAACTCAGCGAAGTACCGTTTTATCCCAAGAATGTCCACCAGTGTGGC
>DIYV01000015.1:3316-3927 GCA_002429165.1 Gallionella sp. UBA6045 | reverse complement strand
CATGGACGGTCCGGGATGCTGCACGGAAAATGATTGAGTAGATCAACAATAATATGCTGCTCTGAAAACTTCAGGCAGGATACAGTTTGACAATCGGGAATCTAATATTTCTGGGTGGGTTCGAAGTCGGGAAGCATAGCCTCGGTCACATCCTTGCCGATGCCGCGATAGCCGGTAAAACGGCCGGAGGGGTCGAACATCGGTTCGCCGCTCACCATCAGATATTGCCGCGAGCCATTGGGATTGGTGCGGCTGTAGACGAAATCCAGGAATGGCCGTCTGGCGGCCAGGTTGGCCTCGAGTATTTCCCGCTGGGCCTCATCCCAGTGTACCCCATGATCATCCCTTGGTTTGACCAGCGCACCGTCGGCCCCGATGCCGAGCATTTCTTGTACCGGGCCGGAGATCTTGGTGAAATGCCCGTTCTCATCCTGTTCCCAATACCAGTCCGATGTCAGCTCGGTCAGGCGGCGAAAGCGCGCTTCGCTGTCACGCAGTTCGGCGGTCCGCTCCAGCACCGTCTGTTCCAGCTCACTGTTGTAATTCTCCAGCTTTTTGTACAACAGCCGCACTTCCAGCATGTTGTGGATACGCGTCTTCACCTCGACCAG
>DIYV01000015.1:0-2986 GCA_002429165.1 Gallionella sp. UBA6045 | reverse complement strand
TCGAACGGTTTGGCGACGAAATCCTTTGCGCCGGCGGCGAGCGCGCGCAGCTTGTGATCCGGTTGTGCGGTGATCACCAACACCGGAAGGTAGCCGTCCGTTTTGGTTTCCTTGAGGGCTTCCATCACCTGAAAACCATCCATGCCGGGCATCAGCAGGTCGAGCAGGATCAGGTCGTAATGGTATCTGTTGTTCAGCGCCCAAACTTCTTCGGGATCGGTCGTCGTGGTAAGAAACCGATAACCCTCGTCGCTCAACATTTCCTCCAGCAACTGCACATTGGCTTGCTGATCGTCCACGATCAGGATATTGGCGTTAAGGATTTCGTCTGTAGTGATCATCATTAACTTTTCTAAATATAAATATGCACTAAAGTTCAAATCTGCGGGGAAAGTTTTCGCCAACGACCGGTTATCGACAGTGGGTCGACGCGCGCGCAAAGCGATAGACGTTCTTGCCTGCATGCTTGGCCTGATTCAAGGCCAGATCTGCGCTTTTCAACAGCGTATCCACATCCTCGCCATGGATGGGATAAATCCCAACCCCGATGCTGGCAGTAATATTAACGGCGTGACCATTGATACTATAGGGTAGTGATACGGCATCTACCAATTTCGACGCTAACCTTGCTACATCATCGGCATTACTCAATTCTGCCAACGAGATCACGAATTCGTCGCCACCCATGCGCGCCACCGTGTCTTCTTGCCGCACTTCGGCCAGCAGGCGAGCGGAGACCAGGTTCAGCAAAAGGTCGCCCGCATCGTGACCCAGCGTATCGTTGACCTGCTTGAACCCGTCCAGATCAAGGTACAACACTGCCATCGGAAGTTTATTCCTGCGGGCATGGGCGATGGACAGGGACAGTCTGTCCAACAAAAGCCGCCGGTTCGGCAGCCCGGTCAGCGCGTCATGCATCGACAGGGTTTCCAGCACAGTGTTGGAAGATTTTATTTGCTTGTACGACAGCCGCACCTCCAGCATGTTATGGATACGCATCTTCACTTCGGCCAGGTTGAATGGTTTGGTGACGAAGTCTTTTGCGCCGGCATTCAGCGCCCGCAATATGTGGCCCGGTTGGGCGGTGATCACTATGACCGGCAGGTAGCCATCCGTGTCGATTTTCTTGAGGTCTTCCATCACCTGAAACCCATCCATGCCGGGCATCAGCAGATCGAGCAGGATCAGGTCGTAGTGGTTTTCTCCATGCAACGCACAGACTTCATGCGGATCCATCGTCGAAGTGACGCACCGATAGCCGACTGCATTCAGCATCTGTTCCAGCAACTGAACGTTCGCTTCCTGATCGTCTACGATCAGGATACTGGCATCGAGAATTGCGTCGGCATTGACCATCATGAGGTTTCCAGTGCAACTTCGTCGTCCAATCCGGTATCCGAAATTTCCAGCGCCAAGTCCAGTGCGTCCATGAATTCTTTGACCTTGATAGGCTTGGTAAGGTAGTGACAAAATCCTGCTTCCAAACCTTTCTTTATATCGTATGGCATGGCGTTGGCACTGATGGCAACCACCGGGATGTGCGCTGTTATCGGATCACTGCGCAGGATTTTCAGCGCCTGGATTCCGCTGATACCGGGCAGATTGATATCCATCAGGATCACCTCCGGTTGATGGATACGCGCCAGTGTGATGCCGCGCATCCCGTCTCTCGCACATAATAAACGCATATCGGGACGTCGCTCGATGAGTTGCTCGACCAGTTGCATGTTTGCCCGGTTGTCCTCTATATAGAGCAGGGTGCGCAACCCCGTACCATGCTTTACACGTGCCCCAGTCAACTCAAGCGGCTCGTCAGTATCATAGTCAAGTTGCAGTGACTCAGAGGAATTCAGTTCGATCCAGAACACACTGCCCACCCCGACGATGCTTTCCACGCCGATCTCACCCCCCATCAAGTCGACCAGGCGCTTGCTCACTACCAGGCCGATGCCGGTGCCCTCCTCGGCGCTGCCCTCCTGTCCCAGACGATTGAATGGCTGAAACAGTTGTGAGAGTTTTTCCGGGGATAATCCCTCGCCGGTATCCTTCACGCTGATACGAATGCGCCCAGCCGTATTCTCGCTGCAGGTCACCTCGACCTTACCCGCCGTTCGGTTGTATTTGATCGCATTTGACAGCAGATTGATCAGGACCTGCTTTACCCGGGTGCGATCGGCCTTGACAAAATAAATATCATCGAACTTGGGGAAGATCATGCTGATGCCGCCTTTTTTAGCCTGCGGTTCGATCATGGCCTGGCAATCGAGCAACACTTCGGGCAACGACATGGTTTCAATCGACAGCGACAGTTTGCCGGACTCGATCAACGCGAGATCCAGTATCTCGTTGATCAGTTCCAGCAGATACCAGCCTGCCTGGAGAATCTGGTCGATACTGCCCTTCTGGCCGAGCGTCAGCACCGGCGTACCCGATTCCATCAATTGGGCGAAGCCGAGGATCGCGTTGAGCGGTGAACGCAACTCATGGCTCATGCTGGAAAGGAAATCCGATTTGGCGAGGTTGGCTTTTTCCGCCACAGACTTGGCGCTCACCAATTCGCGATCCAAGCGTTTGCGCTCGGTGACATCGCGCGCTGCGATGAACACCCCCTGCAGCTTCCTGTCTCTGTCATAGAATGTAGTCGCATTGTAGGACACCACGGTTTCCTTGCCGTCCCTGGCACGCGCGGTGAGCTCGTAGTCGGTGACTTTCTTTTCGCTCAGTACCCGCTTGATACTTGCCTCGGCCCGCGCCGGATCGGTGAAGTAATTCTTGAACGGTGCGCCGAGCAACTCGTCGCGCGTGCAGCCGGTGAGTACCTCCATCTGCTTGTTGACATCAGTGATGATACCGGACGGATCGGTAGCCATGATCGCGTCGATATTGGATTCAATAAAAGAGCGCGTGTAGAACTGCTGGTCGCGCAGACGCTGGTCCAGCTCCTCCTGCTCTGCCTCGATCTCCTTGCGCGCGGTGTTGTCGGTGC
>DIYV01000031.1:32692-41607 GCA_002429165.1 Gallionella sp. UBA6045 | reverse complement strand
AAAGCGTGGGTCAAAATGAATCCGTCCATGCACACCATGATGGGCATGGACAGTTCCTCGGCAAGGCGGAATGCCTGGATGTGCAAATCGAGCGCTTCCTGGTTGGTCTCGGCGAACAGTTGCATCCAGCCCGAATCGCGCTGCGATAAAGAATCTGAGTGGTCGTTCCAGATGTTGATCGGTGCGCCGATTGCGCGGTTGGCTACCGTCATTACAATGGGCAAACCCAGACCGGAGGCATTGTAGATCGCCTCGACCATGAACAGCAGCCCCTGCGAAGCTGTCGCTGTGTAAGAACGCGCGCCGGCAGCGGAAGAGCCGATCGCCACCGACATCGCGGCAAACTCGCTCTCCACATTGATGAATTCACAGGGCGCCAATTCACCCGATTTAACCATTACCCCCAATGCTTCGACGATGTGTGTCTGCGGCGAGATCGGGTAGGCGCAGATCACCTCGGGACGGCATAACGCAACGGCCTCGGCGACGGCTTTGGAACCTTCGATTTGTTTAAGCATGGACTCGCTCCTCCATCTCTTTCTTTACCAGCGTGTATGCCTCGGTTGCGGCGGCGATGTTGCCTTCGGCAATTTTTCCGGAGAATCGTTCGTTGATCGCCTTGATGACAGATTCCAGTTTGATGATGCCGGACAATGCGGCGAATCCCGCAAGCAGCGGCGCGTTGGGGATGGGGCGGCCGATATGTTTGAGCGCCAGCTCTGCGGCAGGTAAAGTGCAAAATCGTTCGGGTTTTATTTTCTTGAGAAGTTCGCCCAGACCGAGCGCCTCGGAACTGTGACTGGAATTGATCAGCACGTAGCCATCCGGTTTCAGGCCGGCGAATACATCGATCTGGTGCAACAGCGTGGGGTCCTGGATGATGATCGCATCCGGCTCCATGATCGGCTCGCGCAGACGAATCTCCTTGTCGTCGATGCGGCAGAACGCCACTACCGGGGCGCCGGTGCGCTCCGAACCGAAACTGGGGAAAGCCTGCGCATGGCGGCCTTCTTCGAAAGCGGCAACGGAGAGCATCTCTGTTGCCGTCACCACACCCTGACCACCGCGACCATGTATGCGTATCTGGAACATGCGTCCTCCCTACAAGGATAAGGATAGAGAGTAAAAGCTTACTCTCCCATTGTTGGAATGTCAGCAAGCCATTCACGAACTTTTCCGGCGGCCCGTTCCAGATTGGCAGATGCCTCATCGCTCAAGGCTTCCCCCAGCTCGAATCCATAACCGCGTATGCGCAACAGATAGCTGGCCGGTGCGTCATTTCCGTATACCTGCCGATAGGCATGCAACAAGGCGGCCGGGGTCATCGCATGGCTGGAGTAGCTGTTGTCGTGCGCTGCCGTGATACGAGAGAAATGGAACGGCGCATCACAGGAAACATCGGCATCGATAAACAGCACCGCGCTGCGCCCAATCAGGTCGGTGACATGCTCGACCTGCAACTGGTAGTCCTCGATGAAATCAGTTTTACCGGAAGACTCTTCTTGAATCCGGCGCGCCAGCAACGGTGCCAACGCATCATCGCCGCGCGATTCGTTGCCGACAGCGAATACCAGTACCGGCACCACCATCAGCCCGGCGAACAAAATATTCCATCCGATGCGCGTGTCAGCATGTCGACACGCCCGCCCTCCGCGTCCAGCAACTCCACCTCCAGCGGCATTTTGCCCAGCGCATGTGTGGCGCAGGAGAGACAGGGATCGAATGCTCGTATCGCGACCTCAATGTGGTTGAGCAAACCCTCGGTGAGTTTCTTCCCGTCCAGATATTGCCGCGCCACGGAACGGATCGCCTCGTTCATCGCGTGGTTGTTATGGGTGGTTGAGACAATCAGGTTGCAGCGCACGATCTGGTCATTTTCGTCCACCTTGTAGTGATGGATCAGCGTGCCGCGCGGCGCTTCGATCACGCCGACACCGCGTTCCTGCCGTTCTCCCTTGCTGACCAGGTCGGTGCCTTGCAGGTCTGAATCGTGCAGCAACTCTTCTATCTGCTCGGCGGCATGCAGCATCTCGATCAGGCGCGCCCAGTGGGTGCCCAGCGTCGCACTGGCAGCCGAGCCACCGTTAAAAGCGAGGAAGGACATGCGCGCCTGGTTGGCCAGCGGCGTGGGAATGAAATCGCTCTGCGTCACGCGAGTCAGCGGCCCGACACGGTACCAGCCTTGTTCAGGACCCAGGCTGCGCAGGAACGGGAACTTCATGTACGACCACGTCTTCACGTCTTCGAAGATCACGTCCCAGTAGTGGCAATAGTCATAATGGTCGAACAGCGTATTGCCATCCATGTCGCGTGCGCGCAGGCCGCCGTGGTAGAGATCCATCGCACCATCGGCGCGCACAAGATTGAGCGTGTGTGCTTTGAAAGTTCCGAAACTGCTGTACTTGTCGAGGTTCTGCTCGAACAACTGCCGCGCGATGCCGACTGCGTCCTTGCTCCAAGCCACGATTTGCTTGACGTCTTTCAGCAGGTAGTCGCGTTCCTCGATACTCACGTTCTTGTTCACACCACCGGGTATCGAACCGGTGCCGTGTATGCGTTTGCCCGCCGTGACGCGGATCACCTCCTGTCCGTATTTGCGCAGCAGCACGCCTTGCTTTGCAAGATCGGGGTATTGCGCGGCGATGCCGACGATATTTCGCTTGGCGACATCCGAATCGAAACCGAACAACAGGTCGGGAGAACACAGATGGAAGAAATGCAGCGCATGCGATTGCAATATCTGCCCGTAATGCATCAGCCGCCGCACCTTCTCAGCCGTGGGTGTGAGCGTTGCGCCGACGATCATGTCCATCGCCTTGCTTGCCGCGAGATGGTGGCTCACCGGGCAGATGCCGCACAGCCGCTGCACCATCACCGGCGCTTCCCAGTAGGGCCGTCCCTGGATGAATTTCTCGAAGCCGCGAAACTCGACGATGTGCAGCCGCACCTGATGAATATGGTCGTTCTCGTCCAGCAGCAGCGTCACCTTGCCGTGGCCCTCGACACGCGATACCGGGTCTATCGCGACGCGGCGCAGGTTCTCGGGATGCGCGGCAGTCTCAAGATTAGCGTTCATTTACACCTCATTCTGTCCACGAAAAACACGGAAGGCACGAAAATTAAATCAGGTTTTTTCGTGTGGTTCGTGTTATTCGTGGATAAAGTATTTTTAGTCATATTCAATCAACCCAAACCCCAGTTCCGGTGTCTTGCCGGCAATCAGGTCGGTGAGGAATTTCCAGATCGCGTCGCCCGAAGGCGGGCAGCCGGGAATGAAATAATCGATCTTCACTACTTCGTGCAGCGGATGCACCTTGTCCAGCGGCAGCGGCAATTCAGGGTCGTTCGGGATGTGGCCGTGCGCCAGCCCCGGTTCGGTGAGATACACTTCGGTGAGGCAACTTCGCAGATCAAGATGATTGCGCTGCGCGGGCAGGCCGCCGTTGATCGCGCAGGCTCCGATGGCGATCAGGATCTTGCAGTTCTTGCGGAACTCGCGCAGCACGTGCACGTTCTCCGCGTTGCAGATGCCGCCCTCGACCAGCCCGATGTCGCAAGGGCCGCAGTGCTTGATGTCGGTCAGCGGGGAGCGGTCGAATTCGACCAGTTCGAGCAGCGGGAACAGCCGTTCGTCGATGTCGAGGAATGACATGTGGCAGCCGAAACAGCCGGCCAGTGACGTCGTCGCGATGCGGAGTTTTTTCTTCTCTGTCATGGCGCATCTTCGCAAGCATCACAATTTCCACTGGCCTCAGGACCGCGCGGCGCATCCTGCAGCGCCTGCGCGCTGATCGGGCTCTTGTCGTAGCGGCGTTCGCCGATCGGCACACTAAAACCAACGCCTTTTTTCAGTATCACGCCGACCGGGCAGACCTGCATCGCCTTGTCGGTAAGCGCGATGTCGGTGTCCTTCAACAGGCCCGATTCCGCGTTGACGATCAGGTGCTTGGTGATCCCGCGCCCGGATAATGCGAATACGTTCTTGCCATCCACTTCGCTCGAGGCTCGCACGCACAGCTCGCACAGGATGCAGCGGTTGAAGTCGAGCAGGATGTCGGGGTGCGAGGCATCCACCGGCCTGTCCGGGTACATGTGTCGGAAGCCTGCGGTGTGCACTTCAAGATCATAACCCAGCGCCTGCAACATGCAGTTGCCGCTTTTCTCGCATGACGGGCAGAAATGGTTGCCCTCGGCGAACAGCATCTGCACCAAAGTGCTGCGCAGCACATTCAGTTCTTCTGTGTCGCTTTCGACATTGAGTCCGGCTCCAGCTGGCATCGTGCATGACGCAGCGGTACGCCCGTTGACCTTGATCGTGCACAGTTTGCAACTGCCGTGCGGCTTGAATTCCGGGTGATAGCACAGGTGCGGAATATATTGTCCAGCGGCTAACGCGGCTTGCAGCACGGTTTGGCCTTCCTCGAATGGGACGGTTGCGCCGTCGAGTTGAAAGGTGTCGGTCATGCGCCCTCCGGTTTCAGGTGTGCCCCCGCATCGTCGCGCCCGGTCATCTGCCTGGCGCGCGCCAATGCGCCGTCGAGATCGAAGGCAGGTTCGAAGTCCAGCGACTTCAGACGGCTCTCGTAGGCGGGACGGAAATGCTTGAGCGTGTGCAGCACCGGGTTGCAGGCGGTGTGTCCCAGCCCGCAATGCGAGCCGGTTTGCAGCACGCGGTCGAGGTTTTCGATTTCGCGCAGATCGTATTGCGTGCCATGCCCGGCGGCGACCTTGTCCATGGTCTGCTTCAGCATCGAGGTGCCGACGCGGCACGGCGTGCAGAAGCCGCAACTCTCATGCGCAAAAAAATGCACGAAATTGCGTGCCACCTCGAACATGTCGCGGCTGTCGTCGAACACCATGAATGCCCCGGCGGTCGGCAAATCCTCGAAGCCCAGCTTGCGGTCGAACTCGCTTTCGGCGACGCACACACCGGAAGGCCCGCTGACCTGCACCGCGCGCGTATTCACCGCGCCGCAGTTCTGCAGCATTTCGCGCACCGAAACGCCGAACGGATATTCGTAGATGCCGGGAAGCGGACAGTCGCCGGATACCGAGATCAATTTGCTGCCGGCGGATTTTTCCGTACCGATGGCACGATATTTCTCAGCGCCCATGTGCAACGCCAGCACAGACTGGCAGAAGGTCTCGACGTTATCCACCGCTGTCGGCTGCTGCATGTAGCCGTGCGTCACCGGGAATGGCGGGCGGTTGCGCGGCACGCCTCGCTTGCCTTCCAGCGATTCGATCAGCGCGGATTCCTCGCCGCATATATAGGCGCCCGCACCGAGATGTATCTTTATGTCGAAATCGAAGGAAGGCTGGCCGAGTATGTTCGTACCCAGCAGATTCGCATCGCGGCGGCGCTGCAACACGGTTTCGAGCGGTTCGAGCAGGTATTGATATTCTCCGCGCAGGTACAGGAATCCCTGCTTCGCGCCGACAGCCAGCGCGCACAGCGTCATGCCATCGAACACCAGGTCGGCCTGACGGGTCAGCAGCACGCGATCCTTGAACGTACCGGGCTCGCCCTCGTCGGCGTTGCACACCACGTAATGCTCGCTGCCCTTTGCATTGCGGCAGCTTTCCCATTTCAGGCCGGTGGGGAAACCCGCCCCGCCGCGCCCGCGCAGAGCGGATTGCTTGATCGCCTCGACTATCTTGTCAGCGCCAAGAGCAAGCGCCGCGCGCAGCACCTCGCCCGGTGCCAGCCTGTTGTCCAGCATCAGGTCGCTGCGGCGGATGTTGTCCTCGACCCGGAAAAAATCGGCAGGCCATTCGTCCAGCTGCGTGTGGTTTCTGATCAGTTGTCCGATCTCCTGCACGCGCTGGTGCGTGAGACGCGTGATCGCACGGCCATTCACCAGCAGCGCCGGACCCTGGTCGCACATGCCGGTGCAGGAGGTGGTATTGATGCTGACCAGACCATCTTCCGACACCTTGCCGGGCTCAGCCCACAATTGTTGGCACATCTGCTGCATCAGCTCGGCACTGCCCAGCATGCGGTCGGTAATATTGTCCGAGAACAGCACGCGATACTCGCCGCGGGGTTGCAGATTCAGGAAGGAGTAGAAAGATGCCACGCTCTCGATTCGAACTCGCGGAATGGCAAGTTTATCGGCAAGGTAAGTAATGGCATCGGCGGGCAGATAGCCGATGCAATCCTGCAACTCGCGCAATATCTGCAGCAGGTTGGACGCATCATGGCCGTGGCGCCCGAGTATCGGGTCCAGACAAGCAGTGCTTAAACCAACTTCGGTCGGCATAAAACGGATCCCGGATGAAAGCTCCATCATTCCCACAGCCCGTTACAACATTGCAATGAGGCCGTTGCTGCAGTGTTCATACTAGCGGAATAATCGTGCCAGCGCCAATGAGCTATCGTGCAGTGGATACACTGCCAGTCTCTTTTTCAAGCGCTCGACCACAGAGCAGATGCAGCAGGTTTTCGCATGCCGCTTTGTATCCGCAACTGGTGCAGTTGCTGAGCAGGATGTTGTAGCGTCGACGTGGGGATTTGTACAAACTCAAGGAATAAAACTCGATTGCCGATTCTATCTGGCTGACCGGCAAGCCGAGATGCGCGGCGACTTTGCGGACAGCCTCGTCGGAGATATGGCTTTAACTTGCGCAGATGTAATAGTCCGGCTTGTTGGGCTCATGGCTAATCTTCTTTAAAGTTATCTTTTTCGAATTCAACGGCAGATGGGAGAGTGCCGGGAGTAATGAATAATTGCTCAATTTTTCCTAACAGAATCTCATGTTACATAAGCAAAGTATTGCCGATTTCTACCTGGGTTGTCAGTTGCGATCCAAGGTAAATCAAGCGCAGACTGGCTTCAGTCTACCCTTGAGCTTTGGTTGTCGACATGGATTAAAATAAAATTCGGGAGTGGCGCCTGTTACAAAATGATACAACTTTAACTATGTGCGATGGCGCATAATAATTTTCAGAGTAGTCATGAAATACAAACTTGAAATATTGGTTTGGCATTTCGCGTCATCGTGATCATGAACTCTTAATTCTGCCAAGCAAGATCAAAGACTTTCGCGAAACTGCCCATGGTTTTGTTGTGTGAATTTAACTTTGAAGCGCTACTTTTTTGGGGTGTCAACAAATGAAAGTTGGCTTTGTAAAGTTGGCTAATTCAAAGGCTGGACGGAATTGCTACGGACAGTGTTTTCGGTTAAAGTGACACGTTATCTGCTTCTGATCAACTTGCGGTGCCGGTAATGCTGCAATTGCGCATGATGCAGTGTGATTAGGCGGGAGAACTTAATGACGGCTATTGTACGAATGAGGCCAAACGAGTCAGTCCTTGCACGCGCTGCGGACAATGATTTTTGCAGTCCGATCAGCTGCAATGATTGCGGAATCTATGGTTTATGCAAGGAGGTGAATGGACCCGATGTGGATCTGCGCCTGCCGGAAACGATAGTCAGAAACCGCAGATTGTTCGAACGCGGTGAGTTGCTCTATAGAACAGATGAACCTGTGCGGACCATCTATGCGGTTCGCAGCGGTTCCGTCAAGACTTATGTCCTGACAAAAAATGGTCGGATGCAGATTACAGGCTTCCATATTGCCGGTGAACTGCTAGGTTTGGGAGCTATCGCAGCCCATTACTTCACCACCGAAGCCATGGCGCTGGAAACCACGATGGTGTGCGAAGTTCCCATTGAGGTGCTGGAAGTTTACAGCAAGGAAATTCCAACCATACGACAACAGATGCTCAAGATTTTGAGCCGGGAAATTCTCGACAATCAGGAGTTGATGCTGTTGCTGGGCAAGAAGAGTGCTGACGAACGTTTGGCTACCTTGCTTCTGAGCTTATCTCAACGCTTCCGGAGGCGCAATTATTCACCCACCGAATTTAACCTGAGCATGTCGCGCAGCGATATCGGTAATTACCTCGGCATAGCCGAAGAGACAGTGTGCCGCGTATTTACCCGTTTCCAGAGCGAGGGGCTGCTGGCCACCAAACAGCGACAAGTGCAACTGCTCGATCTGGATCGACTCAATAACATCGCTCGCGGCTAGCATCCACACGACGCGGCCTCCAAGCATATTGTTCGGATATGCAGCCTCCAATTAAATGTAGTTTGGTTGATCCATGTCAGTGCATTGATGCGCGTTTGCAGTTATGTTACGCCGTGTATGGGACAATTCACACGATGTTTTAATTTGGATGGAGGCTAAAGCGTTTATGTAGTTGATATTCTTGTGTTTTTAGCTTTCATTGTAATGACGTCTTGATTATAAATAACTTTAAAAGGGGATTTCACATGGGTACAAAGTCGATAACATCTCGATCCTTCTGGACTATTATCATAGGCGGGATGTTGACTGGTATGGGGAATGGCAGCGTGTTTGGCGCAACCTTGATGTGCCTGTTGGGGCGCGGGGGGTTCGCGAAATGGGGCGGCCCAGGCATGACTGCCTATGATCCTTCGACATTTACCGGATTTATTGATTGGGCGATGATTATTTTTGGCTTTGCTTTCGTTGTGATTCTGGTGGTGGGATTGACTCGCCATGATAAATTGGAGCAAGCGGCCGGCTAATAGTGTGTTGTGTAGCTTGTTCGTTTGACATTTATTATTTTTTAAAGGGGAAGTAGTTATGGCTTTAATTGCGGGATCACTTGGAGTGCTGTTGGCGTTTTCGAGTATGTTGCTATCGTGGTACATCATTGTTCCACACGAAAGAAAAGATGAAGCCAATCATCACTAGTGTGTTCATTCGATTTGAGGGAGGGGTAGTACATGCTTAAATATCTATTTGCCAAGAACGAGGACATACCGTCTGGTTCAGCGGCGGTTTTCTTCGGGTTTTCATCCATAGTCTGGTTCGTTATCGGTACAGGATTGGGATCTTTTAATGCGGCAAAGCTCGCATTTCCCGATTTTGTGACGGG
>DIYV01000031.1:13986-32562 GCA_002429165.1 Gallionella sp. UBA6045 | reverse complement strand
ATCTTTGGCTGGATTTCGATGGCGTTTGCCATGGCCATGATGTACATCACGCCTGCGCTCGGAAATAACAAGCTGTGGTCCGAAAAGCTCGGTTTGTGGAATTGCTTTCTGTGGAACCTGGGGCTGACATTGGGCTTGACGGTTTTGTGGGCGGGTATTACTTCGGGTCGTGAGTATTCCGATTTTCCATGGCCAATCGATTTGTATCTGGCTACCTGCGTATTCATTCCGCTCGGTATCAACGTCTGGATGACAATTCTGAATCGCAAGACCCAGGGGATTTACACAACAAACTGGTTTTTTGCGGCAGCGACCTTTATGGTGATTATCGTGTTCCTGATCGGTAATTTGCCCGAATTTTTTCACTTGACCGGCCTGACCGAGGCTTACCTTACATGGTGGTTTGCCCATAATGTGCTTGGCTTGTGGATAACCCCGGTGGCTGCGGCGATCGCGTACTACACTATTCCCAAGGTGACAGGTAATCCGTTGTACTCTCACCGTATTGGCCATTTGCACTTCTGGTCGGTGGTGGTGTTCTACTCAACCCCTGCAGCTCATCACTTGATGTCTGCGCCTCTGCCTGAGTGGCTCAAGTCGTTCGCCTCTGTGGAGGGCGTTCTGATTCTGGTGCCTGCGATTGCATTCGTTTCGAACATAATGCTGACGATGCAGGGCAAGTGGTATATGTTCGTGGAGAATATCGAGGTTCGATTTACCGTCACCGGTTGTTTGATGGCGATACCGTTGAATATGCAGGGTGGATTTCAGCAAACCCGTGCTATCAACTGGTACATACATGGGACTGGCTGGATTGTTGCCCATGCTCATCTGGCATTGCTGGGATTTTCGACTTTCCTGGAAGCGGCGGCTGTTTACTACGGCTTGCAGACAATATTGAAGCGCAAGTTGTATTCCATAACGCTGGCCAATTTGCATTTCTGGCTGTTGCTGATCGGCTTTACTGTTTACTGGGTTTCCATGACGATTGCCGGCCTGATTCAGGGAGCAGGCAAGATATATGAGGTTCCATATATCGATGTGGTCATTGCGGAGCATCCTTACATGATTGCGCGTTGGCTTGGCGGTACCATGGTGTTTTCCGGTAACGTGCTGTGGCTATACAACATGTGGATGACTGCACGCAAAGGGACTGTAGTGCCACAGGGTCGTTTGCCTCATGAGCTGGCATACGAACGCTAATGTTGAGCCAAGTAAAATTAAGGGAGATCAAGCATGGCTGGATTTAGGGAATATAAAATAGGATCGAGGCTGTTCGGCATTGCGCTGGGTGGCTCGATGACAATTACCTTGTTTTTTCCGAGCATAAATATCGCGTCGGTGTCCTCAACCGATATTGCTCTTACAAAGCAATTGTCGGTAGGTCATGAATCGGGCTTCAATCTTGATGACCCTTTTATGTTGGGCAAGAACAAACCCCTCAGCGTTTCGCTTAAGGTTGATCCAATGACGAATCAGCCTATAGATGGCGGAATGCAGGTATATGTCTATGAGAAGGGCACTTCTTTCCCGGCGGGGATTCTGCACCCGAGGATATTGGGAGAGGGTATCCAGGAGTTGAGTGTGCAGCAGGGGCACGTTACCGATGCTCAGAAAAATGTTGGCGCAGTCTTCACTCTGGCCAAAGGGACATATCAAGGCAAACAGTATAGCTACATCGATAACCTGACCGCGACCAAGGGTTGGACCCCTGCTGACGTGATGCGGGTAGCCAAAGATGAGGATGTTTCAGATGCGGGCAAGGGTAAAACCATGTTCATCCGCGAAGGTTGCTGGTGGTGTCATACGCTGCTGCCCGAGGAAACTCAGGATTGGCAGGTATTTGGTGCCCCGCCGATGCTGGGTGACTTTAACGGTGAATCACCAACTGCTTTTGGTTCTGATCGCAAGGCTCCCGACTTGTTGCATGTGGGTTCACGCAACTCATCCAAAGAGTGGATGATGATGCACTTCTTCAACCCTCGTTTGGTTCAGCCTCACTCAATCATGCCGCGCTTCGACTACCTGTGGGGCAAGACGGATGCTGATGGTAAAAAGATTGACTTCGCGAAGTGGAGAGCCGAGTATAACGACTATCGTGAAGGCAAGCGCGTGACGCCTCCTGATGTTCCAAGTTATGCCAGCGATTCTGAAATTCGTGGCCTGATTGATTTTATTTTGAGCTTGAAATAACGGGGAGATACATATATGTCTATGCATTGGAATTTTGATAAGCCGTTACGCACCATGTGCAATACGGCTGCGAATGAAGCGGATAAAGCGCTATGGGAAAAGGAAAACTTGGGCGGAATCACTGAAGATAACAATCGTTTGCCTATGCCTATCGTGCTGCTGGTCGCACTTACTATCATCACGGCATTTGCAGTTACCTTTCCTTTGTGGGGCCAGCGTCCAACCGCTGCAATTTATGTGGGTTATATCAAGGCGATGAACTTGCCGGAAGTGTTGGCAATAAAGGACGATAATGAGGCAATTAAAAAGATCATCCAGTTGAATGCAGCCGGCCCGCATGAGGCAATGCTGGATCGTCACCCTGTAAACATGGATGATTTGCGCATTATGAAGCCGGACATGGAAGCGTTGATGGCCACCAAGGGTGTGGATTTGCATGATTATGAAGTAGTCGGCGATCATGTCGTGCTGGCAAATTTTGAAGGTAACAAGAGAGCCGATGGCTCGGTCATACGGCAACAGCCATGGTGGGACAAGGGCTACCTGATTGATATTTTTTATCTGAGCTATTTCTTTATTGCGGTGACCATACTCATCAAGAGGCTGCCTCCGTCATCTTGGCAGCCCAGACATAATCATTGATCAAATGATCGGATTGGCAATGACTATTTTGTCAATCCGATTGTGGCGTATTAATTTTTAGGAGAAATTAGAATGATTGAACTCGATAACGGTCCGCTTGCAATATCCTTGATAATTGCACTGGCTTTTGCTTTTCCGATTTTCTATGGAATTTTTATCGATCGTAATGAAAAGAAGTAATTTCAAGCCAAACACATATAAAATTGGTGCAGCCAGGGTCACGTTGACCGGGTCTAATTAGGTAAGTATATGAAATGCCTCGCCGAATATAAGGCGCGGCATTTTTGTTTAGGTAGGGCACTATTGCAATAGGAGTAAAAGATTTATATTTCCGCTTTCAACGCTACCCGGCTACTTGTCTCTCAGCTAAATCCAGAAATTTCACCCAAGCTTGACCTCAGCATCGAGGGTATGCGCAGTCAACAGTTCAGCGAGTGGATTTTCGTTTTCTTGATGATCGGGATATTACTTTTTTCCGGTATTATCATTGCACTGTTGTTCAGCAGAAATCGCCCAAAAAAAATAAGGCTTGGAGAACGTTTGTTGTTTACCGCAATTATTCTCGGTGTTGTGGTTGCGGTAATAATTGCCGCGATGCAGATGCTGGGCGGCGTCCTTTTTTGATTCATTATTAAGGAATAAAACTATGTCTAATTTTTTCGAAACGCTTCCGGACGGTTGGACCATTTACTTATGGTTGATCATTGGGGCAATGATTATCGTTGCGGTGCTTTACTGGATACGGTGGGGCGCACAAAACGAACAGTTTGATGAAGACATTAAATACGTGATATTTGATGAGAAGGACCAGGATAAGATGTCCCCGGATGAATTTGCAAAGAGCCGGACAGTCATTCATGCTCAGATTGAGAGCCGCAAACGCCATCTGGCGGAAGACGCGGAGAGGCATAAGCTGGGCGTATGAAACGCGGAGAAAAAGCAGTCCTGGCATTGATAGGTGTGGTTCTTGTCGTAGGCGTGATACGCTCAATGCTGCACGTTGAAGGAAAACATGATCGTGATATCCCTTTTTACACTACCGCTACGGGCGACGTGGCAATAAAGGGAATGGATATCTATAATCATAATGGTTGTAAAGAATGCCATTCGCTGTGGACGATGAAAGATATACTTGAATCTGTTCCCGCTCCGATGCTGGATGGTATCGGTTCGCTACGCAGCGAAACCTGGTTGTACGATTATCTTTCCTCACCCAATCCCCAGGCTGTTTTGCCTTCGCGCCTGAAAAGGGAATATCGCATGCCATCCTACCTATCCATTCCGGAAGGCGACCGTCATATTTTGGCGCAATACCTTGCAAGCCTCAAGGTTAAAGATTGGTATCTCGACCAAACCAAGAAGTCAGAGTATGAAAAATTGACCGGTAAGGTGTACCCGCAATGAACAACCAATATCTAAGGGGTTTGGCTGCATTGATGATCGGGATGTCGTTGAATCATTTCGGCGACAGGCTGCTTGGCGTCCATATAGAACTGTTTTCAGGTTTGTCAACATTCAGTTTTGCCTGGATTTTAGATGTGTTCTTTGTTCCATTTTTGGTGGGACTGACGGTTTCATGGATATACGGCATGGGTGGAAAATGGTTGTGCTATTTTCCGCCGCTGATTGTGCGTTGCTTAAGTTATGCTGAAATATTTTATGTGTCTGGCACTCCGCACGGTAGCAATTTAAACCCTATAGGCTGGTGGGTACTTTATGTCATTCTGGCAATGGAGTCAGCGGGAATTGGTGGAATAGTAGGAGAAGTTATGATCAAGAGTGTGTATGGACGCTCAAAGAAGGGTGGCAGCCAACAGGCTGTCGCAGCTAAGGAGTAATGATGTTGAAGGTGCCTAAACCTGCCGCGCCAACCCCGGCAGAACAATTGCGCAGAAAGCGGTTTCTGTCGGCCACCCTGATCACATGTATTTCACTGGTGGTCATTGGTGGAAGTCTGCATGTAGTCAGATTGGGCTCGATGCGCATGGGCGAAATGCGTGCCTTGGCTACTTACGATTTGAAAGAAGAATCAAGCCGGATTCGAGCGCAAGGTGAAGATATTGTGCTTCACGAAGAAAATGAACAACGGAAAAACCGGACGGCGGGTTATACCGTTGCTGAGGCAGAAGCTCTGTTGACCAAAGAACAGTGGCAGAAGTTGAATCGCATGGTGGAAATTCCGGCAGGGAGTTTCCAGATGGGTTCAGATTTGAAGAATGCCGACGCCGCTTCCCATCCGCAGCATGCCGTCAAGTTGAAGGCATACTTGATGGATAAATATTTGATAACCAATGCGCAATACGCTCGATTTATCGCCGCGACCGGGCATCGTCCGCCTCTGGGGTGGAAAAACGGGAAAATAGATCAGGGGGCTTTGCTGTACCCTGTTACCTTGGTGAATTGGTACGATGCTGCCGCGTATGCAAAATGGGCGGGCAAGCGTTTGCCTAGCGAAGCGGAGTGGGAAAAGGCAGCGCGCGGAACGGACGGAAGACGTTGGCCTTGGGGTAATAAGATGGATCCCAAGCGCTTGAACACTTACTATAATGTTGGCTCGGCTACCGATGTGACGACATATTCGAACGGCGCAAGTCCCTATGGCGTTTATGACATGGCGGGTAACGTCGACGAATGGGTTGCCGATGATTTCCTCCCATATAAAGGCACAGATGCTGCGGCAGACGTGTTCCAGGGGAAAGTTGCGCGAGTCCTGAGTGCGGAGGACCAGGCCATGAAAGTATCCGATATGGTCCGGGTAAATCGACATTACAAAGTTTTGCGCGGCGGGTCATGGAAGAGCGATCCTTTTTCCACGGAAACCTATCATAGAGATTATGCCTGGCCGAATTCCGCATCGGATTTTTATGGCTTTCGCTGTGCATCCGATGTGCCCAAGTCATCGAAATAACGGAGAGTTATTATGAGCCACAATTGGTTTAGGATTTTTTTGGCACTGTTCAGTTCGGTTGTTGCTTCGTCTGCACAGGCCCAAGTCGACAGCTACCGTTTTATGCACGTTACCATTCAAACCCCATGGTACATATTCATATTTCTGTTGATGGGGGTCTTTGTTCCATTTGTGCTAATGGCTGTTTTGGCATGGAAGAACGCCATACGTAAATCCAAACGTGAAGCTACCGATGGCGAGCCCATAAACTATTTATAAAGTAGGTATTCAATGCTGCAAATGTCAAAGTTGTTATTCAGAAAGTCTGTTCTACGTTATGTCGGCATAATATTCTCGGCATCACTGTCTCTCATGACCGTGTTGCCTGTATATGCTCAGGAATCCCCGCCATCTAGTGACAGTGCACAAATATTGCAGGAATTCAACGCGCAAAACAGGAGCGATATAAGAGAAAAAGCGATATCCCTGAAGGAAAAGCAGCAGATCATGTTTTTGCTTGGGTTGGCGGTGATAGTGCTGGTGATTATAACTGGCGGATTGGGTCTCGCCATGGGTGTTTTTGGAAAGCCAATGTTTGTTCCGCACATGGTATTCGCAGCTTTCAGCATCACAATGGCAATTGTTCATGCGATTGTCGGTTTGGTATGGTTTTATCCGTTCTAGTCCCCATGCCTTCAAATTGACGGCCCGCAGGGCTGTGATAATCATATTCCACTTTCCACTCACCACAGTTTAAGGCCACTCGGATTTTTACCGAAGTTGCCCGGCATGCATCCATACAATTGCCCATTTAATTCCTCATGTCATACACGTCCCCATCCCGCTTGAATTTCGAAACTGCAAGCTGGAAATCATGGTGGTGGGGGGTGGCCATTCTTTACTGCTTATCGGGCTTGACCAGTCTTGCTTATGAAGTATTGTGGGCACGCATGTTGTCCATGCAATTTGGAGTAAGCATCTTCGGGGTGGTGCTTACCATTGCGGCGTTCATGATCGGGTTAGGCTTGGGCAGTCTGGCAGGGGTGCAATGGGCAAAGTTATGCAACAAGCCCTTGGCCTGGTTTGCAATGCTTGAGATGGCAATCGCGCTCTATTCCTTGTTGTTGCCAAGCCTGATACATGTGATCAATGGATGGATGGATGGCATTGCCGGCAAGTTGACGCTAGCCCAGTGGTATCTATTGCAAGGGTCAGAGGCATTGTGTTTGCTGGTAATTCCGGCATTTGCAATGGGAATGAGTTTTGCCTTGGTGCTGAAAGCCGTTGAACGTACACCCCTATCGCTGGGGAAACTATATGGCCTGAACACGATAGGCGGAGCAGCGGGTGCACTGTTCCCGCTGTGGAGTTTGTCGGCATTGGGCTGGACCTCTTCGGTAAGGACCATCGCCCTGCTTGGATTGGCGATCGGTACTGCAGCGTTGGTATTGTCATATTTTATCCGCCCCAGTGTTGGTGCACATCATCCGTCAGAGAGCAACAGACAGCCACGTCCTCCATTAACTCCCTTGATCATTTATGCAGGGATAGGAGCCGGCAGCATCATGCTGGAGGTTGGCTGGATACGTTTGTACGGGATGATCATGCTGCGCACCGAATATGTGCTCGGGGTGATCCTGGCGGTGTTCCTCCTTGGGATCGCGCTGGGAAGCATGATGTTGCCGCGAATGCAAAAATACTGGCTTACCGTTCTGATGCCGTTGTTTGCCGGCGGAGGAGTATTGATAAGCTTGTGGCTGCTTCCGGCTGCCTCCGTCTGGGTAGAGCAGAGTCAGTTCCAATCATTTGTAGGCGCACTGTGGACACAAGCGCTGTTGCTGGGAATATTTACTCTGCCGGTTACTTTGGCACTGGGTGCATGGCTGCCATTATTGGCCAGCCGTTTTGTCAGCGCGGATGCGAGTGGAGTATGGTTATACGGCGCGAACTGTCTGGGAGGTGCTACAGGAGCAGTTGTCGCCTGTTTGGTGTTCATTCCCCTGTTTGGCAGCACGGCGACGGTTGCAATCGCCGGACTTGCAATCGCGGCCTTGGGCTTGTCTTGGGTCAAATCACGCTGGGTGTGGCTGGCATTTGCCGTCATGTTGATGGCTGCCTGGCCATTACGCAACATGCCGCCGGTGCATAAACTGTTGCCGCAAATCGAAGCCAATAGCCGCGATCTGTACCTATATGAAGATGCAATTTCCATGACACATGTTGTACAGCAACAGGATGGGCAACGCGTGCTCCTGAGTGATCTGCAGCGTATGGATGCCTCCACCGATCCGAGCGCCGTGGAGATTCAAAAAGATCAGGCTCGTCTTGCCTTGCTGCTCCATCCCGCCCCGCACAGCGTGCTATTCCTGGGGTTGGGTACCGGGATTTCGATGGCGGGTTCACTGCCATTTCCGGATTTACAGCGAAGTGCGGTGGAGTTATCTCAAGGTTCGATATTCGCCGCCAAGTCCTGGTTTGCCCCGGTAAACGGCGACATCATGGATCAGGCAAAGGTACAACGCGATGATGCAAGACATTTTCTAACTACTACTCGCCGCAATTACGACGTGATCATCGGTGATTTGTTTCATCCCGATCTGGCCGGGATGGGTTCTTTGTTGTCCGTGCAACAATTTCAACGGGCGAGAAATCATTTGAATGCCGAGGGGATATTTGTACAGTGGTTGGCACTTAACCAGTTCGATATTCAGTCCCTTAAAGTTGTTTTACGCAGTTTTAAGCGGGTATTTCCGGATGCGCAATTATTCATGGACGGGATGCATCTGGCCATGGTTGGACCTCGGCGAGGTTTTTTGGGGGCAAGCGCATTGCTTGAAAATATGCATCGTTTGACAGCACAAGAGCAGGGGCAGGCAACAGGAGGCGAGGGGGCGTGGACATGGCTTGGCCGTTACTGGGGACCCATTACCGTAAGTGCAGGACCGGTACAGGATGAGTGGGTGCCGTATATCGAATTCAGCCTTCCTCGTGCGCGATATGATGGAAGTGTCAATCTCCCGTCTTTGATGTCGTGGCTGTTGCAACAACATCCTGAACCTGATGCAGCTATGAAAATATTGGGTATCGGCAATACCGACAGGGAAAGATTCGGACGCGCCTATATTGCGACCGAACTTACAGTGCGTGCATGGGTGGCCTCGATTCAGGGAAATGCGGCAAAAGCGGGGAACCTGATTTGGTTGGCTTATCAGGCAAACCCGCAAGATCACTGGATTGCCGATGCGCTAGCTGATAACATGTTGCAGTCGATATCACAGGCGAGTCAACACGGATTGAACGAGCGCGAGGCATTGCAGAAAATCCTGAAGGTTTCGCCGAATTTTGTTGGTGCGTTACGCGCGCTCTGGCATTTGGAGCAGTCTGCGGGCAATAGGGGGGAGGCGGAACGTTATCGTTTGCGTTTGCTTGCCGTCTCTCCGTTGGACGGTGATGCGAGAGAAGCTCGTTAAGTTGGTTTAACTGATCCTGCACGAAAAGGTACACATGTCCACCGGTATTAACAAGACACTTTCTAGTATTCCAATCAAGGTCATCAGATCTGGGGCGAATAAGGGTGTGTCCAATTTTCGATGGAAAAGGCGAACCGTCCAGATAGCCATTTTACTATTGCTGGTCATTATTCCTGTATCCGGCTTGTTTCGGATCGACCCGGAAAATGGTGCATTGGTGGTGTTGGGTTGGCAAATATGGTTTGCCGATTTCTTTTTGATATCCGGCTTGTGGATCATGTTGGCCAGTGCGCTGGTCGCATTGTACTCGGTTGCGGGAACGGTCTTTTGCGGGTGGGCTTGCCCGCAGAATACTCTGGCGGAATGGGCAAACCACATGACCCACAAGCTGCTTGGCAAACGAGCCGAAGTCAGTCTGAGCGGTGCGGCGCCAAAAGTGGCGGCCGCAAAGAACAAGGTATTGAACTGGTCATTGCTCGGTCTCTCGTTTTTACTCGCTGCGATGCTATTTGCGCTGGTTCCATTGCTGTATTTCTATCCGCCGGATGTTGTGTGGTCATTCATTACTTTAAGACCGGATACAAGATTGGCCGGTTCTTTATACTGGATTTATTCGGTTTGGGTGATGATCATCCTTCTCGATATTTCAGTGCTCCGTCACTTCTGGTGTCGTTTTGCCTGCGTATACAAGGTTTGGCAGCATTCGTTCAAGACCAAGGAAACGTTGCATGTGGTTTACGATACCACGCGTTCAGATGCATGCGAAAAATGCAATTACTGCGTTACAACCTGCTTTATCAAGCTGGATCCGCGCAAGACTGAAATGTACGATAGCTGCATCAATTGCGGCGATTGCATCGATGCCTGCAATAGTTTGCAGAATAAAAAAGGCAATACAGGATTATTGCGGTTTGAATTGGGACAGCGCGAATCAGTCAAGACACGCCGATTCCGTGATAATTCCATGTCGTTACTATCCCGATTCCACTGGATTATCCCGTTTGCAGCGCTCGGCATCATACTGTTTTCGTGGGGGGTGTGGTCATACCAGCCTTATCATCTCGCAGTCGGATATTTGGCGACAAATCATAATCAATCGGCGCGCGAATATCGCATCGAAGTCTCAAGCAAAAGATACCGCCCGGCGGAATTAAACTTGTCAGTTGAGGGGCTGCCGCAGGATGCCTACAGCCTGAGCAAGCGTAAGGTGAGTTTTGAGTCGGTAGGACGAACATCGGTATTCCTTTCGATTTTGCCCAAATTGCATCATGGTCTATATCCCTTTGTTGTGGCGGCTCATTCGACGGATGGATGGACCGGACGTTTTGATGTGCAGCTTTTTGTTGAATAGGAGGTGTTGTGATGGAACAGCATGATGAAAAATCTGAATTGACGAATCAAAGGCCGCAGTGGGGAGAACCCCGCAAAGATAATTTCGGCTACGCCTCGAATGAAGAGCGTTTGGAAAAGCGCGGTATGGAAGATTGGGAATTGGTGGAGAAGATACCCGAATCGCAACTAAAGGTTCCATATTGGTTCTGGGCGGTGGTGGTGATTGTTTTGCTGGTTGGTGTGGGCCTCAGTTTTCCGTTCTGGGGGCTGCGCCCCGGGGTTGTTGTGAAGTGGACTGACTGGGTGAAAGATCCGGGATTCCTGGGGTCGCTTGTATATATTGCTCTTGCCGGGGCATTCGTCTGGTACATGGTAAACATGTATGGATCTTCTGCAGCGGGCAGGTTGGATTCCGATAAGGAAGGAAAAAGTGAAATCAAAAAAGATCAGCAAGATTAACAGTCTGTATCGTATTGGTCACCATAACTTTCTGACGCAATAGTGAAAAAAATACTGGGCATATTGTTAGGTTTGCTTGCGGCGGGGCTTGCCGCATGCAACGATGGCGCCGCCGCGCCCTCAATTCCCCCGCAGCATTGGAAGGAAATGGTAGTGCGCATCGAGACTCATCCGAATCCCCCGCTCGCCGGTATGTCCGAAATCGTTGTTATCATCACCGGTCCGCACGGCAGACCAGCCGGGGATTTAATAGTGTCTCTTCGCGGAGAAGAATCAGCGCCGTGGGTTCAGGCAATTGAGGATGGATATATTGGCGTGTACCGTCGTGCCGTGGATATTGGAGAGGGCAAGACAGGGGGCGTTCAGGTCCGGTTGCAGCAGGGGGCAGAACAGAAAATTTTGCTTTTCCCTATCAAGCTGGCGGCGGGCTAATTCTGCCCGGCAGTTATTTCGTGATTGGTTGAACTTGTAATGGTCAAGATGACATTAGCCAGAAAAGTACAAAACCCAACCGCCATTATCGTTCCGGAAATTGCCACAGAGAACCCATAGTAGTGATGTACAGACGGCACATCCTGTGGCCTGGAATGCAATAACAAGCCTTCCCAGATACCAAAGGTCATGAGTATGATGTAGAAACTGTAAACGCCAGTGCTGACCCACCAGAAGGTATGCTGAACCAACTTTATGGAGTAAATCTTTTTCCCGGTGAAGATCGGCAGCAGATAAAAAGTTACGCACATAGCCAGCAACACCACTCCTCCAACCAGATTCATATGTGCATGAGCTAACGGGTCGATCATGTGCCCAGGGCCGCCGTAAGGACTGCCGATCGAATCCAACCAAGCGCGAATTGGAGGCATGACCTGAAGCATGCCATGGATAGTGCCGATAAAAAATGAAAAAGCGGAGAGCAGCAGAAATTTCAATAGATGCCGGTGCAGAGAATCTGGTCTCATAGAAGAGCGCTGGGGTGCATTGTTTAGGTTGTTTGGGTGAGGTAGGCCGAACAATAGGAAGGCGGACAGAAATTATTGTGCTTCTGTGGCGCCATAAAAAGAAAATGCCCGGCTATAGCCGGACACTTTCGCTGCGTTCTTGATCGTAAGGCGGGTCTTAATTACTTCTTGTTGCCCTCGATGATGCGTTCGATTCCTAAGTTGGATAGGCTTACTGAAACCACCATCCCCAAAAGAAATATTGCAATTGGCACTAAAAGTTCGATTGGCATAGCTCATTTCTCCGTTTGGTTATGCGACTTGAAAATAAAGGCTCACAGATGTCCAAAGATCGTCAGATCATCGCCTACCTTTACACGCAAGTTTATCGGAATCAACATGTCCATGCAACCACTTAATGTGTAACAAATAATGTTTAACAAAGTCATCACGCGCCTTGATGCAATGCCGAACATAATATTGCTGCCCTGGTTTACTTCCTGATAGAATCCTCGAGGATTTTTAGCTTGAATCTATTGCTATTGAGCTTGGCCGTAGCCCTGCCAGTTCCCAATATCGACATTACTTTCATCGGCAAATCACACAGTCGTTGCAAACAAATTCAGCTGCAACTTTAGCAAGTGTGATGATGCGCAATCCCCATGCAAACTTGCATGTATTCCCATGAGGAACTAATTCAAAATGAACAATTGGTTAATGCGGATCCCACAAAAATATTGGGCTTATCTCGCTCTGTTGTTTTGGGGTGTCATGTGTTTTATGTTGTTTAACAAATCAACTTATGGCATCGACGAGGGTGCGGCTCAGGCGTTACTGCTGACTTGGTCGGTCGTAGACAATGTTGTCAGCTCAATTGTAACTTTGGGGCTTCCCGATTTTCGCGCGGTGTTTCTCGCACCTGTAGGCTTTTTATGGACAGGCAATGTAATAGCCGCAAAGATATTTACCATCCTGGTGATGGCGGTTGCGGCTTGGGCTTTCCACTCATGGCGGCGGCGTAGCGGAGATTCCGAAGGTGCGCTATTGGCCACCGGATTGTTGCTGATCTCTCCTCTGGTATTGAACCAGCTCGACAGTATTTCTGTTACGCCATACCTGTTGTTTACATTTGTACTGGGCGCATGGGCGGATCTGAAGTACCGCGAATCGCCTCAAGCATTCGGTGGAATGTATTTTGCGCAAATATTATTATGTCTGGTGAGCGTCACACTTCATCCGGCTGGCCTTGCATACCCCTTGGCTTTGTTGTGGACGTGGTATAAAAACCCGCTTAACAAAAAGCAGCAAAGTTATTTTTTCGGCGGGATCGTTTTTACAGTTCTTTTCGGCTTGATCCTGACTTTGGGATGGAGTCATGTAGCGTGGTTTACAAACCCGATGAAGGGCTTGTCAAGTATGCTCTTGGGACCGGTTGACAACAAAAGCCTTGGAGCCGACAGATGGATAAGCGGAATCGGGATGCTATTTATCCTGCTCGTGGTAATCTGGAAACAAGCGAACAATTTATGGGCCGATTTTCTGGGACGTATTTTACTGGCCGCGCTCATCATAAGCATGCTGACCGGAGATGAAACTCTCGGCATGGTTGCGCTGACAATTTGCTTATACTGGGGATTGCCTTTGTTGTTGCAGAATGATACAGGTTTGAAGGGTGGATTCTGGCAGCAGCGCGGCGTGGTTCTGGTTCTGATTGTCGTGATTTCCACTACATATATGATGATTGACAAGGCTCGCTATCAAAATATGCTGGCGGGCCAGCTTGGGCCAAGTGACAGCTTGATCAAATCTTTCGTTGAAAACATCGAGAGTTTTCCAAATGATGGGCATAAGCAAAACTCACCCGCGGACAAACCGATTCGGATAGCGAGTCAATGGCCGGCCCGGACCATGTTGGCATGCCGGTGCGACACATTGGCATTGCCTCCCGCCGCAAAGGATGAGCAAGCGTTGTTCGCGATGTTGCAGGGAGTGAAGTATCTGGTATTCGATCCGCGAGACCCAGCGAATAGATCACTTTCTCACAATCTTGCTTTGATGGACGCAGGAAAAGTCGAGACTGTCGCCTTGCAGCGAGGAGGAGTAATTGTGGAAATCAAGCAATCCCCAATAGCGTTAAAAAAGTGAGCAGATAGCGTGATAGGCGAGATACTGATTTATGTGGTTGTTGCGATCAGTGCGCTGTTCATAACGGGCTTTGCGGTGCATATGTTCATAGGCGGATTGGTAAGTCCTGAATCGGAATATCAGATCATCACTTTAGCTTGCCTGGTTGTTGCTGGTGTCATCGGATACATGACCTGGGATGTCATCCAAAGACGTTCCGGACGGAAGTAGTGGTAGTACTCTGGTTGTTGCAAAACAGATAACCTGCAGTTACTTTTTGTGGCGCCGCAACATGTCTTGAGCAGAATTATATTGATCCACAGTTGCAAACTGGCCCCGGTGAAACACGAACTGCAATTGCTTTCCCGCACCATCCAGGCCGGCAATACCAAAGGACTTGCCCGCATAATCGGAGTAGTAGCGAAGGTTTTTCACCAAATCTACCTGCGTGCCGTTTCTCAGCACCAAACCTATACTTTGCTCGGCCACTTTTAGGCTTATCGGCGCTGACGGCAATAACATCAACCGCGTTTTAAATACCCGGTTAAAACCGGCTATAAAAAAGAAACAGGTCAGGAAAAAAAATAAATATCCCATGTTGTGGTTATCGCCATACCAAAAACTGGCCGATATGGAAGCAAGCGCAATTACCGTGGGAATGTAAAGCAACAAATCCCATACCATGCCTTTGCGATCCTGAACCAACTCAAGTTGCATCGTACCTGCTGCATCCTTATTTGCCATGTTTCTGCCACCCACCCACTTTTTTGTTTTCAATTTGCCGCTGCGATCAGGTTGGCTCACCACTTCACAATAAATGCTGTTTGATAGCCATATCTAATTCGCCATACAGCGTTGCGCCCGCGCGTTCAAAACGCACAATCCCATGTTTGTCTATGAGGAACGTCCAAGGGTCGCCCATGACCTGATATGCTTTATATGCTTGCGGGTTTTCATATTGATCTATGTGGATAAATATCATCTGCCCCTGATATTTGTCGAGAATTGCCTTAAGCACTTGTAGTTGTTCGTCACAGTTAGTGCAATGCCCGGGAGTCGCAAACTCCAACACAATCGGCTTACCGGTTAACAGAGCCTTGTCGATCGAATACTGGTACATGCGTGGATCCGGCTGCCGGTAAGTGGTGATTTTGCTGAAGTCACCTCCTACGTCAGCCAGGGTTTTGGTGGCCACACTGGGGGCCTTTTGTCCGATCGTGAAACCCGCAGATAATCTCTGATCGCATCCGCCCAGCAAGCCCAGGGCTATACCGCAGCAGGCCGATAGAAACCGCCGATTGTTCATGCCTGTTTCTGCCACCCGACGGTGGTTTTATACAGGTTATAACCCCATACGATATTTGCCGACAGGACCAATGTTCCAAATATGCCGACAAAAGCGAGTAAATGGCTGACCAGTTTTTCGGTATCTGGACCTGTGCTGAGGCCTCCGACCAGTCCGGCAGACAGGAAAAACACCACCATTCCGATCAGTCCGAAGTTATGCATCCAAAAATGGACCTTCACAAGGCGCAAGCTGTAAATGGAACGGCGGGATACGGTGGGAACCACATAGTAAAGGGCGGCGAATATGGCCATTTCCACCCAGCCCAGCAGGTTGATGTGTCCATGCGCCAAGGTAATCAAACGGCCATGGGCGCTGTAATCGACAAAATGCCTGAAAGCCGGAACCCCGCCCATGACGGCACCCCAGGAAAAACCGATGATGCTGTAAATAATGCACGCATATACAAACAATAAAATGTATCTGGTGAATTCCTTGTTGTCTGATGCGCTCAGTTCATTGCTTTTTGTCATGCTGATCCTCTTGTGATTTTGACTTCATCCAGTCGCGAATATCCCGATACTTGCTTCTCCAACCTGCCGGTGTC
Organism: Gallionella sp. UBA6045; assembly: GCA_002429165.1. Classification (GTDB taxonomy): domain Bacteria; phylum Pseudomonadota; class Gammaproteobacteria; order Burkholderiales; family Gallionellaceae; genus Gallionella. The sequence goes on along the minus strand of DIYV01000031.1, from coordinate 16,625 downwards.
CACATGTCAACCATGGCGTCAATAAAGCTGGAATCGCCTTTGGGTGGCTCGAAGGATGATGAAGACCCTTGGTCGGATTTAAGTTCGGACAGGAATATGGCCATGTCATGCAAATCCGAGTCCGGAAGAGACGACACATAAGCAGCATCCTTTGGTGGCGCACCATGGTCCAAAGTCTTTGCGCCATAAGTTTTTTCAGGTTCCTTGAGAAAATTGTAGAAATAATTTACATCATGTTTTGAACCCAAACCATCCAGGGTTACACCCATGCTGGTGCCGCTTCCCACCGCCTTATGACAATCGTAGCAATTGTTATGTTCATAAATGCTGTAACCGCGCATGCCGGCAGGAGAAAAATCGTAGTGCGTCAGAATCGGAAACAACGGTTTAACACTGTCATGGCTGGCTTTCTGCAATAGGGTAAAGTTAATCACAGTAATCACAATCAGAAATGCTACCACCCCAAAAAGAATCTTTTCTCCCTTTTTCATCATCACCAATCTTGATCAAACATAAGGCCCGGAAGCCGCTGAATTTCTTCAACGGCTCACAAAGCAAAAAAGACTGATCAATGCAGACCAGTCTCCATCAAACCTCCCGCACCTTACAGCCGGCGCGGGAGAACGCGCAAGAATGCCAACAATACGTTACTTGACGATTTTAACGTTTTTCAAAACAGTTTCATTGTCAATTTCCATACCGTCACCAGCCGTGCTATCGGATGCTTGCGACAGGTAGGCCGCGGCATTGTGGATGTCATCGTCAGTCAGATTCTTGGCGATCTTGTTCATCATCATATCCGGATCATTCGTGCGGGAACTGTCACGCCAATGTGTCAACTGATTGACCAGATACACATATTTCTGGTGACCGATCTTCGGAAATACCGGGTCGGCACCGCGACCGTCAAAGCCGTGACAGGTCTGGCAAGCAGAAACCTTATCCTTGCTGCCATAGCGAACCAGGAGTTTACCCTTGAATGTTTCACCTACCGCCGCGCCATTTGTCTTAAGCTGGCTGAGATCGGAGCGCTCAGGATTGTCCAGCGGGAAGGTATCTTCATACGACGCCAAGTCACGCATGTCCTGTTCAGTCAGTCCTTTTGCAATACCATTCATCTGCTGCATGGTCAGATCTGTGCGCTTGTCTTCGGCAAAATTGTTCAGTTGCTTGACGATGTATACATACCCGATATTTGCTAGCCTCGGGGAGCCCATATCATCATTGCCCATTGCTTTATCGCCATGGCATGTGGCGCAAGCCGGAACGCTGTCGCCTTTGCCGTTTTCGAAGATATTTTTCCCATTGGCGGGATTTGCAGTGACGATACTTTCGTCAGCAAAGCCTGCTCCAGAAAAAGCCAGCATGGCGACTGTCCCCAAGCCTACCAACGCCAAATTGGATAATTTAATCATGTACCTACCCCTCCCCACTCAAAATTTTTTAATTACCAGCGCCTAATGCGTCTCAACGCTATTGCGTCCCCCCGCCAGACAAGCAAATTAGGAATTCTTTTTCATTAGAATAAAAGCCAAGCCAAATAAAAAAACGAATATACCTATATACATGGCAACAACATCGGTGGTATTTGTGTCATATGGTTCAAGCATTTGCAGCTCCTCTGTCAAAGATAATAAAACTAACAATCCCTATTCCAAGGGCACAGCTGATAATAACATCAAGAAAACAACGTGTCATTTGTCTCCTGCCGCGAGACAAGCAACACACTCCTTTGTTACAGCTATAAAGCCAAGCAATTAACATTGCCGGGTTGCAGATTTTCTGGTTTCATACCGCTACATCCGAGATGAGCTTCAATCATGACCTCCAGCTCTAACCGTTCTGCTCCCACCCAACGCAGCTACTGCGAAAAAAAGCACTTTTTCAGCCCTCAGCAGAATAGGCAGAAACATAACTGCAAACGTGTATCAATGCACTGACATGGATCAACCAAACTACATATAATTGGTGGCCCTATATCCGAATTATGGCGATGGAACTTCCTGTAAACGGCTATGCCCAATCCGGGTTGGCTGTTAAGTGCCGCTTCAAATTGCGTATTGGGAACGGATCGTAACTAGTGGGATTCTCAAGTGATCGTCACATGATCGGGTGTGTTTCAGGCAGCTAGATGGCATAATGCTTGGCAATTATGGAGGGTTTATGGATAACACGGTTAATCATCTGATAGTGGACCTGGAGCTGATACGTCGGCTCGACAAGAACGGTCCGCGTTATACCTCTTATCCCACTGCGGATCGTTTCGTTGAAACATTCAATGCAGAGAGCTATAGCCGATGGGTGGCAAAACGCGAAATTGGCGGTAGCGACCGTCCTTTGTCGCTATATATCCATATTCCATTCTGCAACACGCTTTGCTTTTACTGTGCCTGCAACAAAGTCATCACCAAGGACAAGAGCAAAGCGGGCGAGTACGTGCGATACCTGATCAAGGAGATGGCCATGCAGGCGATGCTGCTCGGACCGGAGCAGGTCATAGAGCAGTTGCACTTCGGCGGCGGCACGCCGACTTTTCTGAGCGATGACGAGATTCGCCAGGTGATGTCGGCGATCCGCCAGCATTTCAGGCTGGTGGAAGACGGCGAGTACTCGATTGAAATCGATCCGCGCAAAGTGAG
>DIYV01000031.1:3215-13797 GCA_002429165.1 Gallionella sp. UBA6045 | reverse complement strand
GAGGTGCAGCGCGCGGTGAATCGCATTCAGAGCGAAGAAGAAACGTTGCGGGTGATACATGCGGCGCGCGCCAATGGATTCAAATCGGTCAGCATCGATCTGATTTACGGTTTACCCAAGCAAACCCTCAAAGGCTTTGGCGTGACCCTGGACAAGGTCATTGCCGCCAATCCCGATCGCTTGTCCATCTATAACTATGCGCACATGCCGACCATCTTCATGCCGCAGCGGCGTATCCATGAGGAGGACTTGCCCGCGCCGCAAGTAAAGCTGGATATTCTCGACATGGCAGTGAAAAAGCTGACCAATGCGGGCTACGTGTATATCGGCATGGATCACTTTGCCAAACCGGAAGACGAGCTTGCCGTGGCGCAACGCCAGGGCAAGCTGCATCGCAATTTTCAGGGTTATTCCACCCATTCGGACTGCGATCTGGTTGCACTCGGTCTCAGTGCCATCGGCAAGATCGGCCCGACCTACAGCCAGAATTACAAGGAACTGGAAGATTACTACGCGGCGTTGGACAGAGATGTGTTGCCCGTCATGCGCGGCATGGAATTGAACGCCGACGACCTGGTGCGTCGTGCCATCATTCAGGCCTTGATGTGTCATTTCGAACTTGCCAAAGAGTCATTCAACAGCACCTACCGGATCGATTTTGATAGCTACTTTGACACTGAATTGAATGAGTTGCGCGAGTATGAACGCGAAGGCCTGCTGGAGATTTCCCCGCAATCGATCAAGGTGACTCCCAAGGGACGCATGTTGATACGCAACATCTGCATGGTGTTTGACAAGTATTTGCGCACGCGGCAGCAGCATGCGCTCTATTCCAAGGTGATTTAGGCGTAAAGGGCTTGAGCAGCCCTTCACGTTTCCTCTCTCCGTTATAATCAGGTCCTGTCTTTTTTCGCGGGTCGGACCATGAACAAAATCCTCAAGTATGGTTTGCTGGGTGTGGGCGCCATCGTTGCCATCGCCGTTGCGGCAGTGGCGTATGTGGCTGCAACTTTCAATCCCAACGACTACAAGGCACAGATCATCAAGGCGGTGAAGGACAGCAAACAGCGCAATCTGCGTCTTGATGGCGATATCAAACTGTCTTTCTACCCAAACATCGGTGCAAGCCTGAGCAAGGTGTCTCTATCCGAGTTCAAGAGCGACAAGGAATTTGCAGCGATAGCATCCGCGCGTGTTTCACTCGCATTGATGCCTTTGCTGCACAAGCAGGTGGTGGTGGACGAAGTGTCGGTGAGCGGCTTGAAAGCAACGCTGGTCAAGCACAGGGACGGATCGACCAACATCGACGACCTGCTGGGTCCGTCCGGGCAGAAGCCGCAACAGCAGAACAATGCCGTCGTCGGCCCGACGGTCAAGTTCGACATCGCTTCCGTATCCGTGGAAAAAACCGATCTCAGTTATCGCGATGAGGGCAGTGGCGCGCAATACGCCATCAAGGACTTGAATCTCAAGACCGGACGCATCGCCATCGGCGTACCTGGCAAAATCGATTTGTCGGCTACCATACAGGCCAATCAGCCCAAGCTGGATATCAACACACAACTCAAAACCACGCTGACCTTCGATCCGGGCAAGCAAAAGTATCAGTTGCAAGGTCTGGAGCTGCAGGCCAGCGGTTCTGCATTGGATATCGGCAATCTGAAAGTACACGCCAGCGGAGACATGAGTGCGGACCTGGCTACGCATGAGTTCACCGCGAAAGAATTTGCTTTGAGTGCCAGCGGAGTTAAAGTAAAAGACAAGTTCGAAGCTACCCTCGATGCACCGTCACTGAACCTGGCCAGGGACAAATATTCAGGTGACAAGCTCACGCTGAATGCCAATCTGGATGCGTCATTTGGCAATATCGTCGCCAGCCTCACGATGCCCGGCGTGGAAGGCAATGCGCAAACCTTCAATGTCAGCGCGCTGAGTCTGGATATGGATGTGAAGCAGCCCGAACAGGCTTTCAAGCTGAAACTCAGTTCGCCGCTGTCGGGCAATATCAAAGCGCAGCAATTCAATCTGGACAAGCTAAACATCGCGGTGACTGCCACCGGCGACAAACTGCCGAACAAATCGGTGAGCAGCGAGATGAAGGGCAGCGTGCATATCGATGCCCTGAAGAAAATCGTGCAGGCGAATTTTGCCGGCGGTTTGTTGCAAAGCCAGATCAAGGCCAAATTCGGTGTAAAAGGGTTTGCCGATCCGGCAATCGATTTTGATGTGGATGTGGATCGGTTCGATGCAGATATGTACATGCCGAAAAAATCTGCTCAAGCAGCAACGCCCCAGTCAAAGGTGCCGGAGCAGCCGCTGGATCTGTCCGCACTGCGCACACTCAATCTGGACGGCAACCTGCGCATCGGTTCGCTCAAGGTGGCGAACATAAAATCCAGCCAGTTGCGTCTGGGTGTGAAGGCGCATAGCGGACTGGTTAATCTCAGCCCGATGTCCGCCAATCTGTATCAGGGCAACATGAACGGCAGCCTGAGCATCAACGCGCAAAGCACCCCCAGCTTTGTTATCAAACAGAAGTTGACCGCTATTGACGTCGCACCCCTGTTGAAAGATGCCGCCAATCTTGAATTGGCCGAAGGCAGGGGCAACATCGTGCTCGACCTCACCACGCAGGGGAATACCGTCAGCGCGTTGAAAAAGGCGCTGAACGGCAACGTGTCGGTGAATCTGGCGAACGGCGCGATCAAGGGTATCAACCTCACCAAGCTGGTGCAGGGCATACAGAATCTCGGCAGGGATACCAGAGCGCAGACATTGGGGGTGGACAAGAGCGAGAAAACCGAGTTCAGCGAGTTCAAGGCCAACTTCAGAGTGCGCAACGGCGTGGCTCATAACGATGACCTGGCAGTCAAATCCACTGTGCTGCGTCTGAGCGGCAGTGGCGACATCGACATCGGCCATGACAGCTTGGACTACAACGCCAAGGCCACGCTTGCCAAGACTGAACAGGGCAGGACAGGAACATTACCGGTGAATGTGAGCGGCTCATTCGATGCGCTCAAATTCAAGATTGATTACGGAGCGCTGCTTGTTGATGTCGCCAGGCAAAAAATTGATGAGAAAAAAGAGAAAGTGAAAGAAGATGCCAAGACCAGGCTGCAGGAAGAATTGAAGAAGGGCTTGAAGGGGCTGTTCAAATGATCTCCCTGTTGTTATGCCAAAATATCGAAGCATGAGCGCCGACTGACAAGTGGATTTCGCTTCCCGTTTGATCGCCTGGCAACGCACGCACGGCCGCCACGATCTGCCCTGGCAAGGCGCGGATGCCTATCAGGTGTGGCTGTCCGAGATCATGCTGCAACAGACGCAGGTATCCACCGTCATTCCTTATTTTCAGCGTTTTGTCGCATCGTTCCCGGCCATCGCGGCACTCGCCGCAGCGACTGAAGAGCAAGTGCTCGCGCACTGGAGCGGTCTCGGCTACTACGCCCGCGGACGCAACCTGCATGCTGCAGCGCGGATTATCGCGGGAAAACATCATGGCAAGTTTCCGCGCGAATTCGAGCAGATACTCGAACTCCCCGGCATCGGCCGTTCCACAGCGGCTGCGATCTGTGCACTGGCCTGGCACGAACGCCGCGCGATTCTGGATGGCAACGTCAAGCGCGTGCTGGCGCGCTATTGCGGCATAGCCGGATCGCCCAGCGAGAAAGTGGTGGAAGCGCAGCTCTGGCAACAGGCTGAAGCCTTGTTGCCGCAACGCGACATTGCTGCTTACATACAGGCACAGATGGATCTGGGCGCGACGCTGTGCATGCGCAGCAAGCCGAAGTGTGGTGAGTGTCCGGTGAGCAGTGATTGCATTGCATTTCAAAGCGGACGAGTGAGCGAACTGCCCACGCCCCGGCCCCGCAAAACCGTGCCCGAAAGACATACGACGTTTCTGTTGCTGATGCACGGTAATGACATTCTGCTGGAAAAACGTCCCGGCAGCGGTATCTGGGGCGGGATGTGGTGTCCGCCGCAGTTCGATGATGAGGCTGCGGCGAAGGATTGGTTTATGCGCAACGGAATGGTTGCGAGTGATGGAGATAGGCTGGAGACTTTTTCTCACACCTTTACTCATTTTAAATTGCATATTTCGCCGCTGAAGATTCAGCTCACGAGTAAACCTTTGAGTGCCGCGCAACCGGGGAGTATGTGGCTGGATGTGGGGGAGGCGTTGAGGGCGGCGATACCTACGCCGGTTCGCAGCATGCTGAACGAACTTCGCCGGGGGTAACCCGACGGTTTGCTTTTACTCTCCCCACTTCTTAATCAAACTCTGCTCCACCCCCAGATGATCAAGAATCCGCGCCACCACAAAATCCACAATATCCTGCACGCTCTGCGGATGGTGATAGAAGCCCGGATTAGGCGGCATGATGACGGCGCCGGCGTGTGACAGTTTGAGCATGTTCTCGAGATGGATAGCGGAGAAGGGCATCTCGCGGGGTACTAATATCAGCGTGCGTTTTTCCTTGAGCATCACATCGGCGGCACGCGCAATTAAATCATCACTAATCCCGCCCGCGATCTTGCCGAGCGTACCCATCGTGCAGGGGCAGACCACCATCGCGTCGCCGGGATTGGAGCCGGAGGCCATCGGTGCGTACCAATCCTGGATACCGAACACTTTCAATTCGCCGCTGAATTTTCCGAAGCGTTCCGCGAACATCTGCTCCGCATCCTGGGTGCGATTCGGCAACGTGAAATTGAGTTCCTGCTTGGCGACGATCTGCGCGGCCTGCGAGTAAACCAGATCCACGCGCTGCCCGTTTTGCAGCAGGCATTCGAGCAGGCGCATGCCGTAGGGCAAACCTGATGCGCCGGTGAAAGCGACGGTAATGGTTTTCATTTATATATCCAGTTCAATCGCCCGATGAATCGGGCTCCTACAAGATAGCGCAACGTGCCGTAGGAGCGCAGCTTGCTGCGCGATGATTTCAATTCAGCTAAATCAATTTACCATCAACGCGGTATGTTGTCTGGTAGTTTATCAAGTTGCGGGATGGAGGGCGTGGGTGTTTCTTCCATGAATCTTGCCGCGATCAAACCGTTCACCGTGCCGAACACCAGTGCGGCGGTGGCGAAGATGGGAATCAGGTAGGCGATGCCGGCATGCGGGATCAGCCACAGGTATACCACCAGCATCTGTCCGGCGATGTGAGCGAAAGCGGCGTAGATGCTATGGCTGACCGGGCCGAACCAGCGTGATGGCAAATGTTGCGCAAAGGCCAGCACGACCAGGCTGCACACTGCACCGGACAGACTGAGAAAAAATCCCGGCGCGAGAAAATTCCCGAACAACAAACTGCCTGCCAGCACGCGCAACAGCGAAACCCATACCGCCGCCCGCCAGCCGTAGCGGGCCAGCACGATCAGTGTGACGATGTTGGCCAACCCCGGCTTGACGCCGGGCAGGGGAGAGGGGATCGCGCTTTCCAGTATCGTCAAACCAAGCGCCACTGCCGCCATGCGCGCGACATGATGGTCTTCGGCGGTTGTTTCCAAAAGGAGACTGCGAGTGTCCATATCTCTCATGTAAGAGCCATGCAGAAGCGTAATGAGCAGCAGGAAGTGCTGGGAGCCGCGCATAACCAGCGACTGACCGCTTGCGGGCTTGGTCGAATGGTTGGTAGTTTTATCAGCGAACGACGAGACATATCGAATAGATGGACGAGGAGCGAGAGAACAAGCGCCACGGTAATCTGGACGCGTGACAGCTTATGCAAGGCTTTTTAATAGTTGAGGCTGTCATATTTTTTCCTGCTGCCTGCCAATTCGACACTAACCTGATTGGGCAGGCACAGTGCAATCTCTCCGGCCTGCTGCAGCCAGCCCTGGCGCACGCAGTATTGGCGCGGACTGGGGTCGGAAGCGATGCGCGCTTTGCGGTTCTGAATGCTGATGATGGTTGTCCCGAGAGGGCCGGGCACTTCGATCTGCTGGTCGCGTGACAAGGCTACTTCCTTGAATATCTTTCCGCCGCTGCGGATGATGGCCTTGTCGGCGAGGTCGCCGTTCCACAGCTTGAGTGTCAGCAGCACCACGAAAATGCCGCCAAGCATCAGCGTCAGCCAGTCGCCGGGCTTGAGGTGCAGCATTGCCTGCTTGTACATCGTCTATTGCGTCAGTTCGCGGTGGCGCACCAGCACTTGCTGCTGATGCCCGAAGTGACGCGCGAGCTTTTCGGCAAGATAGACAGAGCGGTGTTGCCCGCCCGTGCAGCCGATGGCAACGGTAAGGTAGCTGCGGTTATCGGCTACGAAACTGGGCAGCCAGCGCTCCACGAAATCGCGGATGTCGCCAAACATCTGCTGTGCATCGGAGGCATTTTCCAGGAATTCGATGACCGGCGCATCGCGCCCGGTGAGTGGACGAAGCTCAGGGGCATAGTGCGGATTGGGCAGGCAGCGCACATCGAACACCAGGTCCGAATCGAGCGGGATGCCGTGCTTGTAACCGAACGACTGGAACAACAGCGTCAGACGCGCACGGTCCACTTTGATGAATTGTTTGATCCAGTTGCGCAGCGCATTGGCATTGAGTTCTGTGGTGTCGATGTGATGCCCGATGTCGCTTATTTCGGTGAGCAATTCACGCTCGTAGCTGACGCATTCAGGAAGTGTGCGGATACCATCACTGAGCGGGTGCAGGCGGCGTGTCTCGGAAAAGCGCTTTACCAGCGTATCGTTCTGGGCATCCAGGAACAGCACATGCACGTCCACGCCTTGCTGCTTGATCTGTTGCAACAGCGGCGGGAGACGCTGCACACTGTTCGCACTGCGCACGTCTATGCTGACGGCGATGTTGCTGTAACCGGCATGCTGCAGATGTTCCACCAGTGCAGCCAGCAGGTCGGCGGGCAGATTGTCCACGCAATAATAGCCGCTGTCTTCCAGTACCTTGAGTGCGATGCTCTTGCCGGAACCGGATAAGCCGCTGATCAGGAATAACTGCACCTCGGGCCCCGTTTAATCTTCCAGCAGCAACTGGTCGTGGCGCGAGATGAATTCCTGCATGCTGTTGATGCCGCGCTGCTGCAGCACAAAGTTGCGTGCCGCTGCTTCCACCAATACAGCAAGGTTGCGGCCTGCGACCACCGGGATGTTCACTGTGCTGATGTTTACGCCGAGGATTTCCTGGTGTGTGGCATTTATCGGCAAACGGTCCATTTGCGACAGGTCGCCGCCGGGCGGGCGATGCAGGTGTACGATGAGCTTCAGGCTCTTTTTTCGCCGCACAGCTGTTTCGCCAAACATGGTGCGGATGTTCAACACACCCAGACCGCGCACTTCGAGAAAATCGCGCAACAGCTCCGGGCAACGCCCTTCCAGCGTATCCGGCGCGATGCGATGCAGCTCGACGATGTCATCGGCAACCAGACCGTTGCCGCGGGTGATGAGCTCGAGCCCGAGTTCGCTTTTACCGACCGCGCTTTCGCCGGTGATCATCACGCCGACGCCAAGCACGTCGAGAAACACGCCGTGGCGGGTGGTCGATTCGGCCAATTCCTTGGCGAGATAGTGGCGGACCAGCCACATTAAATGCACGCTGGGTTTGGGGGAAGCGAACAACGGGATGTGCGACTGTTCGGCAAAATTGATGAGTTCGGAGGGAATGTCGTTCGTGCCGGCAACAATCATGCAAATCGTGCCGTTCTGTTCGATTTGACGAAACGCGCTGTCGCGCTCTTCCTTGCTCAGCCCGCGCAGGTAATTCAGCTCGGTCTCACTCAGCACCTGCACCCAGTTAGGGTGGATCAGGTTGAAATGGCCGATGAGCCCTTTGTTGGAAGCCGCCACCTCATCGCTGTCGATGATGCGTTCCGTGCCATCGGTTCCGGCAACTCGGCTGAGCTGCAGCCGTCCCTGCTTGTCTTCAAAAAGTTGCCGGACATTAACCTGGCTCATGTCAAACTTTTCCAGTCATAGAACAATTGATGGATGCTGGCAGTGTCGTTGCAGGCAAGCAGGTTGTTGCGAAATTGTGTGTCGCTGAACATTTGCGCCAGCTCGCCCAGAATCTGCAGATGCAAATCGTTGGCGCGCTCCGGCACCAGCAACACGAAAATCAGGTTCACCGGTTGACCGTCCGGCGCATCGAATGGAATCGGGTGCGAAGTCATTACAAACGCGGCAGTCGCTTCGCGCAACTTTGAGATTCGTCCATGCGGGATTGCCACGCCTTGCCCCAGGCCTGTTGAACCAAGCTTTTCGCGTGCGAACAGACTGTCGAATACCTGGCTGCGCGCGATCTGCTGGTTGTTTTCAAACAACAAGCCAACCCGTTCAAACACGCGTTTCTTGCTGGTGGATTCATTGTCCAACAGGATGTTGTCGGGCAACAGTATCTTGCTGATCAGGTTCATAATGGGGAGCCGGTTAAAAAGGGCGGAATTGCTCCCGCCCCCTGGTTGATTACTCGTTTACCGCGTGTTTTCCGGAATCGTCATGGCGGCGTGCGGACAGTTTGTCCTTGTGCTTGCGCACCTGGCGATCCAGCGTGTCAACCAGCATATCGATCGCCGTGTAGAGGTTTTCATCTTCGCATTCCGCGAACAGGTTTTTGCCGCTGACGTGCATGGTGGCTTCTGCCTTCTGTTTCAGCTTTTCAACGGAAAGAATCACATTCACGTCAATCACCACGTTGTCAAAATGACGTTTGATTTTATCAAGCTTTTCAGTTGCATAATCGCGAATCGCGGGCGTGATTTCGAGGTGATGCGCGGTTAGATGGACGTTCATTATATGCTCCTTTGCTTTAGAGTGATTTACGAAGATTCACCGGGAGAATGCGCAATGCTTCCCGGTACTTTGCTATGGTACGCCGGGCAACTACGATGCCCTGCTGAGCCAAGATTTCTGACATACGGCTGTCGGTAAGCGGTTTGTGCACGTCTTCAGCGCTGACCAGCTGTTTGATCAGCTCGCGTATCGCGGCGGATGAACAGGTGCCGCCGCTTTCGGTGGCCAGGCCGCTGCCGAAGAAATGTTTGAATTCGTATATGCCGCGCGGGGACCGCATGAATTTTTGGGTGGTGCTGCGCGATATGGTGGATTCGTGCAACTCCAGCTCGTCGGCGATTTCGCGCAATACCAGCGGGCGCATCCCGATCTCGCCATGCTCGAAAAAATTCACCTGCCGTTCCACGATGGCCTGTGCGACCCGCAGAATGGTATCAAATCGCTGCTCCAGATTTTTGATCAGCCACTTCGCTTCCTGCAATTGTATGGCGAGCTGGGATGAATTCTTGTCGGAGCGCTGCTGCAGAATGTTGGAGTAAATCTGATTGACGCGCAGCTTGGGCATCGCTTCCGCATTGAGTCTTGCACGCCATTTGTTTTTGTGTTTTTCCACGATCACATCGGGCACCACGTAATCGGCGACGCTTTGCCCGAACTCGGCACCGGGTTTCGGATTCAGGCATGTGATCAAATGCTGGGCGGTGCGCAATTCATCGTCCGAGCAGCGCAGCAGTTTTTTGATCTTGCTGAAGTCATGTGCCGCCACCAGATCAAGGTGATGGCTCACCAGACGAACGGCCAAATCGCGTTGCGGTGTGTCCTCCGGGAATGCTTTGAGTTGCAGTGCCAGACACTCGCCCAGATTGCGTGCACCCAGGCCGGGTTGATCAAGATGCTGCAGTTGCACCAGCGCGGTTTCCAGATCGTCCAGCGTGATTTCAAGTTCGCCTGGCAACAGCCCTGCCAGCTCTTCCAGATCCTGGGCCAGATAACCGTTCTCATCCAGCGCATCGATCAGCAATCCGATCACCTTGCGATCTTTGTCATCAATTGAACTGGTGGTCAATTGGCTATGCAGATGCGCTCGCAGGCTGGCTTGCTCGGCGGCTTGTTCCGGATAGGATTCGTCTTCGTCATCCGTGCTGCGCATCGCGCCGCCGCCGGTATTCCAATCGGCTGGCTCGTTGCCAAAGGTATCCGGACCAAAGTCGTCCGCGTCACGGTCGTCGGTTTGTGTTGTTTGGGGTTCATCCGCGGTCGCGGTGCTGTGGGCTGGCAAAGAAGAAGCTTCCGGGGAAAAAGTGACCGTCGCGGATTCCTCGGCCGCTTCCAGCATGGGGTTTTCTTCAAGCAATCGTGCAACCTCCTGATGCATATCCTGCGTGGAGAGTTGCAGCAGGCGGATAGCCTGTTGCAGCTGCGGGGTAAGCGTCAGTTGTTGGGAAATTCGAAGTTGGAGAGTGGGTTTCATAGCCTGATGTTGTCTCTGAGGTATATTCTCGTTACAGCTTGAAGTGTTCACCCAGATACACTTTTCTTACACCCTCATTATAAATGATTTCATCGGGCTTGCCTTCAGCCATTACCGACCCGGCGTTGATGATGTAGGCACGATCGCAGATGCCCAGGGTTTCACGCACATTGTGGTCGGTTATCAGCACACCGATGCTGCGCTCTTTGAGGAAATGAATGATTTTCTGAATGTCCAGCACGGCAATCGGATCCACACCTGCGAAAGGTTCATCCAAAAGTATGAAGCGCGGGTCGGTCGCCAATGCGCGGGCAATTTCGACGCGCCGCCGTTCCCCGCCCGACAGGCTGATGGCGGGATT
>DIYV01000031.1:0-3087 GCA_002429165.1 Gallionella sp. UBA6045 | reverse complement strand
CCGCCATCGGCTGCGATCAGTCCGACGATCATGTAGAAAGCAGTGGTTTTCCCCGCGCCGTTCGGACCGAGCAGACCAACCACTTCGCCGCTCTTCACCGACAGCGAGGCATCGTGCACCACGGTGCGCGAGCCGTATTTTTTCTTCAGGCCAACTGCGCGAAGTTCACTCATTTTGCTTGGCCGGGGGCGACAGTTGGAGAGGGCGTGACGGGTAATACGCCGGACGCGGATGGCGGTGTCATATTGTCTTTGTTCTTGGGCTGCAGCACTGCACGCACCCGTTGCGGCGGGCCATTGTTTGTGTTCGCATCATTGCTGTCCACTTTGAAGATTTCGGTCTTGGCGTTGTAAGTAATATGATCGCCGCTTACCACATCCAGATTGCGTTTCAGGCGTGCTTTTCCATAGAGGTTCAAAATCCCGGTGCGCGTGTCATATTCGATCTGTTTGCCATAACCTTCCACGTACCCCTCCGTAGTTTCGCGCTTTTGCCGGAACTCGGCGGTATTTCCATACGCATCGGTGTGCTGGAAGCCATCCTTGTCCTGCGTCACGATGATCTTGTCGCCGCGTATCAACAGCGTGCCTTGCGACAAAACCACATTGCCGATGAAGGTGCTTATTTGTTGTGCGTCGTTCATTATCACCTGATCGGCCTCCAGATGCATAGGTTCGTTGCGGTCAGCGCGGTCGGCAAAACAGGCCGGCGCCCAAAGTTGCAGAAAAACCGGCAGCAGGAAAGTTGCCAACAATAATTTATGGTTTGTTCGGTACATATTCGCTTCTGACTTGGGAAAGCAGTTTCAGGGTGCGTGTCTTGTTGTCCATTTCCATGCCTGTCGCATGCACGATGCTGTGCGCATCGACGACAGTGACGGCACGGTCGGTGTTTGCCAAACCCCGGTCCGGGATGAGATGCAGATACTGGGTTTGCAATGTCATTTGATCCTGTTGCGCGCTTGCCTCGCGCAGCACTTTGACGTTGTCGCTCAGAAACACCTCGTCGCCTTTGCTGGAGATGGTGCCGTGTTCGGCGGTGGCATGAATTGCCGGCTTTCCGGGGGATAATATGGTTATGTGAGGCGCATCCACTGTGGTGCTGTCGTCATCCGGGTAATGCAGCAATTTTGCTGCAGCCATGAGAAAGTCTGGCACGCCCTGTTCATTCAGGTTGGTCGCGGAAAAATTTTCCATGATCGCGTCGGGGTCGTGGCGTTTGTTTTCGGCCTTGGCCGGTTCGGGCAACACCTGCTCGTTGAGCCAATAGGTGGCAGCCAGCAAAGCAAACAGGGGTAACAGCGGCAGCCAGTGGCGGAGACGGGAGAAAAAAATCATTGCAAATAGGGTGCAAGCTGCGCATCCAGCGTGCCCTGCGCCGACATGATCAACTCGCAGGCTTCGCGCACCGCGCCATGCCCGCCACCGCGCTGCGTGACATAGTGTGAATGTTTGCGCACCAGCAGCGGAGATTCCGGCACGCTGATCGCCAAACCGACATGGCGCATCACAGTGAGGTCGACCACATCGTCGCCCATGTAGGCGGCGGCATCACGGGAAAGTTTGAGCTTGCCGAGCAGATCGACCATGGCTTCGAGTTTGTTTTCCACGCCCTGGTAGAGATGGGTGATACCGAGGTTCTTCGCGCGCGCATCGACGCAACGCGAAGTGCGGCCGGTGATGATCGCAACTTCCACTCCGCTGGCGCGCAGCATTTTCAGTCCCTGACCATCCAGTGCATTGAAACGTTTGAATTCCTCGCCGGAATCGGAAAAGTACAATCCGCCGTCGGTCATCACACCATCGATATCGAAAGCGATCAAACGTATCAATTTTGAGCGGCTTAACAACATGACTTTCCCCTAATTCGGTTATTGGTCGCGAGCCGATGTCGTTCCAACTGATAACTGGCGACCAGTGCCATCAGATCACTTTAGCATGCAACAGGTCGTGCATATTGAGCGCACCGACCAGTTTGTTTTGTTCATCCACTACCAGCATCTGGCTGATGTTGAATTGCTCCATCATCTGCACCGCCTCGGCGGCCAGCCTGTCCGGGCCGATACGGCGCGGGTTGGCGGACATCACGCTGCGTATCGGCGTGGCGTTGAAATCCAGTTTCCTGGCGAGCGTGCGGCGCAGATCCCCGTCGGTATAGATGCCCAGCACGTGCTGCCCGGCATCCACGATGGCGGTCATGCCCACGCCTTTTTTCGAAATTTCCAGAATCGCGTCGCCCAGCGACGCGTTCAGACTTACCATGGGCAGGCGCTCGCCGGTGCGCATGATGTCGCTCACCCTGGTAAGCAGGCGCCGCCCCAGGCTGCCGCCGGGATGAGAGCTGGCAAAATCATCCGCGCCGAAACCTTTGGCATCCAGCAATGCAACCGCCAGCGCATCGCCCAGCGCCAATGCCGCGGTGGTGCTGGCAGTCGGTGCCAAACCCATCGGGCAAGCCTCCTTGTCCACTGCCGCGTTCAGATGCACATCGGCGACCCTGGCGAGGCTGGAAGCAGGGTTGCCGGTCATGCTGATGAGTTTTGCACCCATGCGCTTGATGACCGGCACGATGGTCATGAGTTCCTGGCTTTCACCGGAATAGGACAGCGCGATGATGACATCTTCGCCGGTGATCATGCCCAGATCACCGTGGCTGGCTTCGCCCGGATGCACGAAATAGGCAGGCGTCCCGGTACTGGACAGGGTTGCGGCTATCTTGCGGGCGATGTGGCCGGATTTTCCCATGCCGCTCACGATGACACGGCCTTCGCAGTGCAACACGACATCCATCGCACTCAAAAAAGTTTCATCAAGACGCGCGCTCAGAGCCTGCACGGCAGCGGCTTCGATGTTTAACACCTTGCGGGCGAGTGCCAGCGCGTGGGGTGTGGCGGATAAAGTTTTATTCATAAGCGTCGGATTATAGCAGCGCGCCCGATTCACAGAGAAATTTTGCCTATGGGAATTTGCCAAGGAATTTTTGAAAGCACGCGCAACTTAGTGCATTATCCGCACATGCCGACTAATGTTGCCTGACCACGCACATGACCAACTCATTACAACTCGTGCTGATCCTGCTTGCCGTTGC
>DIYV01000112.1 GCA_002429165.1 Gallionella sp. UBA6045 | reverse complement strand
CACTCGGCGATATTGAAATTCGCAACCAGCAATCGATTCAGGTGCAGCAGCAAATTAAGGTTGAATGACGCGGTCACACCCAGCGCATCGTTATAGGCTGCATTCATGATTTCCGTGGCCTTGACCAGATCAACACCGATCAGTAACCCGCCATCATCCCCGCACGCGGTGTGCAGCTTCCTGAAAAAAGCCGCTGCCTCTGCGGGCGTGAAGTTACCGATGGAAGAACCGGGATAAAAGAATGTTCGCCGATCTTGCTGAACACTGTCCGGCAATTGCAATTCACTGGAAAAATCCAGCCCCAGACCGGTCATCTTGATATGCGGGAACCGTTGCTGCAGATCGCGTACTGCATCGCGCAGAAAATCGACCGAGATATCAACCGGCACATATTGCGCGGGTTGCAGCGCCGGGAACAAATGCGCAGCCTTGGCGCAGTTCCCCGCGCCCAGATCGATCAGGGTGCCGCCCACGCCGACCGCCGCTGCGATCTCGCCCAGATGTGCATCAACGATCGAGGCCTCAGTGCGAGACAGATAATATTCCGGCAACTCGCAAATCGCCGCGAACAGCTTGGAGCCCAGCGCATCGTAAAAGTATTTTGGCGAAGCAAAGGCGGATGCAGATAACAACCCGGCGCTCAGTTCGGCGCGGAGCTGCTGATCGCTGGCGTGATGCAGCTGGATGAATTCGGACGGATTGGTTGTCATGGTGTGCATCGACCCGGAATGTGCTGGCACTTGTCAGCTTGAATTGTACCTATAACGAGGTTTCCGGATACAGAACATATAGATGCCTTGCAACATACTCCTGGTTGGCTACTTCATTTTGATGGCGATCACTTTCGCACTCGGCAGCTCGCCATCTGCGTAATAGCAACAATGAGGGACAGGCCACTAGCTTAATCAGCCAGGCTCAACACAAGTGGCAGGGTACCGCGAGTTACCAATTGTCATGACGCTCGCGACGCTCTTGCCTGTAGTTGGTGACTTCAAGGTGGATGCCATCGGGGTCGGTGAAGTAGGTTGCCCAATAGTCCGGGGCGTATATGGGATAGAGTTTTGCATCGGTTGCTGCTATGCCAGCCCAGCGAAGATGGGCGGCTACGGCTGCGACGTCTGCCGGTGTGTCAACACGCAGGCAGAGGTGGTGCAATCCGGGTGAGAGGGGATCATGCGCGGCTTTCGTAGCCGATGGGCGAAGCACATAGCCGAAGTGGCGATTGTAGTATTGAATATGAGGCTCGCCGCCCAGCTTGAATTTGTTCTTGCGAAAACCGAGTGTGTCCTGCAATACCCGGTCATAGAACATTTCCGAGCGCGACAGGTCGGACACTGTGATGTAGATATGGTCGATGACGATTACTTCGGTCTTGGTCACTTCGGTCATGGCGTTGGTCAGACTGATTCTGAATGGGTGAGTTTCAATACGAATTAAAGGTGTCAGGTTCGAATTATTTCTGGAAATGCAAAATCACGCAATCAGCGCAGCCTTTTCCCGCACCACAACGCTGCAGCTTGAAACCCGGCCACCTGTCAAATCCCTGCTCGCCGCAATACTGCACTCTGTAAATTCAACACGCAAGCCGGCGCTCTGCTGGCCGCGCTTTTCGGCATCAATCCGTCTCGTCGAACAGCGCTTCAATGCGGAAACTGAACGCGGGGCTGGCTTGGTATTGTTTATCCCTGGGGAAATGCAGTTGCGGGCTGAGTTCGAGAAACATCCATTTTTGATGCATCCGGTAACGGTAAAAAACCAGCATGACATAGTCCGTTGCCTGGAAAGCCGGGTTGGTGATCCAGCCGGCGCTCGCCTGATAGATCACGGCGCTGCGATCATTCACCGTGTGGTAAATCGAAAAACTCTGCACCAGATTGTAGTTTTGAGTATCTCTAAGCCACTGTGCACTGCTGGATGAGCGAAACAATCGCGAGGAACTTAAATCCTTTTCCATATCGAACTGGGTTGTTTCGCCCACGCCCAGCGAGTTATACCAATACACCGACTCTCCCGCTTTCAAACGCCAATCGTTCACCGGGACAGCATATCCGGCCCACGCGCGCGTGAAAGGATCCAGATGGTTGATCGGCAATTTGATCCCCGCATCGGTACCGAAAGTCCAGGCGTTCTTTTGCGGTGCCGCATAACGCGCAGCCAGGGTGGTGTTCTTTGTCGTGGCATCGCTGTTTTGTTGTGTATGGGTATCTTTTGTGGGGCTATCGTTGATATCGTTTTCAGTTTCTGTTGCCAGCCACAGACGTAATCGCCCTTCTGTCCCCGGCAATCTCAGATTGAGTTTGCCCGAAAGATCGAATTTGTGATTGTCGCCGTAACCGACCAGCCGGGTCAGGTCCAGCCGAAACACACTCTGGTTGCTCTCCTGGTAATGGCGATTGCCGCCGAAGAAGCGATCCATATAGCTCGTCACACCGATGATCTTCTCGGTCATGTAGGTACGCGGTTTATCCGCGAAATCGAAGCCGTCAGATTGCTGCTCCGGCGGGACGGGGGGCGTTGACTTTGATTCGGGCTGCGACGGCTGCGCAACAGGCTGTTCTGCGCCAAGCAGACTCAACGGAAACAGAAGCGTAATGACCAGCAGAATATTCGAACGTGTGAAAGTGCAGATGGAGAAACGCTTGGATGTAATCATTCGGATTGTTCTTGCACAATTCTCAGCTTGACCGCGTAGGCGGAGTTTGCCATGGCGTCATCCGGTATGTCCATTCTTCTTCATGTGGCTGTACAGCGATCACTCTGAAACGCCGTGCGACCGCAAGGCAGGTGCCAGGGCAGTTTGCGTCAGGGTAATTTTCTGGCCAGGCGAAACCCGAAGATACTGAAACGGAGCGCGGCCTTGTTGCTGTTGCGTACGGCTGCGCGCACGTTCTGCGGATCGCTGTTCCACGATCCGCCGCGCAGCACGTGGTAGGTGCCTTGTCCCTGCCATGCTCTGCCATCGGCCGGGGCGCCGTCATAGCTGTCGTGATAAATGTCCCCGGTCCATTCCCACACATTGCCCAGCATGTCCTTCAGCCCGAAAGCATTGGCCCTGTAGCGGCCCACCGGCGCGGTATAGGCGTAATGGTCCGTGCAGTTATATGACAGCCAGGCCATGGTGGCGGGTATCCGCGCCATGGCCGTCTTGTCGGCGACATTCGCATAACGGCAGGCCAAATCGGGGTTGTTCCCCCAATAACGCGCGCTGCCGGTCCCGGCGCGAGCCGCGTATTCCCATTCGGCCTCTGTAGGCAGACGGTATTGCCTGTGTGTCTTGCGCGACAGCCATTTGGCGTAGGCCTGGGCATCGTCCCAGTTGATACAGGTAACAGGGTGTGTATTGTTCTGCGGGTAGCCAGGCTTGCGCCAGTTTCCGTCACGCTCCGCAAATTTTCCTTGTGCAAGCGTCCAGCATTTGTCGCCGGCATCGTATTTGGCCCGCTTCACGAATTCGGCAAACTGGCCGCGGGTGATCTCGGTCTTGCTTAAAGCAAAGGCAGCAATCCTGACACTATGCACGGGGCCCTCATCGCTATCCCGCTGTCGCTCGGAAGGAGGCGAACCCATGTTAAATTTCCCGGCAGGAATGACCACCATCTCTGGACAAGTCGAACAATCCCGGAACAACTTGCCCGCCTTGGGCGCTTTTGGAGATTTGGTCGCCTTGATTGTTTTATCCTGATTTGCTGCCTGTGTTTGGTTCGGCAACCACATCAAACAAAACGCGATGACGGAAATAGCGGATAGGTAGCGCATGGGAGCTTGTCTCGTTATAACTTGGCTGATTGATTGGTGGTCCGTTAAAGGGGTCAGGTTCGAATTTTTTCTGTTCCAATACTATACCTTGTCCCGTTTGCTACTAGCCACACATCGTCTTCAAGCAGGCTTCACCATATCGTAGGCAAGCTTCAAGATCAGGATGACCAGCAGGAATAAAAACAAGGCGCGGATGAAAGCTGGGCCACGTTTCATTCCCCAATTGCCGTAATTATTATTTAACAGTGTCAACAGAATGTTAATGGAGTGCGTTAATGGCATCGACACGAGGTTGTCATGAACGTTAACTAATCTAACTATAATATCTGGAGATCTTAATGAGCAAACTGTTATCTGTACTGATCGCTGCTGTATTCGCAGCTGTTTCTTTCACTGCTGTTGCCGCTGACGCAACTCCTGCAACTCCTGCAGCTACAGCTGCCAAGGCTGGCGCTACGGCTCAAAAGGCCGATGATTCGGCTGCCAAGGCTGATGTTGCAGCTTCCAAGGCTGACGTTGCTTCTGACAAGGCTAACGCAAAGGCTGGCGCTGCTAAGGCTGACAAGAGCAAAAAGCACAAAAAGGCTGCCAAGAAGCACAAAAAGGCTGCCAAGGCTCAGTCTGAGGCTGCCAAGGCTGACGCTGCTGTTAAGTAATTTGTCACATGTTTGAAAAAGGCAGGGGTGACCCTGCCTTTTTTTATTTGTAGAACCCTTCCAGCGATTCTTTAAGGGCAAGTGCCGATGGGGCTGGTGGCGCACAAGTTCGACATGGCCATCTTCGTTACAAAAGATAGAATTTAACCGAAGGAATTAAAGGGGCAGGTCCGAATTATTTTTCTGCTTCCATACCATCCTTGCCCCGTTTGCTACTGGCCAAACATCCTCTTCAAGCAGGCTTCACCATATCGTAGGCAAGTTTCAAGATCAGGATGACCAGCAGGAATAGAAACAAACCGCGGATGAAAGCTGTGCCGCGTTTCATGGCAACCCAGGTGCCTGTATAGGCACCCAGCATATTGAAGATCGCCATCGGGATTGCGATTCCGTACAACACTTTTCCGGTTGGAACAAAAAACAGCAGCGCCGCGATATTCGTCGCGATGTTCACGAATTTTGCCGATGCCGAGGCCTGCAGAAAGTCGAAGGCAAAGTAGCGTATGAAAAGGAAGATAAGAAAGCTTCCGGTGCCCGGTCCGAACAGGCCATCGTAGAAACCGATCCCTCCCCCGATCAGCACTGACAATACGCGTTCGCGTGTTCCGATCTCGCGGGGTCGTTGTATCGCGCCGAAATCTTTTTTCTTGAAGATGTAGATGGCCATGACCACAACCAGCCATAGCACCAAAGGACGCAGCAGCCCTTGCGGGATATATGACACGGTTGCGGCGCCGAGGAAGGACATTGCAAAGGCACTCATCGCGGCAGGCAGCACGAGATGCCAGGGGATGGTTACTTTCCCGACATAGGAACGGGCCGCTACGGACGAACCGCATACCGAAGCGATCTTGTTGGTACCGAATATTGTTGCATCCTGCACACCGGGCAGCACGTTGATCAGCGCCGGAATCTGGATCAGGCCGCCGCCACCGACTACGGCATCGATCATGCCGGCGCAGTATGCAAATACACACAGTATGGTGAGGTGCAACATCAATGGTTAAGGGGGCCGGGTTCGAGTTATTTTCGCGCTATACAATATCACGCCGGCAGCGCCTTTTTCTTCGCCGCCGTGAAATCCGTTCCGCTCGCCCGGCATGTATCCAAGGCCGGAAACGGTCAGGCTACATCATGTATATGGCTACGTAATGCGTGGTCTCTTGCCGGTCATTTTTCACGGCGGTGATAACAATATCGAGTGAAAATTCATTACCCTGCTTGTCCCTGATACGCGATTCCCCGGACCATGAGCCATTGCGCAATAATTGATTCCACATTCTTTTGTAGTAATCCTCGCCATACCGGTCTGTCTTCAGGATACGGGGATTTTTTCCGATCAATTCTTCCGGGCTATAGCCACTCATTTTTAAAAACGCCTTGTTGGCCCGGAGGATGCTGGCCTGTGCATCGGTGATCAGGATCGGGTCCTTGCTCTCAAAAGCGACGGAGACAGTGCGCAGGTCATCTTCTGCCTGCCTGAGCTCGGTAATGTTCCTCGACATCGGGCGAAAAACAAGAAAGTAGAATATGGGGAAAATCAGCGCGGAAAGCAAAGTTGCGTCCAGCAGGTATTTAGCCGTTCTTGGCATGGGCGGCAATATACTCACGAAAAACAACACCAGCAGTTCTTCAAGGAACGCCGCTGCAGTCAATATAACCAGCAGTCTTGCTACCGGCAGTTGGTATGGCTTTCGTGCTGGCAAGGAATAATCGGACATAATTCAAGGTGCCTTGATTTTTGATTTTCGGCCGAAGTGCTCATGCGATCCGATTTTAATATTATCAGGTTGCGGACCCTTCTTCCGCAAATTTGCGGTGCCCCGGCAATTCTGGCTGAGCGTCCGGACATTCATGGTTTTGGATGGTTCGGCATCCGTGCCATGTGCCATTCCCTGCCCGCAGTGCAGCACGTTGATCAGCGCCGCCGGATCAGTCGGCCGCCACCGACTGGGCATCAATCATGTCGGCGCAGTATGCAAATACGCAGAATATCGTGAGGTGCAACATGGAGTGTTTGAGGGGGCCGGTTTCGAATTACTATCGGCCTGTACAAATAGCATTCCGGCACGCATCCCTGGCCGGAAATCGGTCTGATTAAATATTGTATATGGCTACGTAATGGGTGATCTCTTGCCGGTCATTTTTCACGGCGGTGATAGCCATCCCGATCGCAAAATCATTACCCTGCTTGTCCCTGACACGCGTTTCCCCGACCCAGGAACCTTTGCGTAATAACTGATCCCACATGCTTTTGTAGTAATCCTTGCCATACCGATCTGCCTTCAGGATACGGGAATTTTTTCCGGTCAATTCCTCCAGGCTATAGCCGCTGATTTTTAAAAACATCTTGTTGGCCCGGAGGATGTTGGCTTGCGCATCGGTGATCAGGATCGGGTCCCTGCTCTCAAAAGCGACCGAGACCGTACGCAAGTTTTCCTCAGCCTGCCTGTGCTCGGTAATGCTCTTCAACAAGGGACGGAATACCAGCAAGTAGAAAATGGGGAAGGTCAGCACGGACAACAAGGCCGAGTCCATCAGGTAAATGGCGATCTTTGGCATGCGCGGCATCATTTCCAGGAACATCGCCACCAGCAGATTGATAACGAATACCGACGCGGTCAGGATGATCAGCAGTCTTGTCACTGACTGGTGATATTTTTGATACGTTGACAAGGAATTATCAGACATGGATCAATCCACCCTTATTTTATTACCAAAGTATTCATGCGAATTTTCGGACATTTATGGTAATGAAAGGTTCAGTTCCGGCGCTATCTGCCGGACACGGCATAGTGTTACGATATTGGCTGATACAGCACAGCAGAGATGCGCTCGACGCTGCTGTAATAATCTTCCAATCAACGGGTCGTGTATGCAGATCAATTCAGATATTTCTCAGCGCGTGACTATTCAGCAAGCCACTTTGCCCTGGATCGCTACACACCTGGCCGGGGTAAAGATACGCACCCTGGAGGGTGGCGGCGAGGCAGTGGCGCGCGCCACGGCTATCGTCAAGCTTTCGCCCGGTGCAAAGATAGTCAGTTGCACGCGTGATCTGGGCGAAGAGATCATGGTGCTCGACGGGGTGCTGACAGACGAATTCGGCAGCTACGGCAAGGGCAGCTACGTCAAGGCAGGCAATGTCACAAACCGGCCCGGCTCGTCGCATGCCTGCGAGTCCGCATCGGGCTGCCTGCTGTTCGTCAAACGTGGTCATCTCGAAGCGGATGACGACAGCCGCATCGTGGTGGATAGCGGGTCTATGCCCTGGTACCAGGGTTTGGTAGACGGTCTCACGGTGATGCCGCTGTCGGAATTCGGCACCCAACATACCGCGCTGGTGCGCTGGGCGCCGGGTACCCTGTTCAACCCTCACCGCCACTACGGCGGTGAAGAGATCTATGTACTGGATGGCGTGTTCGAAGACGAATACGGACGCTACACCGCCGGCTCATGGATCCGCAGTCCGCACATGAGCGCACACTGTCCTTACAGCATCGAAGGCTGCACGATATTTGTGAAGACCGGGCATCTGCTGCAGGACGAAGTCGCCGCGTGAAATACGCAGCGTGTCGTTGATGTATCGATGCGTCAGCCCGGTTGAGCGACGCTTGGGGAATTACTTTTTGGGCGGTTTGACGATGCTGATGACTTTCGCACTCGGAATTTCGCCGTCTGCGTAATAGGGTTTGGCTTGATCGAAGTTGAGCGCTTCAGCCAATTCCCTTTCGCGATCCGAGATCAAACCAAAACAATCCTTGATGTCCCGGATGGTGTCTTCCGACAACGGGTTGGTACGTCCGCCAAGTGGTGTGACGTCCTTGACGACGTTGCCCAGGGTCTTGCGCATGATGCGCAGGATGCGTTGTTCCTTGCTTAACTCTTCTGTGTCCATGAACATAGTCCGGTACGAATTTCAGGAAGCCACTTTACAGTAAAACGCGATCATGGTCAGTTCTCACATTCCAGCAGTTTGCTGTGACATGATATCCGACCCAGCGGGTGTTTGTTGGTTCGCCGGGCACCCGGTTCTATGCTCACCGCAGAACACAATCTGCCAGTTCAACACCGATAGTCGACGTTCTGTCAGGCTGACTGCAACTTTGACGCTATTTTTTTCTTCGCTGTAACAGCCGCTTTTTTGGCAGCCTTTCCCGCATTCTTCGTAGTCAATGCCACATCTTTTGCGGCAGCCACTACTTTTTTCTTCGCAGTAACAGCCGCTTTTTTGGCGGTCTTTTCTACACTCTTCGTGGTCGCAACCAGTTTTTTGGCAGCCGCCCCTACTTTTTTCTTTGCCGTCGAGACCGCTTTTTTGGCGGACTTCGCTGCTTTCTTCTCGGTCGAGGCCACA
>DIYV01000157.1:12277-14682 GCA_002429165.1 Gallionella sp. UBA6045 | reverse complement strand
TCGAACGGTTCGATATGGATATCCGAAGCGCCTTCGCGCAATGCCTGCGTCAGCAGCGCATTGATCATGCGTATCACCGGCGCGTCATCTGCGGATTCCAGCAAGTCTTCGACCGCCGGCATGTCCAGCATCAGCTTGTTCAGGTCGAGATCGGATTCGTATTCATCGATGACCTGCGCCGCGTCGCCGCCCGAACCGGCATAGGCTTTCGCGATCGCTGCCTCGAGTTCGACTCGCGGCATCGCTTTCAGTCTGACTTGCCCGAAACAACGGCTCACTTCCGCGATCGCTGTTGGTGTGGTTGCATCCGATATCCAGACTTCGACAGGGCCGTCTGCGGCGCCGTTGCGCTGCGCCAGCACCGCGAAATCGCGGGCGTATGCGTAGGGGAGCAGGCGTGCGTCCATCGCGGAATTCCCCATCACAGGTTACTGTTGAGGCGCAGCCACTGCTGCAGGCTGTTGCGGAGCAGGGTTTTGCGGAAGTGCCTGGGGTGCGCTGGCCGGAGCGACAGGTTCAGTTTGTTTGACGCCGGACTGTGCCTGCTGAACCAGGGGACCGCCGACCATGCGGCCATCCTGCAGCGGCGGCAACTGGGCTGCGTCCATGTTCGGCAGCACGGCGGTCCGCTCCGGCCGTCCGTCGATTTCCGCATTGCGGATGTAATCGTAGCGATCTCCAGCCAGGCTCACACTCTGTTCATTGCTGCGTATGATGGTCGGCCGCAGGAACACCATCAAATCGGTTTTGATATGGCTGCGCGTCTTGTACCGGAACAAACCGCCTATGATCGGAATATCGCCCAGCACCGGCACTTTCTCGACACTGTCCTGCATGTTGTCATCGATCAGGCCGCCCAGCACGATGATCTGTCCATCGTTCACCAGCACGTTGGTATCGAGCGAGCGTTTGCTGGTGATCAGTCCGGCTGGGTTGGTCTTGTCCGTAACAGCCGAGGTTTCCTGGTAGATCGCCATCTTGACCGTGCCGCCTTCCGATATCTGCGGGCGAACCCGCAACGTCAAGCCGATATCCTGGCGCTCGACCGTCTGGAACGGGTTCACGCCCGCACTGCCGCCAGACGAGGCGGCGGTGGTGTACTGGCCGGTAATGAACGGCACATTAGAGCCGACGATGATCTTCGCTTCTTCGTTGTCCAGCGTGATCAGATTGGGCATGGACAGGATATTTGCGCTGGTGTCCGTTTCGAGCGCATGGGCCAGTGCGCCCAGGCCGGATTGGTTAAAAATGCCGAGGGTCAAGCCGCTGCCGGGCGGCAGTATGGAGCCGGCAGCTTTTGCTGCGGCCTGGTTGATCAGGTTGTTACCAGCTGTGCTAAATCCGGTTATTCCCCCGACTCGAGTACCGCTGTTGCTATTGCCCGACATACCGGCCCATTGCACGCCCAATTCGGCCGCTTTGCTCGCATCCACCTCGACGATCAGCGATTCGATATAAACCTGGGCGCGGCGCGCATCGAGCTGGTCAATGACGGTGCGCAAGTCACGATAGACAGATTCGCTGGCGGTGATGATCAGCGTGTTGGTGGTTGGATCGGCCTGAATGAATCCGGCTGCACCGCCGCTGCTCAGCGATGCATGAACAGGAGAGGGTGAGGATGGCGATGAAGGGGAAGATGGGGTTGACGGTGTTGCCGAACTGATCGCGGAACTGTCCGATGACACCACGGCACGCAGGGTTTGCGCAAGCTTGGTCGCATCGGCGTTTTTCAGATAGACCACGTGTACATTGCCCGGCTGCGCGGTCGGCAGATCCAGCTTTGCGATCAGCGCTTTTGCCAGATCAGCGCGGGCTTCCGACGGTGCGCGCACCAAGACCGAGTTGGTACGCGGATAAGCCAGCACACTGATGGCATTTCCTGCGGGTGTTCCGCCGGTTTCAAGCAAGCGGTTGACCATCACGGCGATATCGCTGGCAACCGCATAACGGATGGGCACCACATCCAAATTGCTGCTGGCGGGGCCAT
This sequence comes from Gallionella sp. UBA6045, assembly GCA_002429165.1. GTDB lineage: Bacteria > Pseudomonadota > Gammaproteobacteria > Burkholderiales > Gallionellaceae > Gallionella. Next base: position 12,695 of record DIYV01000157.1, on the reverse strand, counting down.
CCATTGCCGCGATGATCTTGCCGAGCCGCAACAGATTGTCGGCGTAATCGGTGATGACCAGCGTGTTGTTGCCCGGGTTGGCGTTGATGGTGTTGTTGGGTGAGATCAGCGGGCGCAAAACCGCCACCAGATTTGTCGCGGATTCATAATTCAAACGGAAGACCTGCGTCGCGATCTGGTCGCCATGCACTCTGCCGGCCTGGCCGGAATTGGGTTGAAGCGGGCCGCCCTGCAGCTTGGCATCGGCTTCCGGTACCACTTTGCTATAGCCGTTGCCGGTGACTATCGTGTAGCCGCGCAAGCGCAATACCGAGCCCAGCAGCTGAAATGCCTGGGCCTTGGTGAGCGGCTTCTCTGACACCAGGGTAAGCGTGCCTTTGACACGCGGGTCGATGATGAACGTGGTATTGGTGTAATC
>DIYV01000157.1:0-12043 GCA_002429165.1 Gallionella sp. UBA6045 | reverse complement strand
TGCCTGGGTCCCGGCGGAGATTGTATTGGTGCTGGCGGTTTGGCTGGCGCCGGCGACCTCTTTCGTGTCCGAATCCTGCGCCAGTGCCTGCTGCATGGAAACTGCAGCGAGCAGCAATATTGTTGCGGCACTCCGGCATCGCCATGTTGATGCGCTTCGGGAAGTTTCTGGCATACTGTTTCCGGACAATATATTTTTCATCATTTGAACTCTAGTCCTATAACATCCTTGCCGCCCACTTGGCGGCGTTGACCCAGCAAATTCAGAAAATTCGCCAGCCTCTGTTCTTGTCCTGCCTCGGCTTCTGCCGTGCCGGAAAACTGCAAGCGTCCGTTGGCAAAAATTCCCGAACCATTCAACAGCATCGGCCCCTTGATCGTCTTGAGCGTCACCGGGGCCTGTGATCCATGCCAGTCGAATTCCAGATCATAGCTGCCCAGCGGTTTGATCGGAGACAGCCGCGATCCAATATCATTTATTTCCAGTTTCATAGCTCCGACTATCCCGATGTTTTTATTCTGCAGCGTCAATTGCAACAGTTCCCATGACAAGCGCATCTGACCGGACGGCTGTATCGTATTCAGCGGTGCGCCCAATGCGGCCAACCGTTCTGCCGGTAATAAAATCGCCCCCGGACTCACTTTCCACTGATGCCAGTTACCCGTTACGGTGACAGGCTGTGACAGTGCTGCGTCATTTTCCAGTTCGGCATCCACATCACCCAACAATACCATCGGCGACAAACGCCACGAGAAGCGTCCCGGCAACAGCGGTGTCAGCGGATCACTGCCGCTGGCTGCGCCCCCGATGAAGGCCGAACCGCGCCACAATGTGCCATGCGCATCACCGAGCGTCAAGCGACCCGCGGTCTGCTTTTCCACCATGGACGCCAGCCAGGTCGCCGGAAAAAACATCAGCATGGTGAGCGCGATACTGATTATGCCTGCCAGCAACCATAACATTATGCGGCGCAACGCATCACCTTTTCATGTCCGTCCCAAACCAGGCTATTCATTTCCGGGTTGGCGCAACGTAAATGTCGCATTGACCATGTCGGGTTTATCCAGCGCAACGATATTGGCATCGGTCGCGGAAAGCCGCGCGGTCTTTTGCATATCATCCAGCCAATAGAGGGTGTTGGCAAAAGACACTGCGCTGAGTTGCACCTTGGCAAAATCGCCGCTCAGCATCACGTTTTGCGCCTTCAGGCCGTTACGTGCAAGCGCTGCCTCGATATTTTCCTTGGTCATCGGCATTGTTGGGGCTGCCGGCTTTTCCGCAAGCAGCGCAGCTTGCTTGACCAATGCCTGCATCTGCGCCACCTGCTGCCGCAACACGGGCAGACTCCTGTTCAATCGTTCGCGACCGGTCAGTGCCGGATCGATCAGCACGGCATAGGCCAGGCCAAATGTCACGACCAGTGCAGCTACGGCAAGCATAGCCCGCTCGCGCGCATCGCGCGCCGCCCAGAATTCCGAGATCGATAGACTGGACCGGTTTAGCAGGTCGGCCGGATTCATTTCTTGCTCCTGATTTGCCAGACGACAGCGCCCGACTGTCCGGGCGCAAGGTCAAGTGCCATATTGCGTTTAACCAGTGCGGCTTGCATTTGTTGTGTCGGGGCATTGCCACCTTGTTTCAGGTGTACGAACAGGCTGCGATCGTGATATTCGAGTGCGGCAATCGCGGTTGATTTTCCCGCCGCTGCGACGGCACCGGCCCAGGCCTCGCCAAAGGCGGCGGTGATCGCCGTAAAATCGTCCGGTGCGGGCATCCCCGAATCGTGTTTGGCAATCGCGATCTTTTGCTGCATCTGCGCGATGGGATCGATGATCACGGACTCTTTCGGATAAGCCGACTTGTAGATCTGGATCATGGCAGTGCGCAATGAACGGGATTCGCCCTTCATGTGCCACCAGTCGATATTCAATGCGCCGGCATTGATGAGCAGAACCACAGCAGCCAGTGCCAGTGGCCAGCGCCACGGGCGCCAGTCCATCCCGGCACCTGTTGCCTTGCCCAGTCCTGTCATCAGGTCCGGTGTCGCGGCATTGGCGCCGGCAATCCAGTGCGACCAGTTGTCGGCAGATACACTGATACGCTTGCCCAGCTCTGCAGTTTCGTTAACCGTTTCCTGGTAAGCGCGCACCCATGGTTGAGGCACATAAAGCGTGATCGGCGCTTGTGGAACCGCCGCTAATAATGTCTGCAGGACTTCCTGCACTGCTGATTGATTCTGTTCGGGTCCTTCGCCCTGGTGCAGGGCAGGGGTGATCGCCAAACCGATACCGTCCTGTTCCGACAGGCGCAGTGTCAAATCGATAACAGTATTCCGGTCTGCGTCATTCCAGTCATCAGCAGCGACGGTCACGCCGCCAGGTTGTTCATTTGCATAAGGCAGGCACAATTGTGCAGGCAATGCCGAGATATTACGGGAACCCAATGAGATCAATGTATCGGCCAGCATGTCGAGCCACGCGCGCTGCACCACCGCGATGGTGCGCAATCCTTCAGATACGCCACCCGCGACCACCACACAGTCGGATATATCGCTGATCAGCCGGTCTTCCACCAGATTGGGTAAGGCTGACTTTAGTCTGGCGGCCGAAAGCGGCGGCACCTGCAAACGCAATAGGGTGACATCGCTGGCGGCCAACAGCAGCACCACGCGCTGGGATTTGGCTATCGCGTCGGTCAAGTCCGACAAGGCTGTGGTGCCCTGGCGTTCGATTGCGCTGCCATGCGACACCAGGGCGAACTGGCAAGCCAGTGCAGGCCAGTGGGGCGCACTGCCGGCGACGGCCTTGGAAGCCAGGCGGATATAGAGTGTGCTCAAGGTGTCTCGCCAGTGATGCTGATGGGTAATATGAAAAAGTTTATGTTTGTCATACCTGTTTCAATATCTTAACACGCCCTTCGGGAAGTATTGGTTTTGGGGGAATCGGTTTTGGAATCCCGCCATCCTGCCGCTGGATCGTGTTGTGCAGTTGCCGAAATCGCAACAGGGCCGCACTGCATTTCATTTCCATTGGAATTTTGCCCATTATATTTCCCCTCAAGACCGTTGCTGATTTTGGAAAGTATAAAAGCGTCTTCGGGAAGCGTATGTACGCTAGCGTACACAAGGCGAAAAAAAGGACCCTCGCGGGTCCTTTTTCGTGTTTCGTGTAACTATGTTTAATCGTTATGGTTATGGTTATTGTTGTTATCGTTATGGTGCTCGCTATGGTGCTCGCTGTTAGCCCTGCGACCTGGGTGGCCTGGTTCATTACCGTCGTTCTCGTCATTCGAACCCCATGGGTTCTTGTCCGAATTACCTGGATCGCAGCCCTCAGAACCATTGCCTACGCCCTGGTTACATTTTTCTTTAAGTTCGCCGGTGTGACGTCCTTTGGCAGTGCAACCTATGACGGCAGTACCGGTCACTGTTACTCCAGCTGCTGACAAGGCATCACCATTGAAGGTTCCGCGAGTGGAGGTGATATCTGCACCTGCATATATCGTTCCCACGAAGTTTGAATCTGTCAATGTTGCGGCTTGAGCAACATACCAAGTCACATCGCATGGCACTGCGCCGTTGATCAGAACCACATTGAAACCAGTGCCTGTAAGGGCTCCGGTACCGCTCTTTCCGATTATGAAAGTATAAGTACCAGTGCCATCAAGCGTCAGTGTGCCGGTTAGAGTAGCCGCTGCATCGAAGCAGTAGACACCAGGTGAAAGTGTAACGCCTGCGAGAGTACCCGTTAGAGTTTGGCCGCACGTAGTAGCCAGACCATTAGCGAGCGCGGTGTTGAACGCATCTACTACGCCAGCGGAGACCGGTGCGATGATCGCCCCAGTAACCGGACATGAAGTCAGCGTGACCGAAGTTAGAGGGCCAGAAGAACCAACGTCTCCAACGATGCTGCCATTGGTGCAGGTTACTGCTCCGGTACCAACATTTGTGGTTGTATTGATAGGTGCTGCACTAAGAATTGCAAAGTTACTTAGTAATGATGCGGGTGCAGCCATTGCCATCGGAGCTGCCACTAACGCGGCCAGTGCAATCAGGCTCGCGGAAAGATGTTTTTGAAGATGATTCATGATGAGTCTCCTTAAAAAGGTTGTTGCCGAAATTGATCAGTAAAGAATCCTTTGCGTACATCAGTCTTGAGTTAAGTGCACCGCCGACCACAACGCTGGTGTTCTTTAAAGCTTTACGACGAAGGCAGATTCTCATATCGGTTCTTTCAGGCCAGCATTAGGATCAAACCGAACTGACACCCCCATCGACGGTGCATTTATAGCTCTTGCGCCCGAGGTATACCGTGCGGTGGCACACATAAGGCAAACAATTTCGCAGGCAGGTGTATACCGTGGCCGGATACCATTCAATCTCTTGCCGGGCGGTAGCCGGAACCCCTGTCTCAGGGCGGCGATTTTCTTTTCCGCAGTGTGTGCCAGCGTACATACGGAAAAAGTTCCTTGCTGTAACTTCATGCCATCTCGCAGCTCGCCGTGGTGCACGGCGTGAGTGTGCTGCCAATGAAGCGTCGGTTTTCGGCAACGGAGATGCAACTTTGCATCTCCGTTGCAGGTTATGGGATCACCCGACTGCTTACTAAACAGGATTGCCCTATGCTAGTTGCAACCCGAGTTCCTGTCGCAAACAGTCTGCTGGCCGCGTTGCCGGACAAAATCTGTCAGTCGCTGCTTGCGCGCCTCGAACCGATCACGCTGACTTCCGGCGAAGTGCTCTATTATCCCGGCGAACCGATAAGCCACGTTTATTTCCCGAGCGATACGCTGGTGTCTTTGCTCACGATGGCTGAGGGACATCAGGCAATTGAAGTCGGCATGGTTGGCCGTGAAGGCATGCTCGGGATTCCATTGGCGCTTGGCGAAAGCGATTCGCCGGTGCAAGCCGTGGTGCAGGGCACGGGAATGGCGTTACGCATGACATCCGCGCAATTTCAAAAGGAATTTCACCACAGTGTGCTATTTCAACGAGAGGTGTACCACTACATCTACGAATTGATGATACAAATGACCCAGACTGCCGCGTGCAATCGCTTTCACCGGATCGAAGCCCGTCTCGCACGCTGGTTGCTGATGACGCGCGACCGTGTGCGATCGAATCAATTTCATATGACGCAGGATATTCTTGCAAATATGCTGGGTGTGCGGCGGGTTGGCGTTACCAAAGCCGCCGGTGACTTGCGCCAACGCAAACTGATCAGTTACAACCGCGGCGAAATCATCATCCTCGACGGTGATGGACTGGAAGCAGCCGCGTGCCAGTGTTACCAGATCGTCAAAGACATGCACGATGCAGGGTGAACCTGGCGATCACCACCTGATTGTTTGCGAACATTTTTTCCCAAAAGGAGGCCCGGAACGGGAATGCCGTTGCCGGGCCAATTTGCGTCAGGTGTTCATCAGGGGGAGGATTGAACACCCATGCGCATCTTCTCCCCATTTCCGGGAAGGTTCTGTGCGCTAACGCACATTCATCCATATTCATTCTGCTATAAGAGTATTATTGAGAAGTTGATGTTGTCCCAATTTGATGGGTTGGCTGATATATTTTATTTTGATGTTGTCGGTCGCACACTCTGGAGGAATGTAAATGGTCATTGTTAAAGCCTCAGGCCATACTCCCAACCAAAATTATCTTCTCGCCGCGCTGCCTGCGGAAGTATTCGAGCGACTTTCACCCCATCTGGAGTTGATTTCGATGCCGCTCGGCGAAGTCCTCTACGAATCGGGCGGCCAATTGCAGCACGTCTATTTTCCGACGACCGCCATATTGTCCCTGCACTACGTCATGGAAAACGGCGCAACGGCCGAGATTGCCGGGGTGGGCAATGAAGGCTTGCTCGGCATTTCACTTTTCATGGGCGGCAATACCACGCCCAGCCGGGCCACGGTGCAAACCGGGGGGCATGGTTACCGGCTCAGCGGGCAGTTGATGATGGAAGAGTTCAACCGGGCCGGGCCGATGATGCGCTTGATGCTGCGCTACACCCAGGCACTGATGACACAGATTTCACAAACTGCGGTCTGCAACCGGCATCATTCGGTGGAGCAGCAATTGTGCCGCTGGCTGTTGTTGACCCTGGACCGATTGCCATCGAGTGAATTGACCATGACGCAGGAACTGATCGCCAGCATGCTCGGTGTGCGCCGCGAAGGCATCACGGAAACCGCGGGCAACCTGCAGCGCGAAGGGCTGATCAGTTACCGGCGGGGCCACATCACCGTGCTGGATCGCTCGGGGTTGGAGTCCCACACTTGTGAGTGCTACGGTGTGGTGAAGAAAGAATTCCACCGTTTGCTCAGCGATACCGGAGTCGACAGCAAGCAAGCCAAAGCTGCCCAGTCCCGCTAGCTAGGATATGGAAGTCACTATGGTCATCAAAAAACGTCCGGCACAAAAGAACACGACGCCGCCAGACAAATCAAAAGACAAACCAAAGTCCGCGGTGAAGACAGCTACCCCGGTTACCAAAAAGCCTGAAGTTGCCGGAATTGCAAAAGCGCAAGACGTGGCGTCGTTTCCGATTGTCGGCGTCGGCGCATCCGCCGGCGGATTGGAATCGTTCGAACAATTCTTCTCGCATGTTGCGACTGACAGCGGCATGGCCTTCGTGCTGGTGCAACATCTCGATCCCGATCACCCCAGCCTGCTCACCGAGATCCTGCAGCGTGCCACCGCGATGCCGGTGACCGAGGCGCAAGACCAGCTTGCGGTCATGCCCAATAATGTGTACATCATTCCGCCCAACCGCGACATGGTGATCTTTCACGGCACACTGCAGCTCAGTGTGCCCGAAAAACCGCGCGGGCAGCGCATGACCATCGATGCCTTTCTGCGTTCACTGGCCGAGGATCAGGGCGAAAGGGCCATCGGCATCATCCTCTCCGGTACCGGCACAGACGGCACATTGGGGCTGCGCGCCATTCTTGGCGCCGGGGGCGTATCACTGGTACAGGAACCGGCCAGCGCGAAATACGATGGCATGCCTGCGAGCGCCATCGGGGCCGGATATGCCACCCATGTAATGGCGCCGGAAAAGATGCCGGAAGCGTTGCAATCCGTGGTGCGCCACCTGGCCGTCGTCCCGCAACAGAATTCCATGCAAACTGCACCGGCAGCGGTGAGCGGCATCAACCGCGTCCTGTTGCAATTGCGCAGCAGCACCGGCCATGATTTCTCGCTGTACAAAAAGAGCACCATCGGTCGGCGCATCGAACGGCGCATGGCGCAGCACGAGATCGCGGACGCCGAGGTCTATGCCCGCTATCTGAAAGAGCAACCGGCCGAGATGCAATCACTGTTCAAGGAATTACTGATCAACGTCACCAGTTTCTTTCGCGATCCGGAGGCGTTCGATACGCTGCGCAATGACTTCTTGCCGCAACTCCTGGCCGGCAAACCGGAAGGCTATGTGGTTCGCGTCTGGGTGCCGGGCTGTGCCAGCGGCGAGGAGGCGTACTCCATCGCCATCTTGCTGCGCGAACTGATGGACGAGACCCGGCACGAATTCAAGATCCAGATCTACGCGACCGACCTGGACGAAGACGCGATCGCCGTGGCGCGCGCCGGCAGCTATCCGCCCAATATCGCCCAGGACATCACTCCCGAACGCTTGCGCCGGTTCTTCATCAAGGACGATTCCGGATTTCGCATCAAGAAAGAGATTCGCGAGATGATGGTGTTCGCGATCCAGAGTGTCATCAAGGATCCGCCTTTCACCAAGATCGACCTGCTCAGTTGCCGCAACCTGATGATCTATCTTGAGCCGGAACTACAAAACCGCCTCATCCAGACCTTTCACTACTCGCTCAAACAGGACGGAGTGTTGTTCCTGTCGCCCTCGGAAAGCATCGGTAGTCATAATGAGCTATTCACGCCGATCAATCGCAAGTGGAAGATCTACCGCGCCAACCACTCCGTCCGCGCCAACCACTCCGTCGCTTCGACCCGCACCGTGGTTGCCGGCGGACTGACCTGGGCCGCTGACAAACATGGCAAAGCTCCGGAGGAAGTAATGCAAAAAGCCATTGAGACGAACTTCGCCGAACTCGCCAAACTCGCACTGCTGCAGTCCTACGCGCCTGCCTCGGTGGTGACCGACTTGAAGGGCAACATCCTTTACGTGTACGGCGAGACCGGAAAATATCTGCGACCTGCTCCCGGTCAGGCCACGCTGAACGTCATCGACATGGCGCACGAAGGACTGCAACTGGAACTGCGCAGCGCCATCCAGCGGGCGGCCAGCCAGGACGAGCCTACGCTGGGCCGGGAACTGACATTCGGTGCCAAAGATGCCCCGCACATCGTTAGCCTCTACGTGCATGAGTTGCATGATGCCGAAGCGAGCGGGGGATTGCTGCTGGTGAGCTTTCAGGACTTGCAAGGTGAAGCCGCAGGGAAGCGCAAGGGCGCGAAGGCGGCACCCGGCAAGCGGGCAAGCAGATCGCTGAGCGCAGTCCAAATCGAGGAACTCGAGCGCAATTTGGCCTACACCAAGGAAAACCTGCACGCTACCATCGAGGAACAGCAGGCATCCAACGAAGAGCTGAAGTCCGCCAACGAAGAGATGCAATCAACCAACGAAGAACTCCAATCGACCAATGAAGAGCTGGAGACTTCCAAGGAAGAGTTGCAATCCCTCAATGAAGAGCTGGTCACCGTCAACACCGAATTGCATTCGAAGATCGAGCAGCTGGCCGGGATGCAGAACGACATGAAGAATCTGCTCGACAACATCAACATCGGTACCATCTTCCTGGATATGCAGCTCAATATCAAACGCTACACGCGCGATGCGGCGCAGGTCTATCGTCTGGTCGCCTCGGACGTGGGCAGACCATTGAACGACATCAAGTTGAATATCGACAACGAAGATCTGCTGCCCGATGTACAGGCCGTGCTGGATGACCTGAGGTCGCGCGAGCGCCAAGTGCGCACCATGAACGGCGTTTGGTACCTGGCCCGCATGCAACCCTACCGCACGATGGAGAACACAGTGCCGGCGGTACCCAGATGATCCTGCTGGCGATGGAATCGGTTTCACAGGCGAACAGATGATGAGCAAGAAACACGATCAACAAGAATTGCTGCGGATCAAAGCCGAAGCCCGACTCGACAGTGCGAAAACGTCTGTCAAGCCGGTGCACCCGACCGAGGAGCTGCTGCACGAACTGCAAGTCCACCAGATCGAACTGGAGATGCAGAACGAGGAATTGCGGCGCACCCACATCGCGCTCGAGGAAGCACACGACCTCTATGTCGATCTGTATGAATTCGCGCCGGTCGGTTACATCACCCTGTCGCAGGAGGCGCAGATCACCGCCATCAACCTGACCGGTGCCGCGATGCTGGGGGAAGAACGCAAGCAATTGCTGCTCCGCAGTTTCGCGCGCATCGTCGCGCTGGAGGATCAGGACCGCTGGCAGCACTACATCGGGCATGCGTTCAATCAATACGATAACCATCCGGGAGAACTGACGCTACTGCGCAAGGATGGCACACGTTTTGATGCCCGTCTGGATAGCCGGCTCATCGTGACTGCTGCCGCAGCACCTGTGCTGCGTATCACGCTGGTCGACATTTCCGAACAGATACAACTGGATCATATGCTGCGCGACAAGAATTTCGAGCTTGCGAACGCCCGATTTGCGGCGGACAAAGCCAACAAATCAAAATCAGAGTTCCTCTCCAGCATGAGCCATGAACTGCGCAGTCCGCTCAACGCCATCCTCGGCTTCGCCCAATTGCTGGAGTCGGGTTCCCCGCTGCCGACGCCCAGCCAACAATTGCGTATCCAGCAGATCCTCCAGGCGGGGTGGTATCTGCTGGAGCTGGTCAACGAGATACTCGATCTCGCGCTGATCGAGTCGGGCAAATTGTCGCTCAATCTGGAAGCCGTACAGATGTCCGTCAAACTGAGCGATTGTCAGCAAATGACCGAATCACAGGCACAAAAAAGCGGTATCCAGATGAAATTCCCGCCGCCAGACGACACTTTGTTTGTCAAAGCCGATCGCACCCGCTTGAAGCAGGTGCTCGTCAACCTGCTTTCCAACGCGATCAAATACAACCGTGCGCAAGGATCGGTCGAAGTGACGTACCACACCAATACGGCGAACCACTTGCATATCAGTGTGCGCGATAACGGTGCAGGATTGTCCGCAGAGAAGATCGCGCAACTGTTCCAGCCCTTCAACCGACTCGGACAGGAAGGGGGTGCGGTGCAGGGAACGGGTATCGGTTTGATCGTGTGCAAGCGCCTGGTCGAATTGATGGGGGGCAGGATCGGTGTGGAAAGCATCGTCGGTGTGGGCAGCGAGTTCTGGATAGAACTGCCATTGGCGACACCACCACCAGCCACCACGGACGAACGACGGTCCGCGCCTGTACTGGCTGCCGATCGAGCCCAATTGTCAGAGCGGCGTAACATGGTGAGAAAAGCCGTACTGTACGTAGAGGACAACCCGGCCAATATGCTGCTGGTCGAGCAACTGTTCGAGCGTCGTCCCGAACTGCATCTGTTGAAGGCGAGAGATGGCTCCAGCGGCATTGCGATGGCGCTCGCCCATCAGCCGCAGGTGATCCTGATGGACATCAACCTGCCCGGCATCAGCGGCATCCAGGTATTGAAGTTATTGCAGCAAGACGAGGCAACAGCACGTATTCCGGTACTTGCCATCAGTGCCAATGCCATGACAAGCGATATCGAAAATGGTTTGGCAGCGGGGTTCTTTCGCTATATCACCAAACCGATCCAGATCGATGTATTCATGAACGCGCTGGACGAAGCACTGAAATCAATTGAAACGGGATCGAACAACACCTTTGCAAAGGGAAATATACGATGATCAGCGAACAAGAGATCCTGAACGCCAACATCCTGATCGTGGACGACCAGGCGGCCAATGTGCAACTGCTGGAGCAAATGCTGCGTAACGACGGCTATCGGCTTCTTACTTCGACGATGGATCCTCATGCTGTGTGTGCGCTGCATCGCGACAACCATTACGACCTGATCCTGCTCGACCTGCTGATGCCGGGCATGGATGGTTTTCAGGTGATGGAAGCCCTCAAGGAAACCGAAACGGACGGCTACCTGCCGGTACTGGTGATCACCGCCCAGCCGGATCACAAACTGCGCGCGCTCGCCGCAGGGGCGAAGGATTTCGTTTCCAAACCGTTCGATCTGGTCGAAGTCAAGACCCGTATCCGCAACATGCTGGAAGTGCGGCTGCTGTACAAGAAGCTCGAGCATTACAACCAGGTGCTGGAACAGACAGTGCTGAGACGGACCGCCGAACTGCGTGACAGCGAAGCGCGCTTTCGCCGCCTGACCGAGCTGTCGTCCGACTGGTACTGGGAGCAGGACGAGAACGGCCACTTCACCAAGATCTTTGGTCCGGTGTTTGAAATGCTCGGCATCCGGGTCGATGAAGCGCTGGGCAAAACCAGAGAAGACTATGGCGCGGTCTGGAACGCGGCTGAGCGGGAACAGCTGGACGCGATGCTGTCCGCGAGAAGGCCGTTCCTGGATTTTGTATACAGCCGTACCAATCCAAAAGATGTGCGGCAATATATGATGGTGAGCGGCGAACCGATGTTCGACCCCTCCGGCCGTTATACCGGCTACCGCGGCACCGGCAAGGACGTGACCGATACGATACTCCCCCAACCATGAAACCATCCCGAAATGATCTGGAATATGTCCGGCTATGTGTGTCAACGCACAGAGAGCGGCCAGATAAATCTTTATCGTTGCCAAATGCTGCCAGAAATTTATTCACACAATTAATAGAGGTCATTAATGTCCCAGCAGTTTCCCAAAGGAAATATGAACAAACAAGCAGTCAGCACTGCGGTGGATAACACTGAGACCAGCCACCAGAAAGCCTTTCTTAAAGCCTCTGCATTGCAGAGCGCAATTCTCAACAGTGCCAACTTTTCGAGCATTGCCACTGACGAGAAAGGCGTGATCCAGATCTTCAACGTCGGTGCCGAGCGCATGCTGGGCTACACGGCCGC
>DIYV01000190.1:13336-13842 GCA_002429165.1 Gallionella sp. UBA6045 | reverse complement strand
CGCAGAGGCTGAGCTTCAGCGCGTGATGGTCAAAAACGGTGACCGGGTGACCAGGGTACATGACCTGCCCGACGATATGACTAAACTGAAAAAGATCCGTAGTGCCCATCATCCAGACCGCAACAACCCCGATTCCGACCATGATCTCTATCAGGCTGTTATCGAGAAAATTGACAGGATGCGTGCGGTGACTCAGTGATCCATACCGAAGCCTGACCGAGTAACCCACCCTTGCCCGGTGGGTTTTTTTCATCAATTAAAAGGGTCAGCTTCGCATTAGTTTCGCTTTGCGTTCTGCTGCTGATTCAATAGGGCTAGGCTCCATTGTTTCTTTAATTTTATTTCGGCGGCGCCACCGAACCGGTATAGATCACTTCGCACTCTCCGCCGGGCAGGATGTCGCGCCCCTTCTTGAGCAACTTGAGCGCAGGCCCGGCAAGCGCCACAAAGATATTCGGTTTCTCCACCACCGGTTTCTGGAAGGGGCCGCTGATCTTCTGTTTTAC
>DIYV01000190.1:1055-13052 GCA_002429165.1 Gallionella sp. UBA6045 | reverse complement strand
GCCACACCGTGCTCGATCTTCCATTCGGAGACGAGCTTACGGATCGCACTGGTACCTCCCGAATCTTTCAAGATGCTGGCAAAGTCGTATCCCTTGGTGACCGCCAAACCCACGGGCCCGGCAAAGATGACGGCACCCACATCCACGAGGCTGAAGTGCTGACTGGATTCATACCTTGCAAACTCCAGATCGAGATCGTTGCCGATGAGCGTGAGGTTCTCGCCGCGCAGCGAGGCATCTCCGCTCGCAGTCTGTGTCATCTCGTTTACAGTCTTTCCGTGCATCGAAAGTTTCGCGGAAAAATCCATCGTGCCTTCTATGACTTTCTGCTGCGACAGGGTTTTGTAAAACGCTTCGATGCGGAACTGCCGCAGAGCGTAATCGACCCGGTATTGTGGGACTGCGCCCGAATAGTCCGCACGAATTCTCCCCGAGCCCTTTCCGCCGAAGACGCCCATGGTGACCGGCTTTACATCAAAGATTCCGTCCTTCGCCGCGAGCGAAAATTTCAAGTCGGACACGGCAAAATCCTTGGTCTGGATCTTTCCGCAGGCGAGCTCCGCCGTGAAGGAAAGGTTCTTGATCAGGTCCGAACTTTTTCCCTGCGATAGCAGAAAGCGGCGCAGGTCCAGCTTGCAATCTCCTGCCTCAAATCCGAAATCGGATTGCTTGTCCGCGTAGATGAGTGAGCTGTCCGTGAGCGAAACCCCGGCCAGACCCAGTGCGGGTAATGGCCCGGCTGGCTGCGTTGTCTCGAAGTTGTACTTGCCGTCGCTGCCCAACTCGATATAGATACTGGGGTGTTTAAGCACGATCTTCTCGATCCGGACTTCCTTGTGGAGCAGAGGGAGCAGGTCGATTCCCAAGCTGGCCTCCTGTGCGGAGACGAGGTCCGTTTTGCGGTTACGAATCTGCACGTCATTCAGCGTGACTTGCAAGCCGGGGAAGAGGCTGAATCCCATCTTGCCGCCGACCCTGACTTCCATCCCCAACGCATCCGATGCGGCCGCTTCCACGCGGGGCTTGTAGGCATTGGCATCCACAAAAAAGTGCAGGGCTGCCGCGATGATGACAAGGAGGCCAACCGATCCGCCGATGGTATAGAGAATGATTTTTTGTGATTTTGACATTGTCCTGATCCGGTTACGTCGTGATTCTACCGCCACCCGGCACAATCAATAATGCAAATCCGGGATTGGATTTTCAGTATGACCACTTCAATCTGTACGAGTATTTTGTATAGACATGATACTGAGTATCTCTACCGCACTATGTTGGCTGGCGCACAGTTTGATGATGTTTGAAGGAATATGGTGATATCCATGACGTTGAAACGATTCTGCGTCATGCACATTGGTTCTCATTCATCGGTACTTTTTACGAAAGGAACACACGCCATGTCAAATACCAAAGATAAAAAACCGGCAGCAGCCAGCAAGCTCGATAAAAAGTTGTTTGTTGAAAAGCGACCCGAAGGCGATTTTGCAGTCAGGAAGGGCAATTCGGAACGGGCCAGCGCTGTATTGCCTACACAGGCAAAGGCAATCGAACGGGCCAAGGAATTGAATCCGGGTGCTTCACCGGTGGTTGAACGCGTTCGCAATACGACAACCGGAAAATCGGATCAATGGCGCAAAGCCTAGCGCCACTTCTTAATTAATGGAGTCCAATATCATGATTACATATTTTTTTATAACAGTACTTCTGTTGCTGCTGCTGGTGCAGGGTTCGACAGCCATGCGGCTATGCCGTACAAAAGGCACATGTGCACGTAATCCGGATTGAACGAACCCCGTTTCTTCCATGAATACCGGGAATGCACAGCGAACCGGCTGGCATCGCGCGTAGATGCAGTGGCGTCCATCATCCTGCAGCACGGTACTGCGGCTATGGCGGGATTGCGTTCCTTTTATGCCGTGATGGATATCTCCACCCCCCGGCCAGTATGTCGTTCCGGTCAAGTATTTTGATGCTTCGTACGCTAGCGCACGGTGTCATGGATATGAAAAGCCTAAGCTGCATGTCTGATGCCAATATGGAATTTGAATTTAATCAGGGGACTTTCATCAGGCCACCCTGATACCAAGGAGATATTCATGCTTGAAATATTGCTGATTGTGCTTCTCGTTATCCTTATACTCTGAGTAATACTCGGGTTGGTATAGGGAATTATTGACGGAATTATCAGGGTCAGCTTCGCACTAGTTTCGCTTTGCGTTCTGTTTCTTCCGCGAGGATCTTTTTTCCTTGCTCCGTAAATTTCCACCAGGAGATGGTTTCGCCGCTTTGCAGATAATGTTGCGCGGCCATCAGGGTGTAGAGCACGCAGGGATCGTGGCGTTGCCCTATGTTGCCGGACAAGGCGAGGTAAGTCTTCAGCGGATCGCGCGTCGCGAGTTGTTGCGGGGTGAGGATGCCGAGCGAGCGCAGGTCGGACGCGATGGACTTGCCGATGTTGGGAATGTCTTCAAGCCTGGCAGCACTCATGTTATTTCATTTTTCCGGCTTTGATATAGGCCACCAGTTGTTCCAGCGCCTTACCCCAGCCTGCTTCGAAGCCCATGGCGGCGTGCTGCTTGCAGCTTGCTTCGTCGCCGTGACGAACGGTGGCGGTGTAACGGGTTCCCGTACCGTGAACCGCCAATTCAATGCTGGCCGTGAAGAAAAATTCGACGGATTCACCCGTCTTGTTCGGTAGTGCCGGGCGAAAGTTTGGCAAGAGCGCATTCGTCCAGACCAGCCTCTCGTTTTCAACCACCTCAAGGTAACAGCCGATATTGGGAAATTCCTGTCCCTCGGGCGACTGCATCACGGTGCGAAATAAGCCGCCGGGTCGCAGGTCGATCTCGCAATCTATCGTCGTCCACGGCAAAGGGCAGAACCATGGTTTAAGATGCTGAGGATGTGTCCATGCGCGCCAGATCAGTTCTTTTGGCTCATCCACGAAACGCTCGAATGAGAGGTCTAATTTGGAGTCAAGGCGGTAAGTGGAATCCATGACAATTCTCCTTCACAAGAAATTGAATACCAGGATGAAGCATCAATTCATTGCCTGCGCAATTGGCGTCCAGTTTACGCTTAACTTATCAATAGGAGCAGCTCACTCAATCCCGCCCCGACGCCTGCGGCACACCCGGCGATTGCAACAAACCAAACAATTGCAACACATAAGATGTCGCGATAATCAGCAGCGTGCCCACCACCCCGATCATCATGGCGTGCCAACCGAATGCCCATACGTCACCGGCAAACCAGAGCTTGCTGCCGGTTGCCCAGGCGACAAACAGCAGGCCTGCAATCGTGGCGAACATGGCCTGGCGCGATTCAAGTTTGGGCATCAATACCGCGGACAGGAACAGGCCCAGCATGCCACCGCCGAAGATGGCCGATATTTCCCACCAGACATCGAGTGCTGTTTTTGCATTGATCATCGCCAGGCTGGCCAGGGTGGCGAGCCCACCAATCAAACCCGTTGCGGTGCGTATCATCTTCAACTGCGTATGGTCGTCCGCATCCGGATTCAGGACACGTTTGAAAAAATCGATGGTGTATACGGTCGCCGCGCTATTGAGCGATGAGCTCATCGTGCTCATGCCGGCAGCCAGCACGCCGGCAATCACCAGCCCGGCCATGCCGGTCGGCAATTCATGCACGATGAAATAGGGGAAGACCTGGTCGGCCTTGGCCGGGAAATCCGCGGGGTGCACATTCAGGTAGTAGACAAAAAGCAAGGTGCCGATCATGAAGAACATCGCCGAGATCGGGATGTACAACAGACCGCCCAGCCACAGGGCCTTTTTCGCTTCTGCCTCGCTGGGGGCCGACAGGAAGCGCTGTACATAATTCTGGTCCACCGAAAAGTTTTTCAGGTTTTCAACAAGGCCGAAAATGAAGATCACCCAGAAGCTCTGCGTGACCAGATCGAAATCCATCGCACCCAGCGCGAATTTATGCTCGCGGCTGGTGACCGCGGCCAGTTGTTCCCAGCCGCCCGGCATGTTGATCAGCAAGACCAGCAGACACACCAGACCGCCCAGGAACAACACCACGGCCTGGACGACATCGGTCCAGATCACCGCCGCAAAGCCGCCCAGCAGGGTATAGATGATGGTCAGGAATCCCAGCACCAGTATCAATGCCTTGATATCGATATTGAGCAATGCCGCCAACGCCAATGCGGTGAGATAGAGCACCACGGCAAAACGCCCGATCTGCAGCAGGATGTAGGCCGCGCCCATGTACACGCGCGCCCACAGGGAAAAACGCTGTTCCAGATATTCGTAAGCGGTGGTCTGTACCCTGTTGCGGTAGAGCGGAACAAACCACCTGGATGCAATCATGATGGCGATGGGCAGTGTCAATGAGAAAACAAAGGGGCGCCAGTCGGATGCATAACTTTTACCGGGATTGGCCAGATAACTGATGCTGCTCAGGTAGGTGGCCATCAACGACAGGCCTATCGCCCAGCCCGGGATGATCTTTCCGGCAAGGGTGAAACCCTTCATGTCACCGCTGCGTTTTACAAACCATGCGCCGAACACGGTGGTGGCGACAAGGTAAATAACGATAATGAAATAATCGACCGACGAAATATGGTTACTCACGCACGAATTCCCTTTGAGGTGTTTTGTTGTGCGGGAGATTTTAAGGGAATTCGAACAACCGGCCCGGTATTTCTTGGCAATCAGGGGCAGCCGACCTGCGGCAGATGTGCCAACGAAGCGTGGATTACTACTTCCGGATAATTGAAGCCTTCCTGTTAGTGATTCGATGACGGAGCACAATTGATTTTGCATATGCCAATTCGGTATGAGCCTGAAGACATTTCATTGCGGATACACCTGGCAAGATGTAACATATTAGAAATCGCTAATATGCCAGGAGGTAATCATGGACATCGAACAGAAACGCGACCTCGGCGAACAGGCTTACGAGAAAGCCTTCAAATACGAGCTTGATTACGGTTGTTGCCCGCAGTGCGTACTTGCAACCGTGCAGGAAACAGTCGGGATCGTCGACGATCAGACGGTCAAGGCGAGTCATGGACTTTCAGGCGGCGGTGGACTGCTGGGCGAGGGTGTCTGCGGTGCGCTAACCGGCGGTATTCTGGCCTTGAGCTCAAAATATGGACGTGAACGCGACAAGCTGGACAGCGGGCGCCACATCAACAATTTCAAAAAGTCCAGGGAACTCACCGAGCGCTTCCGCGAGGAATTCGGCGGCGTAACTTGCCGCCAGTTGCAGCAACAATTCACGGGGCGCACCTACGACATGTGGGATGCCGGCGAATACAAAGCTTTCGATGATGCCCGTGGGAAGAAGTGCGCCCATGCAACCGCGACGGTGACAAAGTGGATCGTTGAAATGTTGTAGCCTGGCCCGGCAACCATATTGAAACGACCAATACCGCAAATTTTTCTATGTGCCGGAGAGCAGCGGGATTCGAACAAGCGATAAAACAGGTCAGCATCGCTTTCCATTTTCATTTCTTTCCCATGCGGCTTCTTGAGCATTGTTGTGTTCGATTGAGGCCACGTTCAAAATTCAAATCAGTATCCCATTAGAATACTGGTATGGATCGCTCCGCTTCCCCCACCTCGCAACTCATCCATCTGGCCTGGCCGGTGCTGGTCGCGCAGCTTGCCTGGATGGCGAATGCCGTGATCGACACCGCGATGGCCGGGCGGCTGTCTGCGATCGACCTTGCCTCGGTCGGCATCGCCGCTTCGATCATGGCCACGGTGCTGATGTCGCTGATCAGCGTTTTGCTCGCGCTGCCGCCGATCATAGCCCACCTTTACGGCGCAGGCCGGGGTGCCGATGTCGGGCGGGAGATCCACCAGAGCGTGTGGATATCGCTGCTGCTGGCGCTGGCGGCGATCCTGCTGCTGCGCTTCCCCGGCCCCATCATTTCGATCTCGCAGTTGCAGCCGATTGTCGAAACCAAGGTGCGCGCCTATCTCGCCGCATCCGCCTGGGGTGTGCCGGGTGTGTTCGCGTTGCGCATCTTCTTCGGGCTTTCCATCGGCATCGGCCGCCCGCGCCCGGTGATGTTGTTCAACCTGCTGTCGCTGGGCATCAAGATCCCGCTGAATGCGGTGTTCATGTATGGCCTGCTGGGGGCGCCCGAAATGGGCGGGCCGGGCTGCGCAGTCGCCACAGCTGTGGATGCCTGGCTGATGGCCGCGCTCGCCTGGGGCTGGTGTCTGCGACATCCGGACTACATGCAGTTCCAGATTAGCAGGCGCTTTGCCGCGCCGGATCGCAAAGCGATCGTGGAGTTCCTGAAGCTGGGCGCACCGATCGGCCTGACGTTCATCGCGGATGTGACCGCCTTCACCTTCATGGCGCTGTTCATCGCGCGCTTGGGCCCGGTGGTTTCGGGCGCGCATCAGATCGCGGCGAACCTGGCGGCATTGGCTTTCATGGTTCCGCTGTCGCTGGGCAATGCAACGGCGGTGCTGGCCGGCCAGGCCATCGGCGCCGGGCAGCGCGAGCGCGCCCGCCACATCTGCTGGGAAGCCATCCGCCTCGGCATGGCGATCGCAGTCGTGCTCAGCCTGATCTTCTGGTTCGGCGCGCCGCACATCGCCGCCTTCTATACCACCGATCCCGAAGTGCAGAAGATGGCGATACCCTTGATCATGCTGGCCGCTTTGTATCATCTGGGCGATGCGCTACAGGCCGTGGCGGTGAATGCGCTGCGCGGATACAAGAAATCGGTGGTGCCGATGTTGATCTATGTAATTCTGCTGTGGGTATTGGGCCTCGGCGGCGGCTTCCTGCTCGGGCTGACCGATACGTTCATGCCCGCGCTCGGCGCCCCCGGCTTCTGGATCGCCGCGATCGGGAGTCTGTGGCTGGTGGCGGGGCTGATGGTGGTTTATTTGAATCGGGTGAGCAGGGTGAGATAGGTTGTACCTGCTGATCCATCTGTAGGAGCGGGCCATGCCCGCGATTGTTATTTTGTTCGCTACATGTATTTCATGGATATTCTCTGTTCGGGTAACTCTGGCTGCCTCGGCCAAGTAGCCTTGAAGAAACAGCGTGAAATCCGGGAAAAGAATGCGGGTATAGTAAACATTCAGGAACTTGCTTAATCGCGGTTTGCCTATACATGCAAGGCAACTCAGTACCATGAAGGTGTAAACATGATCTTCCGCCAGATGTTCGACCCCGAATCTTCCACGCTCACCTATCTGCTCGCCGACGACCATGGCAACGCGGTCATCATCGACCCGGTGCTGGAACACGTCGAGAGCTATCTGTCACTGCTCAAGTCGCTCGGGTTGACGCTGCGCATGGTGCTGGATACCCACGTGCATGCCGATCACATCACCGGCTCGCAAACGCTCAAGCAATACACCAGCGCCACCACGGTGATCGCACAGAGTTGTGGCGCGCCCGGATATGACAGGCTGCTGAATGATGGCGACACGCTGGCGTTCGGCAGCGAGACGATACGCGTCATCGCCACGCCGGGGCACACGCCCGGCAGCCTGTGCTATTTGTTGCGCGACCGGCTGTTCACCGGCGACACGCTGATGATCAATGCCTGCGGCCGCACCGATTTCCAGCAGGGCAGCGCGGTGTCGATGTACCATAGCATCACCGAAAAACTGTTCACGCTGCCGGACGAGACGCTGGTCTATCCCGCCCACGATTACAAGGGGCGGCGCGTCAGCAGCATAGGCGAGGAGAAGGTGCTCAACACGCGCATTGCGGGCAAGAGCGAAGCGGAATTCGTCGCGATCATGGACAACCTCAATCTCGCCACGCCCAAGCGTATCCATGAAGCGGTGCCTGCCAACCTGCTGGGCGGCATCCGGCCCTGATCCGGATACGACCACAAAATACTTCTAGCCCTTCTCTATGAACTGTTCAAGATGCGCAAGGAATGCGCGTGTCTTGGCGGGCAGGTAACGGCGCATCGGCGTGACTGCCCATGCGGGTATGGCAGGCAAGCACCATGCCGGCAATATGCGCACCAGACGCTTCATGCGCACGTCTTCTTCCACATAACGATCGGGCAATGCGCCGATGCCTGCGCCATCGAGCAGGAGCTGCATGATCAGGTCAACCGAATTCAGCGTGATCCTGCCTGGCGGTGTGCCTTCCCAAACAGTCTTGCCGCGCAGCAGTTTCCAGGCGATGGGCGTTCCCCGTGCCGACATCAGGCGCACCGCTGCATGATGCTCAAGGTCGTCCGGATGCTTGGGTGCCGGATGCAGCGCGAGATAGATGGGGCTGGCGTACAGGCCAATACTTTGTTCGTCTATCTTGCGCGCTGCCAGGGCCGAATCGTCATCCAGCTTTCCCATGCGTATCGCCAGATCGAAGCGCTCGCCGATCAGGTCGACACGCCGTGCAGTGAGATCGAGATCGAGCTGTATCTCGGGATAGGCCTCGATGAAAGTGGCGAAGGCACGCGAATTCTGCTTCGCATATTCCCCCGGCATCGATACACGCAAACGCCCGCGCGGACGCTCTTCCTGGCTATGCACGAAATCGCGGGTCGCGGCGACTTCTTCCGCCACGCGACGGCAATGCTCGAGGAATTCCAATCCGAAGTCGGTGAGGGTCAACCGGCGCGTGGTGCGCAACAGCAGCCGCTGTCCAAGCGCCGCCTCGAGATTGGTCAGGCGGCGGGAAACCGTGGCTTTGGGCATGCCGAGATGTTCGGCAGCGCGCACCATGCTTTCCTGTTCGACGATGGCGACGAACATGATGTAGTCATCGGCAGAGATATTGGCTTGTTCCATTTATGGAATAGTCTATCTCAGTTACCTGGCTTTATCTATCTTTTTGAGCCGCTTATGATGCACTCACTTTCTGAATACACCAACTTTCTAACCAACGGGAGACGATCATGAAATTGTTAGCGTTCGCAGCCAGCAACAGCAAGAAGTCGATCAACAAGCAATTGGTGACCTATGCCGCCAGCCTGGTAGACGGCGCCGAGGTCGAAGTGCTGGACCTGAACGATTACGAACTGCCATTGTTCAGCGTCGACAGGGAAGCGGAGCTGGGCCATCCGGAACCGGCCCAGGCTTTTCTGTCCAAAATAGCGTCCAGCGATGCGCTGATGATTTCATTTGCCGAACACAATGGTTCCTATAGCGCAGCCTACAAGAACCTGTTCGATTGGAGTTCGCGCATCGGTCAAAAGGTATTTCAGGACAAGCCCGTGGTCTTGCTTTCTACATCACCGGGTCCGCGCGGTGGCGCAAGTGTATTGGCCGCAGCGACCGGTTCAGTACCGTTCTTTGCGGGCCAGGTCAAAGCCAGTCTTTCTGTTCCAAGTTTTTACGAGAATTTCGATGTCGAACGCGGCATGCTCAGGAACGAGGAATTGAAGACCAAATTGATCGAGGCGGCCAGTCTTTTACAGGAGGGGCAGTTGCGCGAGTTGGCGCCTGCCTGATTCACAGTTCACTTTCAGAAATTAGAGGAGTCATCATGAACGACATGAATACAATCGCATTACATCAAACGCGCGGTATCGAGCACATCGTTGAAGGTGTTGCCACTTCGGATGGTGCAGGCGTGAAGCTGACCCGCGTGCTCTCAGGCAGGTTGCAAAAGCGTCTCGATCCATTCCTGATGCTGGATGCGTTTGCCAGCGACAATCCCGACGATTACATCGCCGGCTTCCCGGATCATCCGCATCGCGGCTTCGAGACCGTGACCTATATGCTGGCCGGACGCATGCGGCATCGCGACAGCGCGGGACACGAAGGCCTGCTGGAAAACGGCGGCGTGCAGTGGATGACCGCGGGACGCGGCGTGATCCATTCAGAGATTCCCGAACAGGAAGACGGCGTGATGGAAGGTTTCCAGCTTTGGCTCAACCTGCCTGCGCAGCGCAAGATGATCGCGCCGTGGTATCGCGATTTCGCCAGTGGTGCGATTCCCGAATATGTCACCCCGCAGGGCGTGAAGGTGCGGGTGATCGCCGGGACCAGTAACGGCGTGGCGGGTGCGGTTACACGCGAGATAACCGAGCCGCTGTATCTCGACATTCATGTGCCTGCAGGTGCAGAATTTTCGACTTCGCTGCCGTCAACGCATAACGCTTTTATCTATGTCTACCGCGGCGCGGTGATGGTCGATGGCGTGCAAGTGGCGTCGCGCCGCATGGGTATCTTGAATAATGTACAGGGGAGCAATGCACCGGGCGCCGATGGTGTGACGCTCTCTGCGGCTGAAGATGCGCGCCTGATCCTGGTGGCGGGCAAGCCGCTCAACGAACCCATCGTGCAATACGGGCCGTTCGTGATGAATACGCAGCAGGAGATACACCAGGCGTTGAGCGACTACAACAACGGGCATTTTGCCTGAATCAATTTCACCAACCAAAAGGAGCATGATATGAGCAATATTTTCAAGCAGGTCAACGGCAGCATCGCCAAATTTGTCAACCAGCCCGCAGTCGGTGCTACGCTGATTGTAGTCGCACGAGTTATGGCTTCGGCCATCTTTCTCATCGCCGGATACGGCAAGCTGGGGGCCGGTTATGCGGGAACAGAAGGATACATGGCATCTCTCGGCGTTCCGGCCGCGCTGCTACCCTTGGTAATAGCGCTGGAAATCGGCGGCGGTCTGTCGTTGCTGCTCGGTTTTCAGACCCGCCTGGTTGCATTCATGCTGGCCGTGTTCTGTGTTAGTGCCGCTTTCATTTTCCACACCGGCGCCGACCAGATGCAGCACATCAATTTCCTGAAGAATTTCGCGATGGCGGGCGGCCTGCTGGCATTCACCGTGTTCGGTGCCGGTCGTCTGAGCCTGGACGGAGAAGCGCGGGATTGAAGTTGAGCCTGCGCAATTCGCAAACTTTTTGCGCAGAAATGAAAATCCAAAGGGGCCGGGTTCGAAATATTTTTGCAGAAGAAAATATCAGAGCCCGCCCCCTTTGCTTTGACGTAAACAGCCTCAGGCCACCTGCGGGAGTTTCGCCAACGAAGCCTGGATCGCTTCTTCCGGATAATTGAAGTCTTCCAGTTGGCCGGCGAAATACCTGTCGTAAGAGGCCATGTCAAAGTGGCCGTGACCGGACAGGTTGAAGAACAGTGTCTTCTTCTCCCCGGTTTGTTTGCAGCGCAGCGCCTCGTCGATGCAGGCGCGGATGGCGTGGTTGGATTCCGGCGCGGGGATGATGCCTTCTGCGCGAGCGAACTGCACGCCGGCTTCGAATGTGGCCAATTGCGGCACGGCCACCGCCTCGATCAACCCCTCGTGATACAACTGCGACACCAGCGGAGAGTCGCCGTGATAACGAAGTCCGCCCGCATGGATACCGGGCGGCATGAAGTCGTGACCCAGGGTGTACATCTTCATCATCGGGGTGAATCCGGCGGTATCGCCGAAGTCGTAAGCGTAAGTGCCTTTGGTCAACGTAGGGCACGAGGTCGGCTCCACTGCGACCAGGCGTATATTCTTGCCGGCGGCCTTGTCGGCAAAGAACGGAAACGCGACACCGCCAAAGTTGGAGCCACCCCCGCACGGCGCGAACACCATGTCCGGATAGTCGCCCGCCTTCGCGAATTGCTTTTTGGCTTCCAGGCCGATGATGGTCTGGTGCAGCAACACATGGTTGAGCACCGAGCCCAGCGCGTAGTTGGTGTCCGGTCGCGAAGCGGCTTCTTCCACCGCCTCGGAAATGGCCATGCCCAGCGAACCCTGATTGTTCGGGTCTTTCGCCAAAATGGCGCGGCCCGTTTGTGTCTCCATGCTCGGGCTGGCGAACACTTGCCCGCCCCAGGTTTCCATCATCGAACGGCGGAATGGCTTCTGGTCATAACTCACGCGTACCATGAAGATGCGCACTTCGATTCCGAACATCTGCCCGGCCAGGGACATCGCCGAGCCCCATTGTCCCGCGCCCGTCTCGGTGGCGATGCGTTTGATGCCCGCCTGCTGGTTGAAATAGGCCTGGGGGATGGCGGTGTTCAACTTGTGCGAACCGGCCGGAGAAACGCTTTCGTTCTTGTAGTAGAT
>DIYV01000190.1:0-934 GCA_002429165.1 Gallionella sp. UBA6045 | reverse complement strand
GGAATGGCGATCCAGCGTTCCGCCGAGACTTCCTGCTCGATCAGGCTCATCGGGAAAATGGCGGTCAACGCTTCCGGCCCGATGGGTTTGCCGTCCGGCCCCAGCGGCGGGGTGGGCGGATTGGGCATGTCGGCGACTACATTGTACCAATGTGTCGGAATCTCAGACTCATCCAGCATAAACTTGGTTTGCGGCATTTTGGTTCTCCTCACTGTTGTAGTTATGGGATCGCTTTGCGGCGGACACATTGGAAGCAGGTGGAAGTGTACTGCACTCGCTGCGGATTATACGAGAACAGCTAAGCAAGAATAGTGGTGTGTAGTGGGGGGTGAAATTTCCGGAAAACGGATTACATGGGATCAGCTTCGCATTGCTTTAGCAGACCCTGCGCCTGCTCCGGGAAAACCGGGCTCCTTGCATTTTGCCGATGTCTTTTAACACTGGCGAAAGGTGACCATTGCCGGTTGTCTTATTTGTATTTGATAAATTTCACAGGAGCACAAATTAATTCTTCAACCTATGACGGTATACCATTTAACCTGACAACCTGTGCCCCTGAAAAAATGTGATTTGCATAGCCTCTGTCGGTGCCAAGTATGTGTGTTGTCAGCCAGTCTTTAAGGTATTGAACCATTTTCACTTCCGCAGACTTTTTCAGTGAGCGTCGTTCGATTCTTTCCAGATGGTCAAAGAAGCCCTGATGTTCTCTTTGATGCTCTTCGCTTCCCGGATAAGCGTACATACGCATCACCGCTTCCTCGAAGGAGAAATGCATGCGAGCCAACTGGATCAATTCCATGATGGCGTAGTGTGTGTTGGACCAACCCTGATTTAACTTGATCGATTCTTCGATGACGGTAAAACTGCGGAGCAGAAGCTTATGCTGATTGTCTATTTCGAGTATTCCCAATGAATACTCATCTTTCCATTCCAT
>DIYV01000047.1 GCA_002429165.1 Gallionella sp. UBA6045 | reverse complement strand
CCCGCAGGGGCGGCAAACCGGGGCGGCGTTTCTTTGATTACTTTCTTTAGCCGCATAAAGAAAGTAATCGGCGTGCGGGGCCGCACCCCGCGACTTTGACTTTGGATATTCATATGAAAACTTTTTCCGCTTATAGAATCTTCGAACAAGACGGCAAATCGCAAGGCCGTTTCGTCGAGCTGACGCTGGATGATCTTGATCCGGGCGAGGTGGTCATTCAGGCGCATTATTCGGGTGTAAATTACAAGGATGCGCTTGCCGCCACCGGTGCGGGCAAAGTCATACGCCGCTTCCCCTGCGTGGGAGGCATCGATGTCTCGGGCGTGGTGAAGGATTCATCAGATGCGCGCTTCAAGATCGGTGACGAGGTTCTGGTCACCGGTTACGACATGGGCGTGGCGCATGACGGCGGTTATGCAGAATATGTGCGCGTCCCGGCCGGCTGGGTGGTGCCGCTGCCGCAGGGGTTGACGCTGTTCGATGCGATGGCTTTGGGTACGGCGGGATTCACCGCGGCGCTTTCCATACATCGTCTCGAACAAAACGAATTGCGCCCCGGAAACGGCAAGGTGATCGTGACCGGCGCGACCGGCGGGGTGTCCAGCCTCGCGATCCAGATGCTGGCGAAACTGGGTTATCACGTGGTCGCGCTGACCGGGAAGGATGCCGAGCATGAATACCTGAAATCTCTCGGTGCGGCTGAAATCCTGTCGCGCAAGGATCTGGCGATGGGTACGCGCCCAATGGAAAAGGCGCTGTGGGCCGGCGCACTGGATTCAGTGGGCGGCGAGACGCTGGCCTGGCTGACGCGCACCATGCAGCAGAACGGCGTGATCGCCAGCTTCGGCAATGCTGGCGGTATCGAACTGCACACCACGGTGCTGCCTTTCATCCTGCGCGGCGTGCGCCTGATCGGCATCGACTCGGCCGCCACGGCGATGCCGGTGCGCAGCCATATGTGGCAAAGGCTGGCAACGGACCTGCATTCGCCGATGCTGGCTCAGGTGGCACATACCGTGCCATTTGCCGAGTTGCCACAGGTTTTTCCATTGCTGATGCAAGGCAAGTTGCGCGGTCGTTCGGTGGTCGAAATAAAAGCGCCAAGTTAGTGAAATAGGCGCTTAGTGATATAATCGGCCCAAAGCTGGAAACGAACAGCGCGAAAGTGGCGGAATTGGTAGACGCACTGGATTTAGGTTCCAGCGCCGCAAGGCGTGAGAGTTCGAGTCTCTCCTTTCGCACCAGTCACCAATCAACTTAATATCAAGGAAATACTGTATGTCCAGCGTAGAAACAGTAAGCGCGTTAGAGCGTCGCCTGAACGCATCCATTCCCCAGCAAGCCATCCGCAGCCAAGTTTCGGATCGCCTGAAAAACATCGGTCGCACCGTCAAGATCGCCGGTTTTCGTCCCGGCAAAGTGCCCACGAAAATTGTCGAGCAATACTACGGTGCACAAGCCTGGCAAGATGCCTTGAACGATGCACTGCAACATTCATTTTTCGAAGCGTCGCAGCTCAATAACTTGAAAGTGGCGGGATCACCCCAATTTGAAGTCAAGACCAAGGACCAGAATGCCGAGCAGATCGAATATAGCGCGACTTTCGAAGTGTATCCGGAAGTGGTGCTCGGTGATTTGTCGG
This sequence comes from Gallionella sp. UBA6045, assembly GCA_002429165.1. GTDB lineage: Bacteria > Pseudomonadota > Gammaproteobacteria > Burkholderiales > Gallionellaceae > Gallionella. The sequence goes on along the minus strand of DIYV01000047.1, from coordinate 2,236 downwards.
GTGTATCGGTAGAGCGCCTGGTTTATGAACTGACACAGGCTGACGTGGATAGCACTATTGCGACCTTGCGCAAACAACGCACCACTTTTGAGAAAATAGATCGGGCTGCCCGGGCAGAAGATCGGGTGATTATCGATTTTGTCGGCAAGCTTGACGGCGAAGTATTTCAGGGCGGTGAAGGCAAGGATGTGCCGGTGGTGCTGGGCGCGGGTAACATGCTGGCCGATTTCGAGGCTGCCCTCGCCGGCATGAAGGCGGGCGAGACCAAATCATTCGATATGACTTTTCCCGAGGATTATCATGGCAAGGATGTTGCGGGGAAGCAGGTGAATTTTACGATTACCCTGCATACGGTGGAGGCTCCGCACTTGCCTGAAATTGATGCCGAATTCGTCAAGTCTGTCGGTATAGCTGACGGTGATGTGGGCAAACTTGAAGGAGAGATTCGCAATAACCTGACCCGCGAGGTTGTCCGTCGTTTGAGTGTGCGCAACAAGGATACGGCAATGGAAGCGCTGCTGAAAGTCACCGAGTTTCAAGTGCCAAAGGCCTTGCTGGAATGGGAAATGCAAGCCCTGATGGAGCAAACCATGAAGGATATGGAATCGCGCGGAATGAACATCAAGGGTATGCCGTTTTACCCTGAGCTGTTCAAGGAACGCGCCGAGAAGCGCGTCAAACTGGGGCTGATCCTTGCCGATCTGGTGCAGAAACACGGGCTGAAAGCCAAGCCTGAGCAGGTCAAGGCCATGATCGAGGATTATGCGCAGAGCTTTGACGAGGCTGAACAGGTTATCCGCTGGTATGCGGCTGAACCCAAGCGCATGATGGAAGTGGAAAATCTGGTGCTGGAAGAAAACGTGGTGAGCTGGGCGATGGGGCAGGCCAAGACCATAGACAAGCAGGCAGTATTCAACGAACTGATGGGAAATAACTGACATGACGTTTTATCAAGAATCACAGAATACCGGTGACTATCAGGCGCCGCAGAATATCGGTTTGATCCCGATGGTCGTGGAGACCAGCGGGCGCGGAGAAAGGGCCTATGATATTTATTCCCGCCTGCTCAAGGAGCGTGTGGTGTTTCTGGTCGGGGAGGTCAATGATCACAGCGCGAATCTGATTGTGGCGCAAATGTTGTTCCTGGAATCGGAAAATCCGGACAAGGACATACATTTCTACATCAATTCCCCGGGTGGTTCGGTGACCGCAGGAATGGCGATTTATGACACCATGCAATTCATCAAGCCGAATATCAGCACGCTGTGCATCGGCCAAGCCGCCAGCATGGGTTCTTTTCTTCTTGCCGCCGGCGAGAAGGGCAAGCGTTTCTGCCTGCCCAATTCGCGCGTGATGATCCATCAGCCGATGGGTGGTTTCCGCGGGCAGGCATCCGATGTCGAGATTCACGCGCGCGAAATTTTGTATCTGAAGCAGAGGCTCAACCAGATGTTGGCTCAACACACCGGGCAATCGGTGGAAACGATAGAACGCGATACCGATCGCGACAACTTTTTGAGTGCGGCGGATGCGGTTAAATATGGTTTGGTAGACCAGGTTTTGGAAAAGCGCGTTTAACAATTTATGTTTGCTGATAATTCGATGGAAGGTTGATAGCGATGGCTGACGATATAAAATCAGGCGATAAATTGCTTTACTGCTCGTTCTGCGGCAAAAGCCAGCATGAAGTGCGCAAACTGATTGCAGGACCTTCGGTGTTTGTGTGCGATGAATGCATAACGTTGTGCAACGACATCATGCGCGAGGAGATCCAGAACGATCAGGGCAAGACTGGCAAGTCCGATTTGCCGGTCCCCAAGGATATCTGCTCGACATTGGATGAGTATGTGATCGGCCAGGAACAGGCCAAGAAGATTTTGTCCGTGGCGGTGTACAACCACTACAAGCGTCTCAGGAGCAGCGACAAGGACGGCGTGGAGCTGTCCAAAAGCAATATCCTGCTGGTCGGGCCGACCGGTTCCGGCAAGACTTTGCTGGCGCAAACGCTGGCGCGCGTGCTGGATGTGCCGTTCGTGATGGCCGATGCGACCACATTGACCGAGGCCGGTTATGTCGGCGAGGATGTCGAAAACATCATTCAGAAATTGTTGCAGGCCTGCGACTACGACGTGGAAAGGGCGCAGCGCGGCATCGTGTACGTTGATGAAATCGACAAGATTTCGCGCAAATCCGACAATCCTTCGATAACGCGTGATGTGTCCGGTGAGGGCGTGCA
>DIYV01000041.1 GCA_002429165.1 Gallionella sp. UBA6045 | reverse complement strand
GACATAACCACAGATAAGGACGATATGGCGATTGTGCATACCATTATCGCGATGGCACAAAGCCTGGACATGCAAGTTATTGCCGAAGGAGTGGAGACAGAAGAACAAAGACAACTGCTCTTGGATAATGGCTGCATTCACTATCAAGGTTATCTGTTCGGCAGGCCGGTTCCGATTGAGCAGTTTGAGGCTTTACTGAAGCAGAGCTGATTGCTGCAATTTGTGTCCGCTTTGTAGAAGCCCAACCGTCCGAAATGTGTCGAAAACAGTCATTCATGCCGCGTTGGTTACCAAGTCGCATATATACGACAAAGCCGTGGATCAAGCCAGCTTATCCGCCCAAATACGCGCGCTGCACCGCATCGCTGCCCAGCAGCTCACCGGCCGCGCCGGACAACATGATCGCGCCGCTTTCCATCACGTAGCCGCGCTGGGCAACTTCAAGCGCAAGCCTGGCGTTCTGTTCGACCAGCAGGATGCTCATACCGAGTGCGGCGATGTCGCGGATGGTATCGAATATTTTTTGCACCATCAGCGGTGCGAGTCCCATGCTGGGTTCGTCCAGCATCAGCAGGCGCGGGCGGCTCATCAGCGCGCGCGCCATTGCGACCATCTGCTGCTCGCCGCCCGAGAGGGTTCCGGCCAGCTGGTCTTTGCGCTCGCCGAGGCGCGGGAATAATCCGTACATGCGCTCGAGGTCTGTTGCGATTTCGCTATTGTTGCTGCGGCTGTATGCGCCCATCAGCAGATTTTCCTCTATCGTCATGCGCGCGAATACGCCGCGGCCTTCCGGCACGAGCGCGATGCCCATCGCGGCACGCCGGTGTGCGGCGACGCTGTCCAGGCTTTTGCCGTCGTAGCGGATCTGCCCGCCGGCAGGATGCAACAGCCCCGCCAGGGTTTTCAGCGTGGTGGTCTTGCCCGCGCCGTTGCTGCCGATCAGCGCGACCAGTTCGCCTGATGCGACATGCAGGTCTATTCCCTTGATGGCATGGATGCCGCCGTAAGCGACTTTGAGGCCGCTAATTTCGAGCAATGAATCAGTCACCGCCGCCCCCGAGGTAAGCGGCAATCACGGCGGGATCTTTGCGCACTTCTTCCGGCGCACCTTCGGCGATCTTCTTGCCGTAATCGAGCACCGCAACGCGGTCGCACAGGCCCATGATCAGTTTGACATCGTGCTCGATCAGCAGCACGGTAACGCCGCTGGTGCGTATGGTCTTCAACAGTGTTTTGAGATTCTCGGTTTCGCTGGCGTTCATGCCTGCGGCTGGTTCGTCGAGCGCGAGCAGCAGCGGTTCGGTGGCCAGCGCGCGGGCGATCTCGAGGCGGCGCTGTTCGCCGTAGGACAGGTGTTTGGCGAGGGTCTGCGCGGGCTTTTCGATGCCGACATAGCGCAGCAGTTCGCGCGCTCGTACGGTGATGGCGTGCTCTTCCTTGCGCGTGCCGCGATCGCGCAGCAACGCGCCGAACACGCCCGCGCGGGTGCGCACGTGGCGGCCTATCATCACATTTTCCAGCGCGGTAAGGTTGGCGAACAGCCTGATGTTCTGGAAGGTGCGCGCGATACCGGCTTGCGCCAGCAGATGCGGTTTGCCCGACTCGTAGTGCATGCCATTGAACTGAAAGCCGCCAGCGCTCGGCTGATACAGTCCGGTGATCACGTTGAACAGGGTGGTCTTGCCGGCGCCATTCGGGCCGATCAGGCCGTAGATCTCGCCGCGCCGGATATGCAGCGACACGTCGTCGAGCGCGCTCAATCCGCCGAACTGCTTGCCGATGTGCGAAGCGAGCAGCAGTGCGTCTTCAGTGTGTGGCATCGTATACGCTCTCTTCGGCGGCCGCATCGTCGCCGCCGAACTCGCGGCGGCGCAAGCGCGATGGCAGCAATCCGGCCGGCCGATACAGCATCATCACGATCAGCGCCGAGCCGAACAGCAGCATGCGCAGGCTTTCCGGGTCGACCAGCGTCCTGCCGAACAGGGCCTGCTGCAGCGGCACGACGATGTTGCGCAACACTTCCGGCAGCAGCGCCAGCAATACGCCGCCGAGGATCACCCCGGCGATGTTGCCCATCCCGCCCAGCACCACCATGCACAGCACCATGATGGATTCCATCAGGCTGAAACTTTCCGGGCTGACAAAGCCCTGGAAACCGGCAAACAGCGCGCCGGACGCGCCGCCGAACATCGCGCCCATCGCGAACGCCAGCAGCTTCAGGTTGCGCGTGTTGATGCCCATCGCCGACGCGGCGACCTCGTCTTCGCGTATCGCCATCCAGGCCCGCCCGATGCGCGATTTTTCCAGCCGCTGCGAAACGAAAATCACCAGCGCGGTGAATGCCAGGAACAGATAGAAATACAGATGCACCGAAGGAAACGCGATGCCGAAAAAGGTCTGGGTCTTGTTCAGCGATACACACAGCACGCTGATCGGATCGATGAAACTGATGCCCTGCGGGCCGTTGGTCAGATTGACGGGCGCGTTGAGATTGTTCAAAAAGATGCGGATGATCTCGCCAAAACCGAGCGTCACGATGGCAAGATAATCTCCGCGCAGGCGCAATGTCGGCGCACCGAGCAACACGCCGAAACCACCTGCTACCAATGCCGCCATCGGCAGAACGATCCAAAACGGCAGATGCACTCCCACCGGGAATAACATCGGAAAAGCCTGAGCCAGATGCGGCGAATCGGTCAGCGCATAGCAGTATGCGCCGACCGCAAAAAATGCAATGTAGCCCAGATCAAGCAGGCCCGCATAGCCGACCACGATATTCAGCCCGAGTGCCAGCATGATATACAGCATCGCGAAATCAAGAATGCGCACCCAGCCTCGCCCGAGCAGCGCGTCGGTGACAAATGGCAAGAAAAACAATGCGATTACCAGCGCGGCAATCAGCATCACGAATTTTCTATCCGGCTTCATGCTCTCTCCGCCAGCCGTTCGCCGAGCAGACCGGATGGCCTTAGCACCAGGACAGCGATCAGCACGAAGAAGGCGAACACGTCCTGATAGTTGCTGCCAAAAAATCCGCCGGTCAGATCGCCGATATAACCCGCGCCCAGGCTTTCGATCAGCCCGAGCAGTAATCCGCCCAGCATCGCGCCGCGCAGATTGCCGATGCCGCCCAGCACTGCTGCGGTGAAGGCTTTCAGGCCGAGTATGAAACCCATGTAGTAATGCGCCAAACCATAGTTGGCGCTGACCATGACGCCGGCGATGGCGGCGAGTGCCGAGCCGATCATGAAGGTGATCGAGATCACGCGGTTGATGTCGACGCCCATCAGTTGCGCAGCATGCTGGTTCTCGGCCACCGCGCGCATCGCGCGTCCGAGACGGGTACGATTAACAACGACCATCAGCCCCGCCATGAACGCCAGCGCCAGTACGAAAATGATGATCTGGATATTGTTGATGATCGCACCGCCAATGTTATGCGGGTTATTCGCGATCAGCTGCGGAAAAGAGTGGTAGCTGCGTCCCCAGATCATCATCGCCAGATTCTGCAACACGATGGACACGCCGATGGCGGTGATGAGGGGCGCCAGGCGCGGCGCATGGCGCAACGGGCGGTAAGCGATGCGCTCGATGCTGTAACCGAGCACCATGCAACCCAGCATCGCCAGCGAGATGCTGAGCGGCAAGGCCAGCAGCGGCGTCACGCCCCATCCGAGCAGCGCGGTCAGCGAGGAAAGTGCCAGCATCGCGCCTATCATCACCACTTCACCATGCGCGAAGTTGATCAGGCCGAGTATGCCATACACCATGGTGTAGCCCAGCGCGACCAGCGCGTACACGCTGCCTTGCACGAGACCGTTAATGATTTGTTGTAAGAAGATTTCCATCGTCGCAAAAACAAAAACGACACGTAGCACGTGTCGTTTTGAGTTTTACCGGTGCCGCATCAGTGCGCCGCCGTCTTGGCCACACCGAGGGTCTCCAGCGGCTGCCACTTGCCATGCTGCACCTGGTACATGGTGATTGCGCCGCCCTTAAGATCACCCTTTTCATCGAACTGGATCTTTGCCGTGACACCGTCGTAGGTAATATCGGCAAGCGCGGGCAGATATTTTGCGGGATCCGCCGAACCGGCTTTCTGCATCGCTGCGATCATCACATTCACCGCGTCGTAGCAGTAGGGAGCATACAACTGTATCGGACCATACTTGGCAACGAACCGGTCTGCGAATGCCTTGCCGCCCGGCATCTTGTCCAGCGGCACACCGGGCAATGAGGCATAAGCGCCTTCCGCGGCAGCGCCTGCCAGCTTGATGAATTCCGGTGTATAACCGCCGTCACCCGTCATGAATTTCAGCTTCAGCGCAAGTGCCTTGAGCTGTTTCGCCATCGGTCCGCCCTGCGCATCCATCCCGCCATAGAACAGCAGGTCCGGTTTCTTGCCTTTTACCGCAGTCAGCACCGCGGTGAAGTCCATCGCCTTGTCGTTGGTATATTCATGCGCGACGATCTGCGCGCCGCTGGCTTCTGCGGACTTGATGAATTCGTCCGCCAGGCCCTGGCCGTAAGCGGTGCGGTCATCGATCACCGCGATCCTCTTCGCGCCCAGATTTTTTGCCGCGTACTCGCCAAGCACACGGCCCTGTTGCGCGTCATTCGCCATCACGCGGAACGCAGTCTTGAAACCCTGCGCGGTGTAGGCGACCGCCGTGGCGGAAGGCGATATCTGGGGAATACCGTTATCGCTATAGATTTTTGCCGCGGGGATGGTGGTGCCGGAATTGAGATGGCCGATGACGCCATTGACTTTATCGTCCACCAGTTTCTGGGCCACGATGGTCGCAGTCTTGGGATCGGCCTGGTCGTCCTCGCTGATCAGGTCAAAATGCACCTTGCGCCCGCCGATGACTATACCCTTGGCGTTCGCATCGTCTATCGCCATGCGCGTGCCGTTCTCATTGTCCTTGCCCAGGTGCGCCTGCGGGCCGGTCAAGGGAGCTGACGCGCCGATACGCACGGCCAGATCACCGGAAGTTTTTTGATCGGTAGAGGCCGATTTTTCACACCCGTACAGTGTCAGGGAAAGCAGCACAGATACAATGGTGCCGAACAATAGCGAACGAACAGAATGAAGCGACATGTTTAATCTCCCGATGTATGAAATTTGATTATGCGGAGCAGACACTCCGCTTGTCAATTTATAGGGCAATAAAAATTAATGGGCAATAAAAAGCCAGCTTGCGCCGGCCCATGCTGCATGATGTTGCTAACTTATTTGGTGGCCAGGCTTTGCTCGAACTTGACCAACTCCGTGATTTCTGCCTTTTTCGAACCAGTCGGGTCGTTGGCCGGCATCGGCATGGTGCCCCAGTTGCCGGAACCGCCCTGGGATACCTTCATCACCAGGCCCTCAATCAAAGGATATTCCTTGCCCTTGTAGGTGTACGTGATAACACCGCTGCCGGTATACTTTTGGGCTATGTCTCTCCAGGCCGGACCAACCACTTTTTTGTCTATGGCGTGACAAGCGGTGCAGTTGAGCTTGTGGGCAAGCGCCGGCATTTCTTCCGCCATCACGCAACCGGCAACCATCAAACCTGTCACTGCAACCATACTTCCGACAATAGCTTTCATACGCCTCTCCATTTATATGATTAAAGCATTCCGAACATGCGAAGGTTTACCCCCACTTGCTCATTCTAAACAACTCGATCTGCTTTGCATATCCATTCGCATCAGTTGATGAAGCGACGTTCACCCGCGCCAGTGGCAAGCTCGTGGCAGTAAGCGGCAAAAGTTTAAACAACACGTGCAGACTATCGGCAGGCCTGTAATGCGTATCCACAAGAGAAAGTTGACATTCGAATCAACTTAATAATTGCGCCGTACTCAAACAATTACCATCCACATCGAGAAGAGACATATCCTCAGGCGACAAAAAAGCCGGCGCAAGCCGGCTTTTTCAGGACTGCTCGCTATCCTTCCACAAAGCTCTCCTGAGCCTGATCGAAAGATACGGGACAGGCTTACTTCTTTTCCAGACCCAGGATGAAGTCTACCAGTTCCTTGATGTCAGCTGCCTTGACGCGTGGAGCATTAGGTATCATAGCAGTGCTCTTGAACCAGTCTCCCTTGCCGCCCTTGGCCACTTTTTCTTCCAGCCATGCTTCAGGAGTCGCTTTGCCGTGTTCCTTCAGAATGGCAGAGACTTTTTGGCTTACTTGGTAAGCTTTTGGATCAACGGCAGTGCCAGTCGCGCCTACCTTGTTGTATGCCTTGGCCACATCTCTCCAAGCCGGGCCTACCAATTTCTTCTCGATGGTGTGGCAAGCGGTGCAGCCGCTCTTCTTCGCCAGCGCTGGCATATCTTCCGCCATTACGCTACCCGCCATCACCAAACCCGCTGCTGCGATCATGCTTACGATAATAGTCTTCATATTCTCTTTCTCTCCATTTTTTATTTGAAAGCGTCTGAAACGATGTGAAGGTTTCACCTCCACTTTCGATTCTAAACAAGTCCACCCGGTTTGCCAACCGCCTTGACAGGCAAATTGTTACTGGTTGTAAGCCCACAACGCGGCCCACACAAGATAAGTTGACACCCATGTAATATCTGCATCAACCGCATGATTTAAAAAGCATTAATTGACTATTCTGGTTGCGCGGGTTGTCCTTGAACTGAATTTCAAAGTCCTGCTCAGACAGAATTCCATGACTGGCCGTTCCGTCAAATAGACTCCACACGGTATTCGACTATCATCGTGTGCCGTGCTCCCGCCGCGACTTTCACCACGTTTTCCATCGCATTCACCGACTCCACACAAACCATTTCGCGCCAACCGTCGGGCTGCCCCATGTCGCCCATCTTGTTGGCCTTTTCCGACCATGGCGTCCACACCACAGTGGAGAGACTCCCGGACTTGGCAACATGAATGCGGCGCTTGAGCTTGTCGTCTTCGATTGCGCACTCGGCGGCAGTGTTAACATACACGCGATCTGTCTCGCCCGAGAAATGAATATCACCGGACTGTTTTTTCAGTGTGGAACCTCCCACCTTGTCCCAGTAATCGCAGTTCTCCAATCCTTTCACCCGCACTTCGCCGATGTCGCCGATCCGGAAATAGGTGTGCAATGCTTCGCCGATGACGAAATCGCTGGCACCGGTATTTTCGGTGGTCATTTCCATGCGCAGCGTTTCACCGGCGATCACGGTCAGGTCAAGCGTGCAATCATGCGGCCACTGCGCGCGTGTCTTTTCGCTCGTGACCAGGCGCAGCGTCAGGCGCGTCGCTCCGTTCGGCTCTGCGCCGGACTCAACCACACGCCACGGCACGGTGCGTGCATAGCCGTGCCCGGGAAAACCAGGCTCGGATGCGTGCGGCCCAAACCACGGCCAGCACACCGGGACGCCGCCGCGTATGGATTTTTCCGCCGCAAGTTTTGCATCGCGCGACAGCCACACGACCGGCACCGCCTGGCTTCTCGGTTGCCAGGTCATCAGGTGCGCGCCCTGCAGGCAGAGCGATGCCGTCGCCTGCGCATTGCTAATCTCCGCGACGGTCAATCCGCTCGCTGCGCCAAGACCGCCCGCAGGGCGAGTGTCTGGCGGCGTCCCCTTTACGGGGGAATCCTCGATAAAATTCAGATGCCCGTTGATGCCGAATTGCGTATTCAATTGTTGTGCTACGTTCATGCTGGCTCCCCTCTGGTTATAGCTTCATTTTTCAACCTGCGACACGTCGCGCACCGCCCCCTTGTCGGCTGAAGTCACCATCGCGGCGTAGGCACGCAAGGCAACCGACACCTTGCGCTGCCGCACCGTTGCGGGTTTCCATGCCTGCTTTCCTTTTGCTTCCATCGACGCGCGGCGTTTAGCCAGTTCGGCATCGGGGATTGCCAGATTAATGGTGCGGTTCGGAATGTCGATCTCGATACTGTCGCCATCCTGCACCAGCGCGATCGCACCGCCGCTGGCAGCCTCCGGCGAAACGTGGCCGATGCTCAACCCGGAAGTCCCGCCGGAGAACCGCCCGTCGGTGAGCAACGCGCAGGCCTTGCCCAGACCTTTCGATTTCAGATACGAAGTCGGGTACAGCATTTCCTGCATGCCGGGGCCGCCCTTCGGCCCCTCGTAACGTATCACCACCACATCGCCCGCAACGATCTGGTCGTCGAGGATGCCTGCCACTGCCGCGTCCTGGCTCTCGAACACGCGCGCGCGCCCGCTGAATTTCAGGATGTTCTCGTCCACGCCCGCGGTCTTGACGATGCAGCCGTCGAGCGCGATGTTGCCATACAACACTGCCAGCCCGCCGTCCTGCGAATAGGCGTGCGCCTTGTCGCGAATACAGCCCTTGCTGCGGTCCGCATCCAGCTCGGGATAATGCACAGCCTGCATGAATGCGATCGTGGTGCTGATGCCGCCGGGCGCGGCGCGGAAAAATTCCTTTACCGTTTCATCGTTGGTCTGCTTGATATCCCATTGCTTCATGCCGTCGCGCAGCGTCTTGCTGTGCACCGTGCCAACCTCGCCGTGCAACAGACCCGCGCGATCCAGTTCGCCCAGAATCGCGGCGATCCCGCCGGCACGATGAACATCTTCGAGATGATATTCCGACGACGGCGCAACCTTGCACAGTGTCGGCACATGGCGCGACAGCCGGTCCATGTCCTTCATCGTGAAATCCACTTCGGCCTCGCGCGCGATCGCCAGCAAGTGCAGCACGGTGTTGGTCGAACCGCCCATCGCGATATCCAGTGTCATGGCATTCTCGAACGCATCGAACGTGGCGATGCTGCGCGGCAATACACTGGCGTCGTCCTGTTCGTAATAGCGCTTGCACAATTCGACGATCAACCATCCCGCGCGCAGGAACAGCTGCTTGCGCTCGGCGTGCGTCGCGACCAGCGAACCGTTGCCGGGCAGCGACAGTCCCAAGGCTTCGGTCAGGCAGTTCATCGAGTTTGCGGTGAACATGCCCGAGCAGGAGCCGCAGGTCGGGCAGGCTGAACGCTCAATGGCATCTACTTCGGCATCGCTCACATGGCTATCGGCGGCGGCGACCATCGCGTCCACCAGGTCGAGTCCTTTCACCTTGTCCTGCCAGCTGACCTTGCCCGCTTCCATCGGCCCGCCGGAAACGAACACCACCGGAATGTTCAGCCGCATCGCCGCCATCAGCATGCCCGGCGTGATCTTGTCGCAATTGGAGATGCACACCAGCGCGTCGGCGCAGTGCGCGTTGACCATGTATTCCACGGAATCGGCGATCAGGTCGCGCGAGGGCAACGAGTACAGCATGCCATCGTGGCCCATCGCGATACCATCGTCCACGGCAATGGTGTCGAACTCCTTGGCGACGCCGCCCGCCTTCTCGATCTCGCGCGCCACCATCTGGCCCAGGTCTTTCAGGTGGACGTGGCCCGGCACGAACTGGGTGAACGAGTTGGCGATCGCGATGATGGGCTTGCCGAAGTCGCCGTCGGCCATGCCGGTGGCGCGCCACAAGGAGCGCGCACCTGCCATGTTGCGGCCATGCGTGGAAGTGCGGGAACGGTATTGGGGCATGATGTCTCTCTTTAATAAAGTGAATGCACGTATAATCGGCCTTTCCAATTTTACCCGATTCATTCATGCTCGTTCATCCGCAATTCGATCCTGTCGCCATCCACCTCGGCCCGCTTGCCGTCCACTGGTACGGCCTGATGTACCTCGCCGGTTTCATAGCTTTTCTATGGCTGGGACGCAAACGCATCGCCACATTAAATAACCCACAATTCACCGCAAAACTGCTCGACGACCTGCTGTTCTATGGCGTGCTCGGGGTGATTCTGGGCGGACGTCTGGGTTATGTGCTATTTTACAAAGCCGGATATTACTTTGCGCATCCGCTGGAAATTTTTGCGGTATGGCAAGGCGGCATGTCCTTTCACGGCGGCTTTCTCGGCGTGCTGGTGGCGATGGCATGGTTCGCGCACAAACATCATTTGCGCTGGCTGGAACTGACCGATTTCATCGCCCCGCTGGTTCCGCCCGGCCTGGCGTTCGGGCGCCTCGGCAATTTCATCAATGGCGAACTATGGGGGCGTCCCACTGATGTGCCATGGGCAATGATCTTCCCCAAAGTCGATAACCTGCCGCGCCACCCCTCCGAGCTTTACGAATTCGCACTGGAAGGCGTGGTGCTGTTCACGGTGCTCTGGCTGTATGCGCGCAACCCGCGTCCTGTCGGCGCGATATCGGGCCTGTTCCTGATCGGTTATGGCAGCTTCCGTTTTCTCGTCGAATTTACCCGCGAGCCGGACGATTTTCTCGGTCTTTTGTCACTGGGCATGAGCATGGGACAATGGCTGAGCCTGCCGATGGTCATTGCCGGTGTCGTGATGATGATAATCAGTTACCGGCGCGCCACTTGACACCCGCTTACCTCTCGCCCACTATTCTCACCGTCGAAATGACCGCCGTCACCATAACCAGGGCATCACTTTGGACGACCT
>DIYV01000026.1 GCA_002429165.1 Gallionella sp. UBA6045 | reverse complement strand
GTCACGCCCAGAAGCACCAATCAGCGCGACATCGATCCGCACAAAAAAGTCGGCCTGGAACAAAAGACCATCGCCTACTACCACGCAAACATGATGCCGCCACCGGATGAGCGCGGCCCGGTCGAGGTGGATCGGAAAGCCGCGCTGGCAGCGGCTGCGCTGATCGAGACGCCCGAGCAGGCGCGCCGGCGGGTCGCCGGCGGCGGAGCTGTTCCGGCGCATTACATTCCGACGCCGCCAGTCGGCAAGGGCTGATGAAACAACTGATGGAACTACTAAGTATTGGACTAAGACGCGAAGGATCTGCGTCTAAGCCACTACTTATAGACATTCGATACGCCATCAAAAGGCTTTGCATAGCCATTCGGCTAAGTCACCAAAGAACGGTGACATAAGCCGCTGGTTAACGATAGCCAAGTCGCTGGTTATCAGGCTTCATTACATCCCTAGCGCGCTGCCAACCTCCACAACGACGTGACCTCCGCCGCCCGCGCTGCGTGCAGCGGATCGCTGCCATCGGCCACTTTGGGATGATGCGGGCGCACATCCAGCCGCTCCAGCACCTGCAAGCCCGACGATTCGAACAGCGCCAGCAATTCCTCGCGCGTGCGCAAGCCGAGATGCTCGGCGATGTCGGAGAGCACTAGCCAGCCTTCGCCGTCAGGCTCGAGATGTTCTGCCAGTCCGCCGAGGAAGCCGCGCAGCATGCGGCTGTCCGGGTCGAAGATCGCATGTTCGATCGGCGAACTGGGGCGCGCGGGTATCCACGGAGGATTGCAGACAATCAGCGGCGCCTTGCCCGCGGGGAACAGGTCGGCCTGTACGACTTCCACCTGCGCATCCAGGCCCAGCCGCGCGATGTTCTCGCGGGCACAGGCCAGCGCGCGCGGGTCCTGGTCGGTGGCGACGATGCGCTTGATGCCACGGCGCGCCAGCACTGCCGCCAGCACGCCGGTACCGGTGCCGATGTCGAAGGCCAATTCAGGCCGAGGAAAAGCATGTGGCAGCGGAGCTGTGTTCACCAGCTCCACATACTCGCCGCGCACCGGGGAAAACACGCCGTAGTGCGGGTGGATGCGCGCGCCGGTTGTTGCTTCATCCAGGGCGGGAATCTCGACGCCCTTCTTGCGCCACTCGTGCGCGCCGACCAGCCCGAGCAATTCGCGCAGCGACGCCACGCAAGGCTCGTTGCCTACTCCGTAGGCCTCGATGCAGGCCTGCCGGATATCCGGTGCGCGGCGCAACGGGATGCCGTAGTCGCCATCCAGCGGGATCAGGATCATCGCCAGCGTGCGCGCGCGTTGCGACTGCGACTGGCGATGCAGATGGAAAGCTTCACCCGGAACCACGGAGTGCCCTTCGACCGAGCTCAGGACAGGCTTGCGCGGCTTACGATCCGCGCGCCGCGACATCGCCTGCAACAGCTGCTTCGCGTTCTGAAAATCGCCGCGCCACAACAGCGCCGTCCCTTCGCAGGCCAGGCGATATGCCTGGTCCGCCTTCATCGTGTCGTCCGCAATGACCACGCGCCTGGGCGGCGGCATGCCGCTTTCCGAGCGCCAACGGGCAGTACATTCTGTGCCTGCCTCAGTCCAATTCAGAGTCGGGTGCATCGGATTCCTGTCGATATTGTGTACGGGGCAATCATATCGCGATGCTGCGATCCGTGAGGCGGGATATCACCCTATTCAGGCTGACCGGCCAGCGCAATTGCCGGAGCAGAACCCGCTTTACATTGATAGCGCATAGCACATTCCCATATTATTCATGAGCGCAAAGGTTCGCACGGGAAACGGAAAAAAATCATGTTGTCATGACTGGCTCAACTTTGGTCACGCATCCGTTGAAAACGCGCTACAAAATCCGCAAATTCACCGGCTTCGATCGCGGTGCGGATTTCGCCCATCAGCTGCTGGTAGTAGTACAGATTGTGTATGGTGTTCAAGCGCGCACCGAGTATCTCGCCGATGCGGTGCAGGTGATGCAGGTAGGCACGGGTGAAGTTGCGGCAGGTGTAACAGCCGCACTGCTCGTCCAGCGGGCGCATGTCCATCCGGTACTGGGCATTCTTGATCTTGATGTCGCCGAGGCGGGTGAACATCATGCCGTTGCGCGCGTTGCGCGTCGGCATCACGCAATCAAACATGTCGATACCCTGTGAGACGGCCGCCACGATATCTTCCGGCGTCCCGACGCCCATTAAATAGCGCGGCTTGTCCTGCGGCAGTTGCGGCGCGGTGTGTCTGAGTATTCGCAACATGTCCTCCTTGGGCTCGCCCACCGACAGCCCGCCGATGGCGTAACCGTCGAAACCGATACGCTCCAGTTCACGCAGCGATTCGTCGCGCAGGTTTTCATGCATCCCGCCCTGCACGATACCGAACAGCGCATTCGGATTGCCGCCATGCGCGGCTTTTGAACGGGCTGCCCAGCGCAGCGACAGACGCATGGATTCCCCCGCCGTCCTTTCGTCCGCCGGATACGGCGTGCACTCGTCGAAGATCATCACGATGTCGGAATTCAGCACGCGCTGGATATGCATGGATTCTTCTGGCGACAGGAAACATTTATCGCCGTTGACGGGCGATTGAAACTTCACCCCTTCCTCGGTGATCTTGCGCAGCGCCCCCAGGCTGAACACCTGGAATCCGCCGGAATCGGTAAGGATAGGTCCGTCCCATCCCATGAAGCGGTGCAGCCCGCCGTGCGCTGCTATCACTTCCAGCCCCGGACGCAGCCACAGATGGAAGGTGTTGCCCAGCACGATCTGCGCGCCGATTTCGCGCAGTTCGACCGGCGACATCGCCTTCACCGTGCCATAGGTTCCGACCGGCATGAAGGCGGGGGTTTCCACGCTGCCGTGGACGAGGTCAAGTGTGCCGCGGCGGGCAATGCCGTCGGTTTTATGCAGGGTAAATTTCATTGTTTTCTTTCAATCAACATCGCATCCCCATAACTGAAGAAGCGATACTCTTTTTCAACCGCATGGCGGTAAGCTTCCAGCATTGCATCCATCCCGCCAAAGGCACACACCAGCATCAGCAACGTCGAACGCGGCAGGTGAAAATTGGTGAGCAGCACGTCCACTATCCTGAAGCGATAACCCGGCGTGATGAAAATATTTGTCTCCGCGCTTCCGGCCCGCAACACACCGGATGCTGCGGAACTCTCCAGTGCCCGCAAACTGGTTGTTCCCACCGCGATCACCCTGCCCTGTTTCGCGCGGGTCCCGGCGATTGCATCCACCGTCGCTTGCGGAATTTCATAACGCTCGCTGTGCATGGCATGCTCGTGAATATTCTCGGTGCGCACCGGCTGGAAGGTTCCCGCACCGACATGCAGGGTCACATAGGCAATCCGCACCCCCTTGTCGCGCAGGGTCTGCAACATCGCTTCGTCGAAATGCAGCCCCGCCGTGGGAGCCGCGACCGCACCTGCCACTTTTGCAAACACGGTTTGATAACGCTGCTCGTCTTCGCCGCCCGCCGCGTGAGTGATGTAGGGCGGCAACGGCAATTGCCCGTAGCGTTCGAGCAGGTCCAGCACATCTTCCCTGGCGACGAAACGCAGGTGAAAGAATTCGCCCTCGCGGCCCAGCACCTCAACCGTCAAAGTCCCTGCCAACAGCAGGCGACTCCCGGCTTGGGGTGCATGGCTGGCACGCACTTGCGCCAGAACTTCATGCGCATTCAGCACACGCTCGACCAGCACTTCGACCTTTCCGCCTGCCAACTTCTCATCGGCCTTGGCCGATAGAGAATTGCGTGACTTTGTTGCGCTTTCCTTGCTGCCAAACAAGCGTGCCTTGATGACGCGCGTGTCATTCAACACCAGCACATCGTTCGGCCTGACCAACTGCAGCAGATCGGCAAAACGGCGATCCTCCAGCACGCCATCATGCGCATACAACAGGCGGCTGGCACCGCGCAGCTGCGGCGGATGCTGCGCGATTAACCGCTCGGGCAAAACAAAATCAAATTCGTCGGTACGCATGAACACTGGGGAAATCTATACAAAGGCGGGATTGTAGTCGATGTGAAATATCTGCTCGGGATAAAGCGCGCCTCTTGGACGGAAAAGTACGGCAACCCGGGCGTAAGTTCGACCCTGAAAAGGCCAGCCCCGCGATTACCGGCGAAGTTTCAGAAGCGCGGATAAAGCCTCATCCGCGGCTGGCAAAACCAGAAACTCGGGGTTGTGCAAATCCACCTTGTTGTAGCGCAATTCCTCCCCGGCCAAGTTGCACACTGTGCCGCCCGCCGCGTTCACCACGGCATGCGCGGCAGCAGTGTCCCATTCCATGGTCGGACCCAGGCGCGGGTAGAAATGCGCTGCGCCTTCGGCAACCAGACAGAGTTTGAGCGAGCTGCCCATGCTGATACATTGGTAATTGCCGAGCTGTTTGAGCAGCGCTTCGGTGCGCGCATCGCTATGCGAACGGCTGGCGACGACCTTGATAGATTCGCCCGCTTTGTGGGGTTTGACAGTGATGGGCTGCGCCGCAGCGTTGCCGCGCTGCACAAAAGCACCTGCATCGCGGGTGCCGTAGTAGCACACGTCCGGCACCGGGGCATACACCACTCCCATCACAGGTTCGCCATTCTCGATCAGCGCGATGTTGACGGTGAATTCGCCGTTGCGCTTGATGAATTCCCTGGTGCCGTCGAGCGGATCGACCAGCCAGTAGCGCTTCCATTGCGAACGCACCGGGTAGGCAATGTCGGCAGCCTCTTCGGAGAGGATAGCGATTTCCGGCGTCAACCTGGTCAGCCCCTCAACGATGGTTCGATGCGCGGCCAAGTCTGCCAGGGTAAGCGGGGAGTTGTCCACTTTGCTGGTCTCGCCTGCATCGCCACTGCGATAGACCTCCATGATGGCTGCTCCGGCATGGTGCGCGATTTCCACCACTTGCTGCATGTATTTTGCGTTCACGATTTTCTATCCTGTTCCTGACCCTGGTTTGCAGCAGCCGTACTTGTATCCATAAGCCATAACGGCTGGAAATACGCATCCACCGGCCGTTGAATAATACCACTTCGTCGACTCGCGCCCGGATAAGCCGCTTGACCGCTGCAGCCAAGGCAGAAGTACCGCCACCACCATAAAAGTCGCGCCCGTATTTGGGCCGATCACCGCCACAGACTATCAATGAAAAGGCTTCGATAATAAGCGACAATACGGCGGGAATCGGAGCCGGCCAATATGATCAAGGCGAGAATGCAGTTGATATGGCACGTTGCTTCAGGGATAATGCGGCCCGCTTAGCCGGGGTGGTGGAACTGGTAGACGCGCCGGACTCAAAATCCGGTGCCAGAAATGGCGTGGGGGTTCAAGTCCCCCCCCCGGCACCATAAAAACAGTGCGATTGATCTGTCAACCGAATAAACGCACAACGCGTTATAGGCACCGACACAGTAGTGTCTTAAACGTTTATTAATCTACTAATTGGAGTTCACAATGAGCAAACTGTTATCCTTACTGATCGCCGCTGTTTTCGCAGCTGTTTCTTTCACCGCTGTTGCTGCTGAAGCAGCTGCTCCTGCCGCTGGTGCAGCTATGGCCGCTCCTGCTAAAGCTGAAACAAAGAAAGAAGAAAAGAAAGAAGTAAAGAAAGCAAAAAAAGCAAAAAAAGCACACAAAGCAAAAAAAGCAAAAAAAGCAAAAAAAGCTGAAAAAGCTGAAAAAGCTGAAGAAGCAGCACCAGCAGCAGCCAAGTAAGAACGGCACAAGCTTAAAAAAGGCAGGGGAAACCCTGCTTTTTTTATTTCTGGAGTACAAAATGATCTGGAAACCCAATGTCACTGTCGCCGCGGTCATTGAGCGGGATGGAAAATTTCTGCTGGTTGAAGAGGAAACCTCACAAGGCTTGCGCTACAACCAGCCTGCCGGACATCTCGAAGCAGATGAGTCGCTGGTCGCCGCAGTGGTTCGCGAAACGCTGGAAGAATCGGCCTATCACTTTATTCCGCAACACCTGCTCGGTATCTATCGCTGGCATTCAAGCGAATCGGATACCACCTATTTGCGTTTCGCCTTCACCGGCAAAGTTACCGGGCATGAGGCTGACCGCAAGCTCGACAGCGGTATAATTCAAACCCTATGGCTATCTCCCGAACAAATCCGCGCCACCCAACCGCGCCACCGCAGCCCGCTGATATTGCGTTGTGTCGAAGATCACATTGCGGGAAAGCGCTATCCCCTCGATCTGTTGGTTCACTATGACTAAGCGTATCGTGGTTGGCATGTCCGGCGGCGTGGACTCTTCCGTCGCCGCCCTGTTGCTCAAGCAGCAAGGATACGACGTTATCGGCCTGTTCATGAAGAACTGGGAGGATGACGACAACGATGAATATTGCTCGTCGCGCCAGGATTTGCTGGACGCGGTCTCGGTGGCCGACACCATCGGCATCCCCATAGAAGCAGTGAACTTTTCCAAAGAATACAAAGAGCGCGTATTCAGTTATTTCCTGCGCGAATATCAGGCGGGTCGCACACCCAACCCCGACATCCTGTGCAATGCCGAGATCAAGTTCAAGGCTTTTCTCGACCATGCCATGCAACTGGGCGCCGACACCATCGCCACCGGCCACTATGCCCAGGTGCGTGAAATGGACGGTCTGTTTCAATTGCTTAAAGCCGATGACGGCAGCAAGGACCAGAGCTATTTTCTGCATCGCCTGAACCAGATGCAATTGAGCCATGCGATGTTCCCGCTCGGCAATATCCTGAAATCGCAAGTTCGCGCAATTGCCAAACAGCATGGTCTGCCCAATCACGCAAAGAGAGACAGCACCGGTATCTGCTTCATCGGCGAGCGTCCGTTCCGTGAATTCCTGAATCGCTATTTGCCCACCCAACCCGGCGAGATACGCACACCGGAAGGAAAGGTGGTTGGGAAACACATCGGCCTGTCGTTCTACACCATAGGACAACGCCAGGGACTGGGCATCGGTGGAGCCAGGGAAGCTTCGGGCGAACCGTGGTTCGTGGCAGGCAAGGATATGGCTAACAATCGTTTGATCGTGGTACAGGGGCACGACCACCCGGCTTTACTCGCTCCACGGTTGACCGCGCTGGACAGCCACTGGATCAGCGGCACTGCGCCCGCAATCGATCATCCCTACGCGGCCAAGACGCGCTATCGCCAGGCGGATGCGCCCTGTCGCCTTACCAGCGTCTCGGACAGTTCATGTGAAATCGCTTTTGACGAGCCGCAGTGGGCCGTGACACCCGGGCAGTCGGTGGTCGTATATGACGGCGCGATCTGCCTGGGGGGAGCAATCATTGAAGGTGCACAGATATAAACCGTTCGCCCTGATAACCAGCGACTTGGTTGTCGTTAACCAGCGGCTTATGTCACCGTTCTTTGGTGACTTAGCCGAATGGCTATGCAAAGCCTTTTGACGGCCTAGTCGAATGGCTATAACCAATGACTAACCCAGCGTCTTTTGCTGGGTTAGTCAGATGGCTAGCAGTCATATCAGTAGTTACATCAGGTATCGAAGGGCGAACGGGCTATATAAGAACGCCACGATTCGCGTAAAATGCGCGCTTCCCGATCCCAGGTGTTGCCATGACCACACTCACCAAACTCACCGCCCTCTCGCCGCTCGACGGACGTTATCACGGCAAGGTAGATGCATTGCGCAGCTACTTCAGCGAATTCGGCCTGATCCGCTTTCGCGTGTTGATCGAAATTGAATGGCTCAAAGCGCTCAGCGCCCAGGCTGATATTGCCGAAATAGCTCCGTTCTCTGCAGCAACCATCGCGCAACTGGATGCGCTCAACGCAAATTTTTGCGAAGAGGATGCGCTGGCGATCAAGTCCATCGAAGCCATCACCAACCATGATGTGAAAGCCGTCGAATACTGGCTGCGCGACAAGTTATCGGGTAATCCGGAAACGGCGAAGGTATTGGAATTCATCCATTTCGCCTGCACTTCGGAAGACATCAACAACCTGAGCCACGCGCTGATGCTCAAGGGTGCACGCGATGCCGTGATGCTCCCCACGCTGAATGTGCTCACCACCCGGTTGAAAAGCATCGCCCACCAACACGCCGATCTGCCGATGCTGTGCCGCACCCACGGACAGACTGCCACACCGAGCACGCTGGGCAAGGAAATGGCGAACGTGGTGTACCGTTTGCAGCGCGCCGAACAGCGTCTGGCTGCGACGGAAATCCTCGGCAAGATCAACGGCGCGGTAGGCAACTACAATGCCCATCTGGCCGCCTATCCGAACGTTGACTGGGAAGGCTTCGCACAACGCTTTGTCACTGCGCGCGGTATTGCCTTCAACCCCTATACCATCCAGATCGAACCGCACGATTACATGGCGGAACTGTTCGATACCTATGCGCGCATCAACACCATCCTGATCGACCTGAACCGCGATATCTGGGGTTACATATCGCTCGGCTATTTCAAACAAAAAGTGGTCAAGGGCGAAGTCGGCTCCTCCACCATGCCGCACAAAGTCAACCCGATCGACTTCGAGAATTCCGAAGGCAATCTCGGCCTGGCCAACGCGCTGTTGCACCACCTTTCCGAGAAACTGCCCGTCTCCCGCTGGCAGCGCGACCTGACCGATTCGACAGTATTGCGCAACATGGGCGTGGCGCTCGGCTACACACTGCTCGCTTACGAGTCATGCCTGAAAGGCATGAACAAACTTGAAGCCAACCCGCAACGTTTGGCTGAGGAGCTGAACGCAAGCTGGGAAGTGATGGCGGAGCCGATCCAGACCGTAATGCGGCGCTACAATATCGCGAACGCCTATGACAAGCTCAAGGAATTGACGCGCGGCAAGGATGGAATCAATCGCATCTCGCTGCAGACTTTCATCAATACCCTCGAAATCCCGGAACAGGAAAAGCAGCGTCTTTTGCAGTTGTCACCGGATACCTATATCGGCTTGGCGGCAAAGCTTGCGAAGCGGATTTGATCTTCATCAGGCCGCAAGCAATAAAGCCCGCAATCGCGGGCTTTTTTGCTAATGCAGGGTAATGATTAGTGCTGTTCTTGCGCCTCCGGGGTTTTGGGTATGGTGTTCTGTAACGAGTCATTGCTGGATGGCGATAACGTAGTGGTACCTTCAACGCCTCCCCTTTCCATCTTCTCGGTTCCATGAACGCCGATTTTGTCCACCTTCGCGTGATCACGCATTCCATCCTTGTCCATCGTTGCAGTTTCACGCATTTCCCTGCCGCTCTCCGATTTACCTTCACGCTTGTCACGACCGCCTTGCAGTCCTGGCTGGGTTGTTGCAGTGAAGATGCTGAGGTTGATTGGTTGCAGACGCGGCATTTGATCGGCCCCGCCGACAAAACCCATCTGGTTGGGTAGCACGAGGAGCGTGCCCTTTTCGGTCGTCATTGAGGTCTCGCCCAAATTCACCTTGTTATAAGTGCCGACAGCTGTCGTGGTTGCCATTGCGCTGTCAGGAGTGACAACAAAAGTTTCATGGTCCGTGCCGCGAATTCCGATCGTTGTTGCAGGTGTGGTAATTCGATAATTAGCCTTGTTCTTCTTTCCGATCTCGCCGGTAATGGCACGAAAGCCGCCCTTGACCACGGAGAAAAAGCTCCTTTCTGTACCGTCTTGCTGCCCATCGAAGGAGAACCGGTCTATCTTGAGTCTGGTGTCAGGGCGCATCGCTACCATTCCGCCATCTTCCATCCTAATTTGCGCGGAAGCGGTCGGCTCAGAAATCAGGGTATCGCCTTCGTTAACCGCATCGCCTTTCCTGATCGCATGCGTAACCCCGGTTGCGGTCGTCAGCTGAACCTTGCCGTGCACATACTGTACACGTCCCGCGATTGCCGCATAAACACTGCCGCTGCTGCTTAGCAACGCCAGCATCGTAGCCAGACCGAATAATATTTTGGACAAGTTCATATCAATTCCTTTTGAATACGGCTATTTGAAATTGCGCCGTACCGTTAACGAGTAATCGTTCCGGTCATAGGAATACACGGCGACATTCGACGTGTTGATATAACGCGCCAGCTGCGGCCGCACCACCCATAGATCGTCCAGATACCAGTTCACCCCCACGGTCAGGTCACCCAGACGGTCCGTCCGGTGACTCGAAATCAGCGGGTCGACATTGCTGAAATAGCCGAATTGTTCCCCTGCGCCGAAGAACAGTTTTGCGCTTTCACCGACGGCTGCCTGGCCGCCGGCGCGGATTCCGGCAAAACGCTTGGCTCCATCGGTTCGTCCGCCTCCGGGTCCGGATAACGTTGCCGGTCCGACATCATTCTCGGTTCCGAGATACAAACTGCCGAACAGCGCTGATTTCCCCAGCATATGCAGCATGCCGACACCGGCAACAAGCTGGTTGATGTTATTCAACTGCAAGACAGGATCGGCATAGCGATATTGCACATACTGCCCGAATACATTCAACTGCTGGCTGGCACCAAGCGCATGGCGCCATTCCGCATTCACTCCGGATGAATTGTAATATCGCGCTCCGCCCTGGTTGTTCTGCCCTGCTGACATGCCGATGCGGTAACGGTCAGTTCCAGTGCCATAGATCATACCGGCACGCTCTTCCGTACTGAACAAATCAAAACTCTTTTGCCGGTAGTAATTGCGCTTGTTTATATCCGCTCCCGCATACAATCGAAAATTGGCATTCAGATCGTGGCTGATTTCTCCGCCTGCAGCCACTCCTAAATAATTGTCGGGTATTTCCGTATTGCTCGTAATAAGTGTTGGCGTAATAACGTTGTTCGGGACTTCCGATGCATTATTGACATTGGTATCACGCCCGGCCGTTCCCTCAGCATAACCACTGATACGCGTTTTCCTTCCGGTTTCCCGCTCTGCTATGTCATCCAGATACTTTTGTATAGTGGCACGCACCGCGGCAGATGGATTTTCATCCAGCACGGTTTCAAATTCGGTCTTCGCACGCTGCATGTCTCCGAGTTGATAATAGGCACGCGCCATATCCAGGCGCGCACCGGCATAATTAGGATCCTCTGCCAGCACACGCTCGAACGCAAGTGTGGCTTTATCCGGCTTGCCGCTATCCAATGCTGCAATCCCGATCAAATAATCAAAGCGCACCTCCCCGGCACGATCAAACTCGAACGGCTCCAGCAGCTTATAGGCGAGCTCCGGCTTGCCCGCTTTCATCAAGGCCTCGGCTTCGCCCAGCAGCTTTTCATTTACATCGATTTCAACCGGTTTTTGAACTGCGGGTTCGGCACGCTGAGGCTGCTTCTGCCCTGTGCCCTGAGCATATGCCCCGCTTGCCGCCAACATCAATCCAGGCAATAGCCAACTTGCCGATATTGCAATTCTCATAACCTTCACCTTGTATATTCGTACTTATCCACAGCTGCCAAGATACTCAATTTATATGGAATCTCGATTGAGCGAATGGTTCCACTCATATCGGCCATATTTTACCCAAAAGCAAGGATAGAAGGCCAACCATCAAGCTTTATGAGAATCCAAGCGGTGTGTCTGATAAAAAATAGGCTTTTGATTTTTTCCGGAATGCTGAAAACAAACTTTGAATTGATGAGCAAAACGATCCAGACCATCGTGCAATGCTGCAACTTCCGTGTTTTCGCTTAAATATAGGCTGTTTTTAAACTAAAAGACGGCGATGCTGGCTATCGTCACTGCCAACGCGGCAAGCCAGCCGAGTTGGCCGAGATATGCAACGTCATCGGGCGACAGAGCATCCTTGTTTTTGATTTTTAAATTGATCTTTTCCAATTCTGCCTGCAATTGCTTCAAATTTTTTTGTTGTGCTTGCAATTCTTTCAGCTTATCAAGTTGCACACTTCTTAATGCTTGGGTATTTAATTGGTTTTCCATATATATTTTCTCCAAAAGATAGAAATGACAAACGACGAACCCGCTTGCCGGACGACACAGTATTCGAATGTTATCGAGCATTCTGTACGTTATCGCACATAACCGGCGAGAACCTGCTTGCAGGAAAACAAACGATGTAATGCAACGCGCGTTTGTTGCACCAAAACTCGCACAATCACATCGCGGCTGCGTTGGCGAAGCGCATCTGATTTATTGATTTTGCAAATAACAAGCCCTGCCGCAGCGGGGCTTTTGTTTTGTACAAAGACTGTTTAACAATGGAATGCCGTCACGCCGGGGATCGTGGTTGCGCCATTTTGCAGCCCATAACTCATTGCCGCCCCCGATCGCCCCAGCGCCGGTGAACTTGCCGATGACTATCCCTCCCTGCGCTGCTCCGCAAGTGCCGGCGATGCAAGTCACCGCCAAATGCGATACTGGTTGCCGGCTCCAGGCTGGATGCGTAGAACACGGCTTGTTGAATGATGGGCACATTGTTTCCGGTGGCATTCATGATTGCACCTCACTCAGTTTCGATTAACGAAAATCACGGCGTAGCGTCAAAGAAACATCCGCCCGGTCAAAGCTATAAATGGCAATATTGGAATCATTTTTCGTATAGTTCAACTGTGGTCGCAGCGTCCAGTTCCTGTCCCAATGCCAGTTCGCACCGACAGACAGATCCAGTTGATTGTCCTTGCGTTTTATCAAAAACGACGCGTTGGTCTTGTCATATACACCCGCTTGCAATCCCAGATTAACGAACAACTCGGTGCGCGTTCCCACCGCAGTTTGTCCTCCTGCGCGCAAGCCCAGCGCGTTCTTGTTGCCATCGGCACGACCCCCGCTGGGGTTGGTCGGCGTAATGGGCGCCACATCGTTTTCATTCGCCAAGAACAAACTGCCAAACAATACGGATTTCCCCTCCGCCAATACATGCAGCCAGCCGGTGCCGAGCGTGGCCTGATCGAAATCCTGGATACTCATTGCGGGATTCACGTAACGATAGCGCCCATACTGCACAAACAGGCTAGCTTGATTTGCAGGGTCGTACACATGCCTCCAGTCCGCATTGAAGCCGGAAGAATCGTGGTCGTGCACTCTCGCCAGGTTATAGCGCCCCTTTGTTCCACCAATACGGAACATATTTTTTTCGCTGCTGGCAAATATCACGCCTGCCCGGCCATCCAGACTCAGCGTGTCAAAAGCGGTTTCGGTTTGATTGCCGCGCTGGCGCAGATCCGCACCGGCGTATAAGCCCCAATTATTATTAAAGCTGTGGCTGACCTCTCCGCCGGTGGCAGCGCTATAGTAGTTATCGGCGGTTTTCAGATTGGTCGGGCTCAGCGTGAACACTGCATTATTGAAATAGGGAACACTGATCTGCGCCTGACTGGTGGAGTTGTTGACGTTGGTATCATGTCCCAGCCCCCCTTCCACATAGGCGCTGAAACGGGTTTGTTTGGCCGACTGCTGGGCGGCGATTGCATCCAGATATTTTTTGATGGTGGCGCGCGCCGCTTCGGGAGGGTTTTGTTTGGACACAGTTTCAAACTCGGTCTTGGCACGCGGCAGATCGCCGAGTTGATAATAGGCGCGCGCCATATCAAGACGAGCACCGGCAAAATTCGGATCCACTGCCAGCACCCGCTCAAAGGCAAGCGTGGCTTTATCCGGCTTGCCGCTGTCCAACGCGGCAATACCAATCAGGTAGTCAAAGCGCACCTCACCGGAACGGTCGAACTCGAGCGGTGCCAGAAGATTATATGCATCGGCGGGCTTGCCGGCTTTCATCAAGGCTTCGGCATCGCGCAGTGGTTTGTCACGGGCATCACTCTCGGCTGGTTTTTGAGATTCAGGCCCGGGAGGCTGGCCCGTTTTCTGTTCAAGCTCTTGAGCAGATACCCCGTTTGCCACCAGCATAAAACTGCCACACATCAATCCCAGCGCTTTTGCAAATTTCATGATTTCCACCCGCGTTATATTTGTTCTTGACAGCATAGTACTCTTACACTTGGTGAGGTCAAAATGACGAAAAGCCCGTGTTATATCAACCCTTTTTCCGCAAACGACAGGGTCTGTCCCACCGCCACCACGAAGTGATCCAGCACGCGCACATCCACCAGACTCAGTGCCTGTTTGAGCGCATCGGTTAACAGTCGATCCGATTGGCTGGGTTCGGCTACACCTGAGGGATGGTTGTGGGCAAGTATCACGGCAGCCGCGTTGTGCGCCAGCGCACGCTTGACCACTTCGCGCGGATACACGCTGGTCTGGCTGAGCGTGCCGTGAAACAACTCTTCCGAGGCGATCACGCGATGCTGAGTATCGAGAAACAGCACCAGAAATACTTCCTGATGCCGTCCGCCCAGTAATAGTTGCAAATAATCGCGCACGGCACGCGGCGAGTTGAGTGCATCGCCGCGCTGCAATTCCTCCTTGAGCGCTCGCCGCGACATTTCCAGCACCGCTTGCAGTTGCACAAACTTGGCCTGACCCATGCCGCGCACTGCGCAGAAATCCGCCTCGCTGGTGGCAAATAATTGCGTCAGACTGCCAAACCGGGTGAGCAATTCGCGCGCCAGATCCACCGCACTTTTTCCCGTCACCCCGGTGCGCAAAAAGATCGCCAGCAACTCGGCATCGGAAAGCGAGGACGCACCCCTGATCAAGAGTTTCTCGCGCGGTCGTTCGCCTTCAGGCCAGTCTGTGATCGCCATATATCCTCCCAGCCCAGACGGGCTGTTTCTTGTTAATATGCGCAGCATTATGGAACAAGAAAAGACAAAACGCATCATGCCTTCAAACCGCATAGTCCTGGGCATCACCGGCGGTATCGCGGCCTACAAGGCGGCGGAGTTGCTGCGTCTGCTGATCAAGCAGAACATTGAGGTGCAGGTCGTCATGACCGAGGCGGCTTGCCATTTCATCACGACGACCACGATGCAGGGTCTGTCCGGCAAGACGGTGTTTACCGACCAGTGGGATGCGAGTGTGCCGAACAGCATGGCGCACATCAACCTGAGCCGTGCTGCGGACGCGATTGTGATCGCGCCCGCGAGTGCCGATTTCATTGCCAAATTGGCGCATGGGCTGGCAGATGATTTGCTGTCCACCTTGTGTCTGGCGCGTGTGTGCCCGTTGATCATCGCGCCCGCGATGAACCGCGAGATGTGGCTGAATGCGGCTACGCAGCGCAACGTCGCGCAACTGATTGCCGATGGCGTGCAGGTGCTTGGCCCGGATAGCGGCGTGCAGGCGTGCGGCGAAGAAGGCATGGGACGGATGCGGGAAGCAGCGCAATTGGCACGAGACATTGCGGCCTTCTTTCAACCCAAAATTCTTTCCGGAACAAATATCCTGATCACTGCCGGCCCGACTTACGAGGCGATAGACACCGTGCGCGGTATTACCAATCGCAGCTCCGGCAAAATGGGCTATGCCATCGCACAAGCCGCACTGGAACTGGGCGCGAAAGTGGTGCTGGTATCAGGGCCGACAGCGTTAACCAAACCCGTCGGCGTGCAAGGCGTGGATGTGCAAAGTGCAGAACAGATGTTCGAGGCGGTAAAGCAGCATGTCGGCAATTGCGATATTTTTATCGGCGTGGCCGCGGTGGCCGATTACCGTGTCGCACAACCCGGCACCCATAAGATCAAGAGGAGTGAAAAAAATCTCACTCTGGACCTCGTCCCCAACCCGGACATCCTTGGGTATGTCGCCAACCTGACCAACCCCCCGTTTTGCGTGGGTTTTGCCGCAGAAAGCGAGAATCTCGTGGAATATGCCGAACAGAAACGCCGCGCGAAAAAACTGCCTTTGCTGGTGGGTAATCTTGTGCAGCAGGCTGTCGGCAGCGATGACAACGAACTGGTGTTGTTCGATGACAGCGGCCGGCAAACTCTGCCGCGCGCCGACAAACTCACGCTGGCAAGGCTATTGATGCAGCGCATAGCACAACGTAACAATGGAGTACTGAAATGAAACGCATTCCCCCAACAGAACACATTCCTGTCGACGTCAAAATTCTGGATCACCGCTTGCATGCAAGTATGCCCGGCTATGCAACTGCCGGTTCGGCAGGGATTGATTTGCGCGCGTGCATCGAACACAACATGGTGATTCAGCCCAAGCAATGCGAACTTATCCCAAGCGGTATCGCCATTCATTTGTCCAACCCGGGTTATGCCGCAATGATATTGCCGCGTTCCGGCCTGGGGCATAAGCACGGCATCGTGCTGGGCAACCTGGTCGGTCTGATCGACTCGGATTATCAGGGGCAGATTTTCGTTTCGTTATGGAACCGCAGCCAGATACCCTTCACGCTGATGCCGATGGAGCGCATGGCACAGCTGGTGATCGTGCCGGTGATGCAGGCGAAGTTCAATATCGTGGAAGAATTTCCGTTGAGCGAACGCGGCAGCGGCGGTTTCGGCAGCACCGGTAAACACTGAAGAGCTAATCAGTCATGCAGGTTGGGTATAACCATCGACTTGGTTGGCGTCTTTTGCCAGCCTAGTCGAATGGCTATAACCAATGACTTATCCAGCGTCTTTTGCTGGGTTAGTCAGATGGCTATTAGTCTCATCAGTAGTTTCATCAGGTGCGAATTTTTGCACATACCCCCACAGATCCAAGCATTTCGACAAATGCCAGTATTTGGAAGCTGTGTTTGTTGGGTTACGCGATAAAACCGCTAACCCAACCTACATATCTAAAAATCCAGAGTTCGCCCAAATGCAAGACGCGGAAAAAATTTCCGCCGCGCAACATATGCTTTATATGCAAGCAAGAAATTTTTTCCGCAACGCAGCATAACCAGCCACTTGGTTGCCGTTTTTTGGCAACTTAGTGGAATGGCTAGTAGTCCCATCAGTNNGTTGGGATGAAATCTGGATTTTTTAGCCGCGCGCGATCACTGCCTCGATCTCGGCAAAGGTATGTGCCAACTCGAAACTTTGAATTTGGGCACCCAACTGACGGGCAATTTGGGTAAGAGAAAACAAACCGCACACTGACTGCTTGCCATCGGTACCTTCAGCGACCACCAGTGCATGTTGACGGTGGGACTTTTTCAGGCTGGCGACGATATGCCCGACCTGGGCATTCTGCACATCTTCGATTTTCAGCACTTCCAATTCGCGTTGAGTAGTCATGATGTCGCGCACCATGATATCTGCATGCGTTCCGCCCATGTTCTGCAGAAAGCGCATCGGCTTTTCTCCCAGCACATCGCTGGCCGTCAATAACCCCGCCACTTGATCGTTGTCATCCAGCACCAGCAGCGTGCGCACACCGTAACGGATCATTTTGGCATTGGCCCTGTCCATCGAAGTTTTTGTGCGGACACTCACTACCGAAACCTGGTTCAAATCCGTCATCACGCTGGATGCCGGATCGCTCAGCTTTACCCGCTCCGGCAGTTTCTGCACCGGACGCACAAAAGAAGAACCTGTTTTCAACAGGGAAGATTGCAGCGCGCTGTATTCTTTGATCAAAGCTTTCCCCTTAATATTCGAACGGCAATTATCTGTGCGCGTGTTGCAGTTGTGCCTGATTACCCCTGGGTGCAGGAAGGTAACTGGCCAGTTCATTGAGCGCCATCGTGTAAACTTCACGCTTGAATTCAATCACGGCGGTGATGTCCAGCCAATAATTATTCCAGCGCCACGCATCAAATTCCGGATGCGAACTGGCACGCAGACAGACATCACAATCACGTCCAACAAGGAGCAACAAAAACCATATCTGCTTTTGTCCGCGATAACCACCGCGCGATTCACGTTTGCTCCAGCTCTGCGGGACCTCGTAACGCATCCATTCCCGGGTACGTCCGAGTATCTTTACATGCTCCGGCATCAAGCCGACTTCTTCGTGCAACTCGCGGTACATCGCCTGCTCGGGGGTTTCGCCATGCTGGATGCCGCCTTGCGGAAATTGCCATGCATGTTGTCTGACCCGCTTGCCCCAAAGCACCTGATTCCTGTTGTTCGTGATAATAATGCCGACATTCGGGCGGTAGCCGTCTCGGTCTATCATTTGTCACTCTACTCGGTTAATTTCAATAGCCAGATTCTTTCACATTTCCACTTTAATGAAAAGAGAAACAGCCATTCATATATACCTTAACATACCGAAATACCGGCATTCCCTGTAAAATTGCAGTCTGAATTTCATAACCAGGTTGCACCCATCATGCGTGTCTCACAATTTTTCATTTCCACCCTTAAAGAGGCCCCCTCAGAAGCCGAGCTCGCCAGCCACAAACTCATGATGCGCGCAGGATATATCAAAAAACTGGCCAGTGGTTTGTATACCTGGATGCCGCTTGGACTGCGCGTGTTGCGCAAGGTGGAAAATATCGTGCGTGAAGAAATGGATCGCAGCGGAGGGATCGAATTGCTGATGCCCGCCGTGCAGCCCGCCGAACTCTGGCAAGAAACAGGGAGATGGGAAGTGTTCGGCCCGCAGATGCTCAAGATCAAGGACCGGCACAACAACGATTTTTGTTTCGGGCCTACCCACGAAGAGGTAATCACCGATATCGCGCGCCGCGAGATCCGCAGCTACCGGCAACTGCCGATCAATTTCTATCAGATCCAGACCAAGTTCCGCGATGAACCGCGGCCAAAGTCCGGTCTCCTTCGCGTCCGACAGTTCCTCATGAAGGATGCATACTCCTTCGACATCGACTCTGCAGGTCTGGACGACAGCTACAACAAGCACGACGCAGCCTACCGCGCCATCTTCACCCGCTGCGGCCTCGAGTTCGTCGTCGTCGAGGCAGACTCTGGCGCGATGGGCGGATCGCAGTCTCAGGAGTTCATGGTCTACACCGAAGCTGGCGAAGACCTCATCGCCAGCTCCGCTTCAGGCTACGCAGCGAACCTGGAGAAGGCCACCAGCAACCTTGCACCTGTCCACGATCTCGCACCCACCGGAGACGGACTGCCGGAGTTAGTGCATACTCCCGGCAAAGCCTCCATCGCCGATGTAACCGTCTTCTTCGGCATCCAGTCCTCCCAGGACATCAAGTGCGTCGCCTTCATGGGGACTCCCGCGCCGCCGCCCTTCGGGACAGCCCCCGACGGCTATGTCATCCAGGCTCCTCCACTCCGCCCCGTCGTCACCTTCCTGCCTGTCTCTTATACACATCTCCGAGACCACGAGACC
>DIYV01000023.1 GCA_002429165.1 Gallionella sp. UBA6045 | reverse complement strand
AATGTTTCCCTGCTGCACATCACTGATTGCCATGCGCAGTTGCTGCCGATCTACTTTCGGGAACCCAATGTCAACATCGGTTTGGGGCAGAGCAAAAACAAGCCTCCGCATCTGGTCGGCGAAAATCTGCTCAAGTATTTTGGCATCAGGCCCGGAACGCCCGAAGCCTATGCATTCACCTACCTCGATTTTGACAATGCCGCCCGCACCTACGGCAAAGTGGGTGGTTTCGCGCATTTAGCCACATTGATCAAGAAAATCCGCGCCAGTCGTCCCGGCTCCCTGCTGCTGGATGGCGGGGACACCTGGCAGGGCTCCGCCACTGCATTGTGGACCAAGGGACAGGATATGGTGGATGCCGGCAAGCTGCTGGGCGTCGATGTGATGACGGGCCACTGGGAATTTACGCTGGGCGCGGAGCGGGTCAAACAGGTCGTTGACAATGACTTCAAGGCTAAAGTGGATTTCGTCGCGCAGAATATCAAGACCAACGATTTCGGCGACCCGGTCTTCCAGTCCTACGTGATGAAGCAGATCAACGGCATTCCCGTCGCAATCATCGGCCAGGCATTTCCCTACACGCCAATCGCCCACCCCCGCTACCTGACGCCGGATTGGACCTTCGGCATCCAGGACGACAATATGCAACTGGTCGTCAACGAGGCGCGGGCCAAGGGAGCACAAGTAGTCGTGCTGCTGTCCCACAACGGCATGGATGTGGACCTGAAGATGGCCACCAGGATCAGCGGTATCGACGCCATCATGGGCGGCCATACCCACGATGGCATTCCCGCACCAATCGCTGTCAAAAATGCCCGCGGACAAACCCTGGTGACCAATGCAGGTTCCAACGGCAAGTTTCTCGGCGTGATGGATTTCGACGTCAGGAATGGCAAAGTCGTCGACATCAAATACAAGCTTCTGCCGGTGTTCGCCAACCTGATCGATCCGGATGCGGAAATGGCAACCTTGATCAAGAATGTGCGCGCACCCTATGAAGCGAAGCTGGCTGAAAAGCTTGCTGTCACGGAAGGTACGCTTTACCGCCGCGGCAATTTCAACGGCACCTTCGATCAACTGATCCTCGATGCACTGATGGAAGTCAAGGGTGCGGATGCGGCGTTTTCCCCCGGCTTTCGTTGGGGCACTTCGCTTTTGCCCGGCGAAGCAATCACCCTCGAACATGTGATGGACCAGACCGCGATCACCTATCCCCAGACAACGCTGACCGAAATGACCGGTGAAACCATCAAGGCCATCATGGAAGACGTCTGCGACAACCTGTTCAACGCTGATCCCTACAAGCAGCAGGGCGGGGACATGGTGCGCGTCGGCGGCATCAGCTATACCTGCGATTTGCGGCAAAAAATCGGCAAGCGCATCAACAACATGATGCTGAATGGCAAGGCGCTCGATCCGAACAAGAAATACAAGGTGGCGGGATGGGCGCCGGTGGCGGAAGGCGTGACCGGCGAACCCATCTGGGATTTGGTGACAAGCTATCTGCGCGACAAGAAAGTGATCACGCCGCGCGATCTCAATCTGCCAAAACTGATAGGCGCGGAGGGCAACGCCGGTATCGCTTGAACTGGGCGTTGATGCATGCACGGCGTGTGATGCAGTAAATTGTGATTTATTTATTCATGAATTTTTGATAATTTTTCGGGGTAACGCTAAATGGATGCATCGGTTGTGATAAAGACGATAGTCTGGTGGGGATTTGGTTTGGGCATCGTATTCGGCTTCATCGCCAACAAGACCAACTTTTGCACCATGGGTGCCGTTTCTGATGTCGTCAACATGGGCCACTGGGGGCGCATGCGCGCCTGGCTGCTCGCGATCGCAGTCGCGATGATCGGCACCAATGTGCTCGCCTATTTTGGTTATCTGGATTTGTCCAAGACCATCTATACCGGCAACAGCTTCCCCTGGCTTGCCTATATCGTTGGAGGACTGTGCTTCGGCGTCGGCATGACGCTCGCTTCCGGTTGCGCCAACAGAACGCTGGTGCGGGTCGGTGGCGGCAACCTGAGATCTGTCGTCGTGTTCATTTATCTGGGCTTTGCCGCATTGATGACACTGAGAGGGATCCTAGGCCAATTCCGCGTAACAGTGTTGCAGGCACCTGCTGTCACTTCCCAGTTCAACCACGGACAAACGCTCTCTGCCCTGCTGTCTGGTATCGGCGGACTTTCCTCCAAAACCCTGCAGTTGGCATTGGCCGTCGTGATCGGGTTGGCCATCCTGATTTTTGTTTTCAAGGACAAAAGTTTCCGTAAAAGCCTGGACAACAATCTGTCCGGATTGGTCGTCGGCCTGCTGATAATTAGCGGTTGGTATCTGACCGGGCATCTCGGTTTTGGCGAGAACCCCGATACGCTGGAAATGACCTATCTGGGCACCAATTCCCATCTGGCTGAATCGATGTCATTTGTCGCACCCACCGCCTACACACTCGAATATTGGGCATACTGGACCGATGCCTCGAACATCGTCACCTTTGGCGTCGCCACCATATTCGGCGTCGGCATCGGTTCTTTCCTTTATGCGCTGTTCACCAAGTCTTTCCGCTGGGAAGCTTTTTCCTCTGCCCAGGACATGTTCTACCATATCATCGGCGGCACACTGATGGGATTTGGCGGCGTTACCGCGATGGGTTGCACGATAGGCCAGGGTATTACCGGCGTGTCGACCCTGTCACTCGGTTCCTTTCTCGCGCTTGCATCGATAGTCGCGGGTTCAGCGATTACAATGAAAATACAATACCGCATCATGATGCGGGAAGCGTGATCA
>DIYV01000143.1:11979-16361 GCA_002429165.1 Gallionella sp. UBA6045 | reverse complement strand
CTGCTGCTGATCGGCTATCACTACTACTGCGGCATACTGGTCAAACAATTCGCTGCCGGCCGAAACACCCGCAGTCATGTGTTCTATCGCTGGTTCAACGAAATCCCGGTAATTATCCTGACGGCTGTCGTCATCCTCGCCACCGTTAAACCTTTCTGAGCTATGCCTGATTTTTTCTATGCCTGATTTTTTCGCCCCCTGCCCGCGCGGTCTGGAAACCATACTCCTGGCCGATCTTGAAAAGCTGGGCGCAAACAATGTTCGCAGCACCGAAGGCGGCGTGCATTTCTCCGGCGACTGGGCGCTGTGCTATCGCTCCAATCTGGAGAGCCGCATCGCCAGCCGCATCCTGTGGCGCGTCAAGGAAACGCAATACCGCACCGAGCAGGATATCTACCAGGCAGCGTTCCAATTGCAGTGGCAGCGCTGGTTCGATGTCACCCATACCATACGCGTGAACACCACCGCGATCCGCTGCCCGCTGAAAAGCCTGGAGTTCATCACCCTGCTGGTCAAGGATGCGGTGTGCGACCGCTTCCGCGCACACTGCAACGAACGGCCCAGTGTGGACACGCTGGATCCGGACGTGCGCATCCATGTGTTTATCGAAGACGACAGGCTGATGCTGTATCTGGACACTTCCGGCGACGCGCTGTTCAAGCGCGGCGTGCGGTCACACACCAACATTGCCCCCATCCGGGAAAATCTCGCGGCGGGCATTTTGCGCCTGATGAACTGGCAGCCCGGCACGCCGCTGCTCGACCCGATGTGCGGCAGCGGTACGTTCCTGATCGAGGCTGCGCAGATGTCGCTCAACATCCAGCCGGGTATCGCGCGCAATTTTGCATTTGAAATGCTGAAGAATTTTGATGCGTCCTCATGGAATACGATGCGTGAAAAAGCGATTGCCGCGCAGCTGCCGGCCAAACCGCTTGAACTTTATGGCAGCGATTTATACGGTGATGCACTGAAGACCGCGTGGCGCAACCTGGATGAGGCGGGATTGTCGGAATGTGTGGAGCTGAAACAGGCCAACGTGCTGGAAATCCCGGCTCCCGCGGAGCATGGCATGCTGGTGGCCAACCTGCCCTACGGCGAGCGCATGGGTGAGCTGGATGAATTGGCCGAGCTTTATCCGAAGCTGGGCGATGCGCTGAAACGGAAATTCGGCGGCTGGACGGCCTATCTGTTCACTGCCGACAAGGCCATTTTAAAGCTGATGCGCCTGTCTCCCTCGAAGCGCACCCCGTTGTTCAACGGCGCGATCGAATGCCGTTTGCTGGAGTACAAGATCGTGTCCGGAAGCAACCGGCCCGGGACCGCCGGCAAACAAGGGATTTAGCTTGATTATGACCGGCTGATAACCCAGGCAATCCTGTCTTTGCAAACCTTTCCTGGCTACAAATCAATCAAGCTTCATATTTTCGGTACCGCTCATCAGGTTCCGGTCTGTCGTCAGCTTGCTTTCCAGTTTGATGCGCAGACGCAGATCGTTGACCGAGTCTGCGTTCTTCAGGGCTTCCTCGTAAGAGATCATGCCCGATTCAAACAAACTGAACAGCGCGCCGTCAAAAGTCTCCATGCCCAGTTCGCGCGATTGCGCCATCACACCCTTGATCTGATTCACTTCCCCCTTGAAGATCAGGTCGGCAATCAGCGGCGAGTTGAGCATGATTTCAATCGCGGCAACACGCCCCGCTCCGTCTTTTCTCGGGATCAATCGCTGCGAAATAAACGCCTTGACGTTAAGTGACAGATCCATCAGCAGCTGCGTGCGGCGCTCTTCCGGAAAAAAGTTGATGATGCGATCCAGCGCCTGGTTGGCACTATTGGCATGCAGCGTAGCCAGACACAAGTGTCCTGTTTCCGCAAACGCCACGGCATATTCCATCGTTTCTGCGTCGCGGATTTCGCCGATCAGGATCACATCCGGCGCCTGGCGCAGGGTGTTCTTCAGCGCGTTGTGCCAGGACTCGGTATCCACGCCGACCTCGCGGTGCGTGATGATGCAGTGGTTATGCTCATGCACATACTCGACCGGGTCTTCGATGGTGATGATGTGGCCATAGCTGTTTTGGTTGCGGTGACCGATCATCGCGGCCAGCGTGGTCGACTTGCCGGAACCAGTGCCGCCGACCACGATCACCAGACCGCGTTTGGTCATCACGATGTCCTTGAGCACCGGCGGCATGCCCAATTCGTCGAGACTGGGAATCTTGGTCGTGATGGTACGCAGCACCATACCGACGCGCTGTTGCTGCAGAAACACATTGACGCGAAACCGGCCGATGCCGTGCGGGCTGATCGCAAAGTTGCATTCATGGGTCGTTTCGAACTCGGCCGCCTGGCGGTCATTCATGATGCTGCGCGCCAGTTCCTGTGTATGCTGCATCGTGAGCGCCTGATTGGAAACCGGGGTCATTTTTCCATCGATCTTGAATGCCGGCGGGAAGCCCGTCGTGACGAACAGGTCGGAAGCTTTTTTGCTGATCATGCCGCGCAGCAGGTTGTGTATCAGTTCGGTGGCTTGATCTCTTTCCATGAAAAACTCCTGATAAGTAGACTGTGATTAGCCGGGGAACGAGTCTTTGTTTGCCGCCTTGCTACGGGCCTCCGCAGGGGTGATCTTGTTTTCCTTGACCAGGACGGCGAGGCATTGGTCCAGCGTCTGCATACCGATTGACTGGCCTGTTTGTATCGCCGAATACATTTGCGGCACTTTGGCTTCGCGGATCAGATTTCGGATCGCAGGTGTGCAAATCATGATCTCATGCGCAGCCACCCGGCCGGTTCCGTCCTTGGTCTTGAGCAGGGCTTGCGAAATCACCGCGCGCAGAGATTCTGACAACATCGCGCGCACCATTTCCTTTTCATCGGCAGGGAACACATCGATGATACGGTCTATGGTTTTGGCCGCCGAACTGGTGTGCAGCGTACCGAACACCAGGTGGCCGGTTTCCGCGGCAGACATCGCCAGGCGTATGGTTTCCAGATCGCGCATTTCGCCGACCAGGATCACGTCCGGATCTTCACGCAGCGCGCTGCGCAATGCATTCTGGAATGACAGGGTATGCGGGCCGACTTCGCGCTGGTTGATCAGGCACTTCTTGCTCTCATGCACAAATTCTATCGGGTCTTCCACGGTCAGGATGTGGCCCATCTCAGTTTCGTTGCGATGATTGACCATCGCGGCCAGCGTGGTGGATTTGCCCGAGCCGGTTGGTCCCGTGACCAGCACCAGACCGCGCGGATATTCGGAAATCGCCTCGAAACTCTTGGGGGCCTTCAAGTCTTCCAGGGACAATATCTTGGAAGGAATGGTACGCATGACCGCACCCGCACCGCGGTTGTGCACAAAAGCATTGACACGAAAACGCGCGAGTCCGGGAACCTCGAAGGAGAAGTCGATCTCCTTGTTCTCCTCGTAAGCCTTGCGCTGCCCGTCGTTCATGATGTCATACACCAGCGCGTGCACTTCCTTGTGCTCCAGCGCCGGCAGGTTGATCCTGCGTATGTCGCCATGCACACGAATCATCGGCGGCAGGCCGGCGGAAAGATGCAAGTCTGATGCTTTGTTTTTGACGCTAAAGGCAAGCAGTTCGGTGATATCCATTATAATCGTCCCGGTTTGGTAAGGTGGCCCTGGTCTGACTGATACAGAGCCGCACGAATTAGGAATGTTTGGCGGAATTTTTTTGCGTACGGGATTATGACAACAATCGCTTCCAACTTGCAAGCTGTGCGCAACGCGATTTCTGCAGCGGCTGTCGAGGCGGGCCGCCGCGCAAACGAAGTCAAGTTGCTGGCGGTCAGCAAGACTTTTACGCCGGATAAGTTACGCGAGGCATACAGCGACGGACAGAGGTGCTTTGCGGAAAGCTACGTCCAGGAAGCATTGGACAAGATCGCCGCGCTGCAGGATTTGACTATAGCCTGGCATTACATCGGGCCGGTCCAGAGCAACAAGACCCGTGCCATCGCGGAAAATTTCGCCTGGGTGCACAGCGTGGACAGACTGAAGATCGCGGAGCGTTTATCCGCGCAGCGCCCCGCTCGCCTGCCGGATTTGCAGCTGTGCTTGCAGGTCAACATCAGCGGCGAGGACACCAAGAGCGGTGTATCTCCCGATGAAGCGGGTATATTGGCGCACGCCATCGCGAAACTGCCCAGGTTGAAATTGCGCGGATTAATGGCGGTTCCCGCACCCGGCGACGATGTTGCCGGGCAGCGCCTGCCCTTCGCGCAGCTGCGCAAATTGCGCGACGAATTGAACCGGCAGGGCTTGCAGCTGGATACTTTATCGATGGGCATGTCGCATGATTTTGCCGCGGCGATCGCGGAAGGTGCGACCATAGTGCGCATCGGCACTGCGATCTTTGGTG
>DIYV01000143.1:2291-11748 GCA_002429165.1 Gallionella sp. UBA6045 | reverse complement strand
TGCCTTGATCGGCGGCATGCTCGGCAGGGGATTCCCCGCGACACAGATCAGCGTGGTGGAAATCAATGCCGACAATCGCGCGCGGCTGCAACGGGATTACTCGGTACAGGCGTTTGACAACCTTGACGAAGGCGTGGCCGGCAGCCAGATCATCGTCTTTGCAGTCAAGCCGCAACAATTGAGTGCGGTGGCGCAACAGCTCGCCCCGTTGCTGTCGGGACAGTTGCTGATCTCGATCGCCGCAGGCATCCTGGCGACAGACCTGGCACGCTGGTCAAACAGCCAGTCTGTCGTCCGCGCCATGCCCAACACTCCGGCATTGATCCGCAGCGGCATGACCGGCTTGTATGCCCTGCCCGCAGTCAATACCGCGCAACGCGAACAGGCGCAAAGCATACTGGCGGCGGTGGGAGAAACCTTATGGCTGCAGGATGAGGCCATGCTGGATGCCGTAACGGCGATTTCCGGAAGCGGCCCGGCCTATGTATTTTATTTCATCGAGGCCCTGCAACAAGCTGCGCAGGAACTGGGCTTCAATTCTGAAGATGCGCGCCGTTTGAGTCTTGCGACATTTCTGGGTGCTAGCAAACTGGCCGCATCCAGCGCAGAGGATGCCAGCACGCTGCGCGAGCGTGTCACCTCAAAGAATGGCACCACCGAGCGCGCGTTATTGAGCCTTTCTGCCAACCATGTTGCCGAACATATCGCACAAGCCGCGCGTGCAGCGGCGGCGCGTTCCCGCGAAATGGGCGATGAACTGGGTAAAGCGTGATGCTCAATCAAACGATACAATTTTTGCTTGATATTTTTTTGCAGGGATTTGCCGGTGTGCTGCTGTTCCGCTTCCTGATGCAATGGTTGCGCGCCCCGATGCGCAATCCGCTCGGCGAATTCGTCATGGCGATCAGCAATTTTGCGGTATTGCGCGCGCGCCGCTTCATTCCGCCGCTATGGCGGCTGGACAGTGCGAGCCTGCTGCTTGCGCTGATTGTCGAGTTTGCCTATCTGGGCTTGACGTTATCGCTGGACGGATACCCATTCGTGCATTTCCCGCTGCTCGGATTATTGGCACTGAGCGCGGTGAAGCTCGTCAAGATCAGCGTCTACCTGTTGATGAGCGCACTGGTGGCGCAAGCGATCCTGTCATGGGTCAACCCATTTACCCCGCTTGCCCCGTTGCTTGCGGCGATCACTCAACGATTCCTGCGGCCGCTGCAAAGAATTGTGCCGCTGCTCGGCCGCATCGACTTATCTCCGCTGTTGTTACTGGTGATCTGCCAGATCATCCTGCTGGTGCCTATCGCGATGCTGGAAAGCCTGGCGGCCCGATTGCTATAAAATGGTAACCGTGCAACCTGACTGGTTTCGCCGCAACGGGGAAACCATCACGCTTACGCTGCATGTACAACCGGGTGCAAAGCGCAGCGAAATCGTCGGCTTGCACGGCGAGGCACTCAAGATAAGGCTGGCTGCCCCGCCCATAGAGGGACGTGCCAACGAAGCATTACTGAAATTCATTGCCGGCCTTTTTGCCGTTCCGCTGCGCAACACCGAACTTAAACAGGGCGGACAATCACGTCACAAGGTGGTGGCGGTCACCGGCAGCAAAATCCAACCGGAAAGCCTGCTGCCGGACAACTTAAAATTTTCACAATAGCGGGAGTATCGAATGAAGGAAACGTTGAAACCGGGTATCAGATACGAGCACAAGTTCGTCATACCGCAATCGAAAACCGTCCCCGCGCTCTATCCGGAATCGGAGGAATTCGCGGCAATGCCGGAAGTCTTTGCAACCGGCTTTCTGGTGGGATTTCTCGAATGGGCCTGCATCAGGGCGATCAATCCCCATATTGACTGGCCACAGGAACAAACGGTCGGAACGCATATCGACGTCAGTCACGAAGCTGCAACACCACCCGGCCTGGAGGTAACCGCAACCGTTGAATTGATAGCGGTCGAGGGAAGAAGGCTTGTTTTTAATGTGGAAGCCCATGATGGGGTGGACCTGATCTCCAAAGGACGGCATGAACGGTTCGTGATCAACAGGGATAAATTCGTTGCCAAACTCGGCGCCAAGAAAGGAGCCCGGTCTATTTGACGATCGTAATGCCGGTATTGGCGACGCTGCCGACAGTCACGGACGTCAATTGAACCTGCCGCCAAATGATCCCATAGATGCAAATCCATCATACTGTCCGCCACTTTTGCGCACGCAACGGAAGTTCAAATCGATCCGCAGCATCGGAGTATTATAGGCAGACTGACTATTTACCGTGAACCCGAACACGACCATGAATGCCTAATCTATCGATACGCGAAAACATACTCAAGGCATTGGCTGAATCTTCCAGCCAGATGCCGGTTTTACTGACAAACCTGAAGTCGCTGATCGTGCCCGGAGTCAAATTGGCAGAACTCAACGCGATTCTCGACTCGATGTGCCAGAACCGGGAGTTGCTGACCTGTAGCGGGTTCAAGGATGGGAAGGAATATGTCTGCTACTGGATACCCGGAAATATTCCGCATAAATCGCCGCCGCTTTACTAGATAATTTGCACTAGACAATTTTCTTGGCCGCTTTCAGGAAATGCGGCCTTCAGGAAGAAGAACAGATGAGAAATCTCCCGCATACCTCTGCAAATATCCCCAACCCGTTTCGCAATCTGCTTGCTGTTGTCGCAACCGCAGCAGCGTTCGGTTTGGCATTGATGTTCTCGGTGGTGGTGGTCGCAGTCATTCTGGTCGCCGGCATGCTTGGCTGGGCTTATCTGTGGTGGAAGACCCGCGAACTGCGCAAGCAGATGCGCAACTATCAGCCTCCCGGCATGGTGAGGGAAGGAGAGATGGCCGAGAATGATGTGATCAGGGGTGAAGTGATCGAGGGTGAAGTGATACACGTGGTCGACACCCAGGAAGAAAAGTAAACGCCGGCAAATAATATGAGCTATATAATTCCCAGAATAACTGCCCAGGCAAAAAATCAGCATACGTGCATTCCTGTACTATTTTAAAAAGCATGAGCGAGTTGACTGCACTGGTGCACACAATCACATGTGGCTCAAGAAAGTGTTCGGTGCTCTATGTCCTGTAATCCGGAAGTCCTCCAGGATGTCTCGTTATTCTCTTTGCTCGACAAGGAGGAGTTGGATGTTCTCGCCAGTCAGGTCGAGCTATGCAAGTTTGCGCCGCGCCAGCGGATATACAAGCAAGGCGATCCAAGTAACCGTGCGTTCATCATGTTGTCCGGTTCGGTCCAAGTCTCGACCATTGATGAGGACAATCAAATCGTATTGTTGGACGAACCGATCAAGGGCGATGTGTTTGGTTTTGCATCCATGCTGGCACAGACCCCGCACCAAACCGAAGCCACGGCCGTGCAGGAATCGCTGTGCATAGAACTGGACCTCAATGACATCACCGTGCTGATTCGCAGCAAGCCGGACGCCGGACTGGACCTGATGAAAGTCATGGGCAGGCAGTTTCATGCTACCGAAAGACTGGTTCGCCTGCGTGCTGCACGCAACCCGAACGAACTATTTGAAGAATCCCAAACTATGGGGGAACGAATTGCCGATGTGGTTGCCTCATTTGGCGGCTCCTGGAACTTCATCATCATTTTCGGATTGGTGCTCCTTGCATATACGCTCATCAACGTCGAATTAAAGGGCAATGCCTGGGATCCTTACCCGTTCATACTGCTCAACCTGTTCTTGTCGATGATTGCGGCGATACAGGCCCCTGTGATCATGATGAGCCAGAATCGCCAGGACAAGAAAGACCGTCTTCGGAATGAACTGGACTTTGACGTGAACCGGCGCGCGCATACTGAAATCCAGGGGCTTGCACGCAGAATCAACCTGCTCTATGACAAAATCGAGGATGTGGAAGAAATATTACGCGGGAAAAAATAATCATTTCCCTGAAATAAAACCTTCATATGTTTTGATCCCGGGGGCATCTGATCTGTCCGGAATAGGCTCTGCCAAGCAATTGCAAAACAATTGGGAACG
Source organism: Gallionella sp. UBA6045 (assembly GCA_002429165.1). Lineage (GTDB taxonomy): Bacteria > Pseudomonadota > Gammaproteobacteria > Burkholderiales > Gallionellaceae > Gallionella. Next base: position 7,738 of record DIYV01000143.1, on the reverse strand, counting down.
TAGCTCAAATTTTAATCTACGAACATCAATGGGGCTCCGTCCCAATCTTATCCATCAACATCAGGAGTTGCGAGATGACTAAAGACGAAACAAGAAAAATACTGTCGGACGATATCGACAATTTTCGGCTGAAAGCCAAATACTACGAGTCGCTTCATTTATTCGAAGCGGCAAAATATGCCGGCAACCTTGCCGCGAATCTTGAACTGGCACTGACGACCATGCCCTCCGATGAGGATCAGGAGATTTCCTGAAATGATGCGGGAACGTAGCTGGTAACCGCAGGCCATCCGCCCATATGAACACCGCCGCATCCGGCAATTTTGCCATCAAAACGTCTGAGCTGACACGCCGGTTCGGGAATTTGACAGCTGCGGATGGTATCGAACTGCGCATTCCCTATGGGGAAATTTTCGGCTTGCTCGGCGCAAACGGGGCGGGAAAGAGCACCCTGATCAAGATGCTCACGACACTGCTGTCGCCGACATCCGGCTCGGCCGAAGTCGGCGGATTCGACATCATCAAGTCGCCGGGAGAGGTCAGACGGCGCATCGGCTATGTATCGCAACTCGTGTCGGCCGATGGCGCGCTGACCGGTTACGAAAACCTGCGCCTGTCGGCCAAACTCTATGGACTGCCGGCACCAGAAAGGAGCGAACGCATCGCCAGCGCGCTCGAATTCATGGGCCTTGCCGATACGGCGCACAGACTGGTCAAAACCTATTCCGGGGGTATGATCCGCAGGCTCGAACTTGCCCAGGCCATGTTGCATCGCCCCGCGATCCTGTTCCTGGATGAGCCGACGATCGGGCTCGATCCCGTTGCGCGCCGCATGGTATGGGATCGTCTGCTGAACCTCAGGCGCGACTATGGCATGACGGTTCTGATCACCACGCACGATATGGAAGAAGCCGAGACACTTTCCGACGAACTGGCGATCCTGCATGAGGGGCGGATAAGCGTGGTCGGCAAACCGGCCGAATTGCGCGCGGGTCTCGGAGCGGAAGCGACCATGGATGACGTGTTCATACATTACGCGGGTGGCCTGATACACGAAAGCGGCACTTTCAGCGAGGTCGCCCGGAACCGCAGAACTGCCCACCGCCTCGGCTGAGTGACGATCAGATGAAACGACTCATCCGCGAGAGTGCAGCGATAGTGGAAGTAGAGATGATCAAGCTCGTCCGCGATCCGACCGAAATCATCTCCCGCGCGGTGCAGCCGGTACTGTGGCTGGTGGTGTTCGGACAGGTGCTTGCACAGGTGCGCGGCATCCACACCGGCCAGCTAAGCTACCTCGCGTTCATCACACCCGGCATCCTCGCGCAGAGCGTGCTGTTCAGCGCGATCTTCTATGGCATCGCAGTGATCTGGGAGCGCGACCTCGGCGTGGTGCATAAACTCCTGGTGAGTCCCGCACGGCGCATTTCGCTGGTGTTTGGCAAAGCGGTCGCCGCGGGATTCCGCGGCATCCTGCAAGCCGTGGTCATTTACCTCGTCGCTCTCGTCATGCATGTCTCGCTCAGGCTGGAGCCGCTGGCGATCTTCGCGGTGCTGGCCGGCGTGATGCTGGGATCGGGAATATTCGCCACGTTCTCGCTGATCATTGCGTGCATCGTAAAAACGCGCGAGCGTTTCATGGGCATCGGCCAGCTGCTGACCATGCCGATGTTTTTCGCGAGCAATGCGATCTATCCGCTGGACATCATGCCGGGCTGGCTGCGCGTCGTCGCACAGATCAATCCGCTCACTTATCTGATCGACGCGCTGCGCGGACTGATGATCAGCGGCGGGGAAAGCGTGCACGGTTACGCCGTCGATTTCTCGGTCATGCTCGCGGTATTCATTGCCCTGCTGTCCATCGCAGTGAGGTTGTACCCGACGCTGGCGGAATGAGCCTTGCACCGGGTTTCCCGGTGATACGCTCGGGAATGTTTGCGCGCAACAACAGAAAATTCGGCGGGCAACGGGCTGCTAATGCAGCGGGCAGGTAGCCATCGGTTTGTCGCTGCGATACTGGGAAAACACTTGCAGCATCCATTGGCTTGAAAAACGGGCAGTCAGTTGCGCCATCCTGTTTGCGACATCGGCACAAACATTCCTGGCCGCTTCATCGTCAAAGCTGTCGATTGTGACGTGAACCGTGCTGTCGCGAGTGTTGACAGCGCATTGCTTGGTGAGGCCGGTGGCTTCAATAGACGAGCACAATCGGGACATGTCGTCCGCTGCAGCGTTCTTTAGCGGAACGGCTCCCTGCTGCGAATCGGAATTGCCGCACCCGCCGATCGCCAGGGGCAGGGTGAATATCGCCAGCAGCGCCGTCTTTGTCATTTTATCCATCCTTGAATTTTCCCGCATATCGCACGCCTTACATCAAAATCACGTCGTATTGTTCCTGGCTGTACATCGTTTCGACCTGCATCGAGATCGGCTTGGCAATGAAGTCGGAAAGCATCGCGAGCGCCTGTGATTCTTCCTCCAGGAACAAATCGATCACCTGCTGCGATCCAAGAATGCGGTATTCGCGCGCGTTGAACTGGCGCGCTTCACGGAGGATTTCGCGCAGGATCTCGTAGCATACTGTCTGGGCGGTTTTCACTTCGCCGCGCCCCTGGCAGGTGGGGCATGGTTCGCACATCACATGCGCCAGACTTTCGCGGGTGCGCTTGCGTGTCATTTCCACCAGACCCAGCGACGAGAAGCCGTTCACGGTGATGCGTGTGTGATCGCGAGCCAGGGCTTTTTTGAATTCTTCCAGCACGGCATCGCGATGATCCTGGGTATCCATGTCGATGAAATCGCAGATGATGATGCCGCCCAGATTGCGCAGGCGCAATTGCCTCGCGATGACTTGCGTGGCTTCCAGATTGGTCTTGAAAATGGTGTCGTCAAAACTGCGCAACCCGACATAGCCGCCGGTATTCACGTCTATGGTGGTCATCGCCTCGGTCTGGTCGATGATCAGATAGCCGCCGGATTTCAGGTCGACGCGCTTGGACAGGGCGCGCTCGATCTCTTCTTCCACGCCATGCAGATCGAACAGCGGGCGTGAGCCGGGATAGTGCTCGAGCTTGCCGCTCGCAATCGTATTGTAGGCTTGCGCGAATTCCAGCATTCTTTGGTAAGTGCTGCGCGAATCGACCAGGATGCGCACGGTATCCTGGCTGACAAAATCACGCAGCACGCGCAGGCTGATGTCGAGTTCCTGATACAGCAGTTGCGGCGCACTGGCGGTTTTCGCAATGGTTTGCAAATTACCCCACAGTTTGTCCAGATAGGCGATGTCGGCGGCAAAATCAAGTTCTGGCGAAGCTTCCGCCACGGTGCGTATGATGTAGCCGCCCTGGTGTTCGGGCGGCAGAGCGGCTTGCAGGCTGGCACGCAAGGCATCGCGCTGTTCCACGGTTTCGATGCGTTGCGATACGCCGATGTGCGTCTCCTGAGGCAGATACACCAGCAATCGACCGGCGATGCTGAGCTGGGTGGACAGCCGCGCACCCTTGCTGCCGATCGGCTCCTTGATGACTTGCACCATCAGGGTCTTGCCTTCAAACAGCACCTTCTCGATCGGTTTGGCTGTCTCGATGTTGTGGCTGTTTTCCCATATATCCGCCACATGCAAAAAAGCCGAGCGCTCCAGGCCGATATCGATGAACGCAGATTGCATCCCGGGCAGCACGCGTTTGACCTTGCCGAGGTAAACGTTGCTGACGATGCCGCGGCTGCTGCCGCGCTCGATGTGCAGGTCCTGCACCACGCCGAGCTGCATCACCGCTACGCGGGTCTCCTGCGGGGTCACATTGATCAGTATCTCTTCGCTCATGTATGCCTCTATAAATTCCTTTTGCGGGCAAATCGCGGCGTCGCGTGCTCGCTCACTTCTCGCCTATCTGTTCGATATGTCTCGTCGCTCGCTGTGCGGCTTCTTGCGCTTCATCCCGCAGAACAAATTTCTAGAAGCATACTACGGCGTGGGGTAATCAAAGCGCTGCAGCAATTGAACCGTTTCGAACAGCGGCAGACCCATCACCCCGGAATAGCTGCCTGACAGGTATTCGACGAATGCGCCGGCCTGCCCCTGTATGGCATAGCCACCGGCCTTGTCCGCGTATTCGCGGGTGTGCAGGTAGCGGCGGATGCGCTCTTCGCTGAGCATGACGAAACGCACCGTGGAAGTGGAAAGCGCAACTTCGACATGCGCGTCCAAAGCGATTGCAACCGCGCTAAGCACCTGGTGCTCTGTTCCGGAAAGCTGGCGCAGCATGTCGACCGCATGCTCTGCGCTGTCCGGCTTGCCGAATATCCTGCCGTCCAGCGTGACGGTCGTATCGGCGGCCAGAACAGGGAACGAAGGAAGGTTGCGAAACCTGAGAGCGGCATAACCTGCTTCTGCCTTGGCCTGGGCGACCCGTTTGACATAGCTCTCCGGCTGCTCACCGGCATGGGGAGTCTCATCCACTTCCGGATTGCGGCGCGGGTCTGAACGCAGCAACAGCATCTCGAAATTAATGCCGATTTGCTTGAGCAATTCGCGCCGGCGCGGACTCTGCGAGGCGAGGTAAATGCGTGGCTGGATGATGCGCATGACGATTTCCTATTCCCGATGATATGGGTGATTGTGCATCAAGCTATGCGCCCGGTACAACTGTTCGGCAAGCAATACACGCACAAAAGCATGCGGCAGCGTGAGCGCTGACAGCGCCAGCAACTGCTGTGCGGCCTGTTTGACCGATTCATGCAAGCCATCCGCGCCGCCAATGATGAATGCAACATCGCCCCCTTCGCGCATCCAGTCCTGCATCTGCGCAGCGAGCTGTCTGGTGGTTGGCTGTGTGCCGCGTTCATCCAATGCGATGCGCCGGCAGTTTTGCGGCAGGACAGCGAGGATGCGCTGCGCTTCGGCCTCCATGATCTGTGCCGTAGTCTTGCCGGTGGTGCGCGGTTCGGGCTTTATTTCCAGCAGCAAAATCTGCGCCTCGCGCGGCATGCGCTTGGTGTATTCATTGAAGCCCGTCGTGATCCAGTCCGGCATTTTGTGTCCGACCGAGACGATGATCAGTTTCATTTCGGGACACTCTGCGGAATCCGGCGCGACAGATCGTCATAAACGCCCGCGATATTTTTCAGGATATCTTCGTTGGTATAACGGATTACCATGAGTCCGCGCGCATTCAGAAGTTTGGTGCGTTCGAGATCATAGGTTATCGTTTCGCCATGAGTGTCGCCATCAATCTCGATGACGAGGTGTAGTTCTGAACAGTAAAAATCAACAATAAAGTTGGCAATGGGTTTCTGGCGCAGGAATTTGTAGTGCAAAAATTGCCGCATACAAAGCACTTCAGTCCACATTTTGATTTCTGCTGCGGTGGGATTCTTGCGGTTTTCGCGGGCGAGTGCGGTGAGATTTTTGTTGTAGCGGAAAAAACCTAACCCCTCCCGGCCTCCCC